>CAJTXX010000104.1 GCA_910584145.1 uncultured Eggerthellaceae bacterium | reverse complement strand
ATTGAGGGGAGCTGCCCCTAGTACGAGAGGACCGGGGTGGACGGACCTCTGGTGGCGCGGTTGTCGACCAACGGCACGGCCGCCTAGCTACGTCCGGAACGGATAACCGCTGAAAGCATCTAAGCGGGAAGCCGCCCCCAAGATCGGTCCCCTTTTCGGTAAGGGCCCAGGTAGACTACCTGGTCGATAGGACATAGCTGCAAGGGCTGTGAGGCCTTGAGGCGAGTGTTACTAATAGCCCGAGCTCTTCTATGCTGATTCACCTCATCAGCGATTCGTATACCTATCCGGCGCACCTCCCATGAGAGACGCGACGCGCGCATGCAGACGCGAGGGTGCATCCTTTAAGAGAAGCGCCTCTCGTGGGCGGAACCATGGAGCCGGGGATCACCCGATCCCATTCCGAACTCGGCAGTTAAGCCCGGCATCGCCGAGGGTACTGCGGCGTCAGGCCGCGGGAGACTAGGACGTTCCGCCCACGAGGGGCGCTTTCGTGCGTCTGGGGACATCCAACGCACAAGGATTACGAGGGGAGCTACAGGCTCCCCTTTCTCATATATAATGGAACACCATGGGATATCTAGTCCCTTCCTATGCGTAAGGAGCAATCTGCATGAGCACACGCAGCGATGATGTCAAAGAAGCTGCAGCAGCAGCCATCAAGAACAAGAAGACCCTGGAGAAGCATGTTGCGAGCCTAGCTGGATCATCGCGACGGGATCGCCAGAATTCTGCGGCTGTCATCGCTGCTGTGGCTAAGGACTCCCCAGAGAAAGTGGCTCCTTTCGCGGCAGATATCATTGATGCCCTGAATCGTCCTGAGGCTCAGACGCGCTGGGAGGTTTTGGATGCCCTGACAGAGCTGGTCTCTCTGGATTCCCGCTCCTGCGATAAAGCGCTCTTGGGTGCGGAAACAGCGCTCTTCGATGAGGATTCCGGACCCCTTCGCCTTTCTGCTGTGCGGTTCCTTTGCGCGCTCGGCGCTACCACAGAGAATCGCTCTGAGAAGGTTTGGCCGCTTTTGGATGAGGCCATTCAGTGCTACCACGGGGACTTGGAGTTCCTGGATATGCTCGTGGCGGTGATCGATCTCTCCTCCGGCAAGCTGGCGCCTCAGGTGAAGGAAGAGCTAG
>CAJTXX010000103.1 GCA_910584145.1 uncultured Eggerthellaceae bacterium | reverse complement strand
CACGTTCTCGATGTAGGCCGTGCCAGAGGATGTGCCCTCATCGAACTGGATGGAGCTCGCTATCGAGATGTTGAACATGCCCTCCTCGACCACCCGGTCGAGCTCTGCTTGCATCTCCTCTGCGCTCTTGTAGGGCGCCTGCCCATCGCGCGCATCAGGGTCGAACAGAGACGCCCCGTTGCAAGCGAACAGCCACACGCATGCCCATATGGCGATAGCGGCGATGACGATGCCTGCCACGATGAGGATGGTCCTCTTGTGCGAGGGCGCGTCCGTAGCAGCTGGCCGTGCTGTATGCCCTGGCTGCATGCTGCTCGCTGCCCCTAAGGGAGCTTGCCGCTCTGGCGCGAATGCTGCATTCGTTTGCTGGGTGCGCATATGCTGGTTGTTGTTCTCGTTTGCCATGTCGTTCCTCGATCGCGGGTTGATAGGTATAGGTCCTCTCAGGGAAGCGCTATCGGCTAGCGCTTCCCGAGCGGGTCGATGCTGATGCGTGTGCTAGTCGCCTTCGAAGGGCCGCGCGTCTGCCTCTATCGCGCCCGTCCCATGCCCAGGGGCGCTGCCAGCTGCTGGCATGGAGGGCAGGAGCGTGTAGGTGAGAGCGCTCTCCTCCACCGGCTTGAACATCCACGTGATGCGCGCTATGGGGTCTTTCCAGCGCGTGCCGTTCATGAGAAGTCCTGAGCCCGTCTGCTCGTTGCCGTCCTCGTCGTGCAGCATCGTGCCATCCTCGTATTGCAGCTCATGGCTGATGTTCACCGAGTTGGGGTTGAAGTCCAGGCTGAGCGTGGCTTCGCGGCGTGCTGCGGGGCCGGCAGCCCCTGAGCCCTTCGGTATGCGCGTGAGCTCGCTTGCGATGATGTCCTCGCCCTGCCAGCTGACCCACCCATAGGGGGAGCTGCCTGTGAGCGGGAAGCACTTCTCCTCAGATGAGCCCCGCTCGGTGAATGCGAACCCCACATCGCGAACGCGGGTATCGGGGAAGACCTTCTCGAAGGTGGATGCGTTGTACTCGGACTTCGCCCCTACCGCTATCTCTGCTGGGGTCGTGGAGGTGAGCGCGACCTCGCTCGCTCGCATCACCTGCTTCTCGGATGCATCTAACACGATGGCAGCCGTGCTATCCGTCGGGCAGGTGATGCTGTAGACCATCTGCCAGACGGCGTAGAG
>CAJTXX010000102.1 GCA_910584145.1 uncultured Eggerthellaceae bacterium | reverse complement strand
GGGCGGTTTCAAGCGGTGAATGCACCTTATGCTACTTTCGCCAGAAGTCGTGAGAAGGCCTCTGCCGGGTTCTGCCAGCCGAGCGTCTGCCGGGGTCTGCCGTTCAATTGATCCTGCATCTCTTGCACCTCCTCATCGGTCACCTTCGTGAAGTCAGTGCCCTTCGGGAAGTAGTCACGGATGAGCCCGTTGGTGTTCTCGTTGGTGCCGCGCTGCCAGGGAGAATGCGGATCGCAGAAGTAGACCTTCACGCCTGTTTCCTTGGTGAATGACCTGTGCGAGGCCATCTCCATGCCCTGATCCCATGTGATGGTGCGCATGAGAGCCTTCGGGATCTCTTCGACCATCTTCGCCAACCTTGAGGTGACGAGCTCTGTGGGATGGAGCTCCAACCTGCTCACCAGCACGAACCGCGTCTGGCGCTCGACGAGCGTGATGAGGCAGCTTCGCATATCCCCGCCGATCACGAGGTCTCCCTCCCAATGCCCCGGCACCGCCCGGTCGGCTACCTCGGCTGGTCTGAGCGATATCTCGCAACCCTCTACCCAAGACTTGTCCTTGCCGCGCTTGGCGGCAAGCCTGCTTTGGGGAAGGCGGTTCCTCCTCCCGCTTCTCAGCGCCTTTTCGAGCTTGAGCTCTTGGCGCAGCGCCCCTTTGCCCTGTACATAGAGGGCCTGGTAGATCGCTTCGTGGCTCACTCTCATCTCCTCATCATCAGGGAAGTCCTCTTTCATCGTCGTCGATATCTGCATCGGAGACCAACGCTGAGACAGCTTCTCCAAGACATATCCTCTCACCCGCGAACTCTCGTCGATCTTGCGCGCCTTCGGACGCCTAGCGTCTCTGTCAGCTCGCATCTGAGCCAGATAAGGGTCGTAGTCGTCGCGTCCGCCGTGTCGGGCGATCTCCCTTCCCACGGTCGTGCGCGAGAATCCGATGCCGTGGGCTATCTGCCCATGCGTCAGGTTCGCGCAGATCCCTACAGCGATGGTGAGCCTATGCTCGATCCGCAGCCTTCGCCCACCAGAGGTCCGGGCCTTTCTCGCCGTGTCCAGGATGGCACCTCCCATCGAACCGGGTGCGAAGGCGATGCCTGCTCTTCGGCACCATCTCCTGACGCTTTCGTAGCTCGCTCCAACCTCGGATGCGGCCTTCCTAAGCGAAGCTCCCCCTCTGACCTTCTCGATCGCTTCGTATCTGGTCTTGCTCTCATGGACCATCATAGATCACCACCTGTCATCTTGATGGTGCAATGAC
>CAJTXX010000101.1 GCA_910584145.1 uncultured Eggerthellaceae bacterium | reverse complement strand
CCTGTGACCCCCGCCGTGTGAAGGCGATGCTCTCCCGCTGAGCCAAGCGACCGGAACAGCGATTCATTATACTGTTCCTTGCTGATATCTTCAAGGACAATTTGCGTGCGGCATACGCATCGGATAGGGAGCGACTGACATGGCAAGCGAATCGCAGACATTCCTAGCGCAGAAGGCGAAGAGCGACGAGGTGAAGGCCGAGCTGGCGGAGCACCCCGAGAGCTTCACCATGCTGACGGGCGACCGGCCCACGGGGCGGCTGCACCTGGGGCACTATTTCGGCACCATCATCGAGCGCGTGCGCCTGCAGGACGCCGGCGTGAAGACGAACATCGTGATCGCCGACTATCAGGTGATAACCGACCGCGACACCACCGAGCACATCGCCGACAACGTGATGAACATGGTGATCGACTACCTGGCGTGCGGGATAGACCCTGAGCGCACCATGATCTTCACGCATTCGAGCGTGCCGGCGCTGAACCAGCTGATGCTGCCGTTCCTGTCGCTGGTGAGCGAGTCGGAGCTTCTGCGCAACCCCACGGTGAAGGCCGAGCAGGAGGCATCGGGCCATGCGCTGACGGGCCTGCTCTTGACCTATCCGGTGCATCAGGCATGCGACATCCTGTTCTGCAAGGGCGATATCGTGCCGGTGGGCAAAGACCAGCTGCCCCACATCGAGCAGACGCGCCAGATAGCGCGCCGCTTCAACGAGCGTTACGCGAAGGTGTTCCCAGAGCCGGTGGGGCTGCTCACCGAGAGCGTGCTCCTGCCCGGCCTCGACGGCCGCAAGATGTCGAAGAGCTACGGCAACGCCATAGCGCTCTCCGCGACCGACGAAGAGACGGCGAAGCTCATCAAGAAGGCGCGCACCGACAGCGAGCGCACCATCACCTTCGACGTGGAGGGGCGCCCCGGCGTGAGCGCGCTGCTGACCACGGCCGCGCTCGCTACCGGGCGCACCGAGGAGGACATAGCGTCCGAGATAGGGGATGCCGGTGCGGGCGCCTTGAAAGCGTACGTGACCGAGAGCGTGAACGCGTATCTGGCACCCATCCGCGAGCGCCGGCGCGAGCTGGAGCGCGACCTGCCCTATATCCGCGAGGTGCTCGCCGAGGGCAACAGGCGGGCGACCGATGTGGCGCAGACGACGCTCGATGAGGTGCGCGAGGCGATGGGCATGGTCTACTGATGGCGGCCGCGCCGCAGCTGGATGCCGCGCGCATCGGGCGCGCGGTGCATGCCGGCATACGCGAGTGCGCCACCACCCTGCGCGCCGATGCGCTCGAAGCCGTG
>CAJTXX010000100.1 GCA_910584145.1 uncultured Eggerthellaceae bacterium | reverse complement strand
TCGGCGAGGACGGCGCGCGGGACATCATGGAGGCTCCCAAGGAGCTGCTGGTGCAGCGCGGCCTCAAAGGGCGCGCCTGCGACACCCTCTCCGAGCGCTGCCTCATCACCGAGCTCGACGAGTGGCTCTTCACCTCCGACGCCGCCAACGACCGCCTGCGCACACAGTTCGGCACCGCATCGCTAAAGGGCTTCGGCCTCCACGGCATGACCGACGCCATCGTCGCCGCCGGCGCCGTGCTCCACTACCTCGACATCACTCAGCACACCCGCCTGAGCCACATCACCGGCATATCGCGCATCGAGGAAGAGCGCTACGTGCGCCTCGACCGCTTCACCGTGCGCAACCTCGAGCTGGTAAATCCCCTCGACGAGGACGGCAAGAGCCTCCTCGACGTTCTCGACCGCACAGTCACCCCTATGGGCTCGCGCCTGCTGCACCGGTGGATGCTCTTCCCGCTCAAAGACCCCAAGGCCATCAACGAGCGCCTCAACGTGGTGGAAGCCTTCTTCAAGGCGCCCGACGACCGCGACGACATCGCCGACTGCCTGCTGCGCGTCGGCGACCTCGAGCGCCTGCTGTCGAAAGTCGCATCGGGTCGCGCCACACCCCGCGACATGCTCCAGATACGCAACGCACTCGACCAGATACCTCCGATAAAGGAGATGTGCATGCGCTCGCCCGACCCCTCGCTCCGCTCCATGGGCGAGCAGCTCAACCCCTGCGCCTCGATCCGCGACCGCATAGCACGCGAGATAGCCGACGACGCCTCGCCCAAGGGCGACTACATACGCTCCGGCGTCGACCCCGAGCTCGACGACCTCCGCGCCATAGCCTACTCTGGCAAGGACTACCTGCTCCAGATACAGGCCCGCGAGAGCAAGGCCACCGGCATCAGCTCGCTCAAGATAGGCTACAACAACGTGTTCGGTTACTACATCGAGGTCACCAACACACACCGCGACAAGGTGCCCCCCGAGTGGATACGCAAGCAGACCCTCGTCAACGCCGAGCGATACATCACCCAGGAACTCAAGGAATACGAAGAGAAGATCCTCTCAGCTCAGGACAAGATCGAATCCATACAGGCACGCCTCTACGCCGCCCTCACTGCCGCCGTCGACTCGTTCATGGGCGCCCTCCGCCTCGACGCATCCATCCTCGCGCGGCTCGACGTGCTCAACGCATTCACCCGCGTGGCTGCCGAGAATCACTACACCCGACCCACCGTCGACGACTCCCTGCGCATCGAGCTCGTCGAGGCACGCCACCCCGTCATCGAGCGACGCCTCCCGCCCGGCGAGCCATATATCAGCAACAGCGTCACCCTCGACAACGACACCGACCAGATAATGATGATCACCGGCCCCAACATGTCGGGCAAATCAGCCCTGCTGCGCCAGACCGCCCTCAACGTCATCATGGCTCAGGCCGGCTGCTACGTGGCCGCACAGAGCGCCCATATCGGCGTGGTCGACAAGATATTCACCCGCGTGGG
>CAJTXX010000099.1 GCA_910584145.1 uncultured Eggerthellaceae bacterium | reverse complement strand
CGTGAATGCAGAAACGTTCAAAAAGGAGGCGTCCTGGGATCTACTCTTCTTCCTAGCGGGCATCATGATCATCGCGAATGCCAACACCGTCACAGGACTCGTCCCTTGGGCTGTTGACAACTTCTTCAGTTGGCTCGCATTCGTCGACCCGATACTCATGGTCTTCTTATCGGCAATGCTGATCATCATCATTCGTGTCGTCGTGCCGGCTGGACCACCCGTTACCGCTATGGCTGTGCCCGCCCTTATAGCGATAGCGCTTGGAGTTGGTGTCAATCCTGCCATCATCGTGGCTGTAGGAACTGCATTCGGAGCAATGGTGTTCTTCCTACCGCTTGATCCATTGAAAGCGTATACCTTTGAGTATGGACAGTTCTCGATGAAGGAGCTAATCAAGGTGGAGGTGCCTGCAGTGATCTGCATGATAATACTGGTTTGCGCTGCTGCCCCGCCCCTCGTAGCTCTCGCAGGATTATAAACCGCCCCAACACATACTTACAAAAGACAAGATCGTGTGTGGATACGTCTGTACAGGGTGCGGAACATGCGGAAAAGAACCGCTGTCATGGAGTAGGGTCGATATCCGTCCGGGGTGGGATTGTGCCCAATGCGAGGTGCGTAATCCCCCCTTTTTAGATAACTGCGTCCATTGCGGAGCAGCAAGGGGTGATGCAGAGTCTGTGGTCAATGCATCGATCGACCACGGAGGCGGCACTGGTTTATCTAGAGTGAAAGCGATCAAGGAGTGATATGGAGTACCGAGCATTAGGAGTTACCGGTCAGATCGTGTCCCGAATCTGCTTGGGGACCATGACCTTCGGTGCACAGGTATCCCAACAAGAAGGTATAGCCATCATACGAGAGGCGATCGACCGGGGCGTCAACTTCATCGACACTGCCGATGTTTACACCGATGGGCAGAGTGAGATCATTACAGGCAAGGCTATCAGAGACCGCCGAGAGAGCGTGATATTAGCCTCCAAGTGCGGTCTAGCCACTTCAGCATCAATACTCGACAGAGGACTCTCTCGTTCGACCGTGATCCGCCATGTTGAAGCGTCGCTCAAAAGGCTTGGCGTTGATTACTTAGACATCCTATATCTTCATGCGCCAGATCCGAACGTGTCATTCGGGGAACTAGTCCAAACCATGAACGTGCTCATAGAAAGCGAAAAGATATTGCACTATGGAGTGAGCAACTTCGCAGCATGGCAAATTTGCTCCCTCCTCTATACAGCAAAAGAGCAAGGCACCTATGCGCCTGTCGTCAGCGAGAACGTGTACAACATGCTTTCGAGAAGCCTTGATGATGAGGTGGTTCCATGTATCGAATGGCATCGGTTGGGGCTTACGGTCTACAATCCATTAGCGGGTGGCCTTTTGACAGGCAAGCACCGAAAAGGAAGCTTTGCCGAAAACTGTCGTCTGAGCTCAGACAAAGGATATATCGCGCGCTATTGCAAGGAGCAGAACCTCAATGCCCTGAATACGATCATCGAAATCGCGGGTGAGGCGAACCTATCCCCGGTGGCATTAGCGTATCAGTGGCTCCTGAGCAAGGAATTCATCACGAGCATCATCTGCGGTGTTAGCTCTCTGGGACAACTGGAAGAGAATCTAGCTGCCTGTATGGGA
>CAJTXX010000098.1 GCA_910584145.1 uncultured Eggerthellaceae bacterium | reverse complement strand
CTGCTCGTCTACCTCGGCGTCGCCATGCGCGGTGGCCGCTTCGACTTCAGCCTCATATACCGGGTCGCTCTGCCGCTCGTGGTGGTGGCCCTCACCATCGTGCCGCTGTTCGGCTATGTGCAGGGCCAGGCCGCGAACTTCTGCATGAGCGGCGCCTATACGGCCCAGTCGATCATCATCATGCTCATCATGGCGAACATCTGCTACCGCTTCGGCGTGTCGGCTATCTGGCTGTTCGGCATCGAGCGCGGGGTGCGCCAGGTGGTCATGTGGCTCGGGCGCATGACGGCGGATGCGGTGGAGAGTCAGGAGATACTGGGCGCGATGGGGGATATGGCCGTGGCGTTGCTGGCCCTGGTGGCCGTGGTGGCGGCAACGACTATCCTCCTCTCGGAGCGTGATCTCACGAGCCGCTGGGGCGCGAATTTCCTCTCGGGGGGGCACCGATTCGGCGGCCTTGGCCCGCAAGCAGGAGCTGGCCGACCGTTGCGCCGAGATAGCGCGGCGCTATAAGCTCTCGGCCCGGGAAGAGGAGGTACTGCTCCTCTTGGCGCAGCATAAGACCGTGGGCATCATCGAGCGAGAGCTCGTTATCGCCAACGGCACCGCGAAGGCCCACGTGCGCCATATCTACCAGAAGCTCGACATCCACACGCGCCAGGAGCTGTTCGACCTGCTGGATATGGAGCCGCGGGATTGAGAAGGCCGCTCGGCGGCTCTCGGATACGTTGCGGGCGCTGCCTACAGGCCCGCTAGGCCGATCTGATAGCCCTCCACGAACAGGCTCAGCTTCTCGATGTAGCGCTGGGCCAAATCGGACAGCTGGCGCTCGTTGTGCACGATGTAGCCCACGCGCATGAGCTCCTTGGTGGCCAAAGGAACGCTGGCAATGCCCGTGTGCATCTCGCTGGAGAGTACGCCGGTGGAAATGGTGTAGCCGTCGTGGTGCGCCAGCAGGTTCGACAACGTGCCGCGGTCGCTCACGGCGATGCGCTTGGCGTGGGGCAGCTCGGCGAAGGGCTCCTCGGCGTAGAAGAACGAGTTGGCGTTGCCCTGCTCGAAGGCGTAGCGCGGGTAGGGGGCCAAATCCTCGATGGTGACCTCGGTGCGCTCGGCCAAGGGGTGGCTCGCGCTGACGAAGATGTGCGGTTGGGCGGAGAACAGCAGGTTGAACGACAGGTTCGCATCCTCTAAGGCGTGGCCGATGACGCTCTCGTTGAACGACGACAGGTACAGCACGCCCAAATCGCTGCGGAAGTCGCGCACGTCCTCGATCACTTCGGCGGTGCGGGTCTCGCGCAGCGAGAAGTTGTAGGCGTCCCCCTCGTATTCCTCGGCCAGTTCAAGGAAGGCCTCCACGACGAAGGCGTAGTGCTGGGAGGTGATGGCGAGGCGCTGGGCCTGGTTGCCCCCATCGCCGCGACCGGAATAGCGCTGGGCCATGAGGTCGGCCTGCTCCACCACTTGCCGCGCGTAGCCGAGCAGCTCCACGCCGTCGCTCGTGAGTGTGATGCCGCGGTTGGAGCGCTCGAAGATGGTGACGCCGGTCTCGCGCTCGATGTCGCGCACGGCTACCGACAGGCTCGATTGCGACACGTAGAGCGTGTGGGCCGCGGCGCTGATGGAGCCGTGGCTGGCGATGGCGATGAGATAGCGC
>CAJTXX010000097.1 GCA_910584145.1 uncultured Eggerthellaceae bacterium | reverse complement strand
GATTGATTTCTATTGTCAGCCGAACAGACGGGGATCTCCCGGATATTCCTCCATAGTCAGCCGAACACGTCTTGATGAGTGCGAGAATCGCGAGGATGCGGAGGAGCGCTTAGACGATCGAGACCCAGGCTCGCACCCCGGATCCCACCAAGCGCCCCTGCCGCTTCCCAACAACGGCAAGGAGGATATCATGGATGACCAAGGCGTGCGCTACAGCAGGCTCACCAAGGCAGACAGGCGCGCCATCGAGGCGGGGCTCGCCTCTCGGAAGGGATGCCGCGAGATAGCCCGATCCATCGGGCGGGCGCCCTCCACGGTGGCAGACGAGGTCAAGCGCAACCGCACATGGGCTAAGAAGGGCCTGCGGGGCATGCGCGTGGGAGATGCGCCCATCGATGAGAAGTGCGCGCACCTCGCCTCGTGGCCTTGGGTGTGCAACGGATGCTTCACCTTCCCGAGGGCCTGCGGGCGCAAGGAGAGATGCGAGTACTCGGCGATATACGCGCAAGCCTTGGCCGACTCGGCGCTCAGGGATGCGCGCCGCGGCATCAACGCGCGCGAGGAGGACTTCGAGCGGGTCGCCTTCACGATCAGATCAGACCTCGCACGGGGCCTCTCCCCGCAGCAGATATGCGCAGCGCACCCCCATCTGCGCCTTGCGCCCTCGACCCTCTATAGGTGGATATCGCGGGGATACTTCGGGATGTCGAACATGGACCTGCGCCGGCAGGTGGGCTATAAGCCCAGGCGCGAGAAGCGGGAGATAAGGCCCACCTCGCATGGGAAGGAGCGCTCCTACGCAGCCTTCCTGGAGCTCGCCGATGCGATGCGCGATGGCGCTTGCGAGATGGACACCGTGATCGGGAGGGCGCGCGATGGGCAGTGCCTGCTCACCTTGTACCTGCGGCCCTGCAAGCTCCAACTAGCGCTCCTCCTGCGCAACAAGGCCCCAGAAGAGGTGGCAGGCGCGCTCGATATGCTGGAGGAGGCGCTGGGAGGGGCGATGTTCAGGAGCCTGTTCGGCTGCATCCTCACCGACAATGGGACCGAGTTCTGCTGGCCCGAGCGGCTCGAGAGGTCGCGCTCAGGAGGCAAGAGGTGCCGCATCTACTACTGCGATGTGCGGGCAAGCCAGCAGAAGGCAGCCTGCGAGCGCAATCATGTCGAGCTGCGCAAGATCTTGCCCAAAGGGCGCAACATCGCCTTCGATGAGCTCGACGAGCGCGACTGCTCTGTCCTCATGTCGCATATGAACTCGCAGCCGAGACCCTCCCTCATGGGGCTGTCGCCGCTCGCCATGATGCGCGCGGCGATGCCTGATGCGGCAGAGGCGATCATGTGCGCGCTCGGGATGGAGGAGGTTCCCTACGAGAAGCTCGACATGACCTTGACCGCTATCAACGCCGATCGGGAAGCGAGGGGGATGGCGCCTTTGGGATAGCAGCGCGATAGGGGCATATCCGCGCGAGAGCGCATGCGCGAGGGCCGTCCGGCTGAGTCTGGAGGACGCCGACGGCTCGCAGGCCATATCGCGCTCTCATACCCAGCCGAACAGCGATATCGACAAGATCAGACGGCTTCGATGGCGCTGAGGTGATCGGCTGAGCATGGATCATCCCTGAGCAGCTATGGTGTACGGCTGGCTTTGCGAATCAACC
>CAJTXX010000096.1 GCA_910584145.1 uncultured Eggerthellaceae bacterium | reverse complement strand
GGGGGGGAGTTCTCTCTGCCTACCGGTATGGCTATGACGCCGAAGGCAGCATAACCAGCGAAGAGAGCGAGATCGAAGACGAGACGGGCGCTGTCCATGCGCGCGAGCTCGCGTTCACCTACACCCCTGATGGCAAGCTCGCGAGCTGCACCGAGGTCTTAGACGGCGCACGAGCCCAAGAGACGTACGACTACGACGCCGCCGGCAACCGGGTGCGCCTGCACCGCGAGGGCGACCGCTCAGGCGAGGTCACGTTCACCTACGACGAGGACGACCGCCTCATACGCTCCCAGAGCACGCGCGACGGCGCCTGCGAATACACCTACGATGCCGCCGGCAGGCTCGTCTCTAAGACAGCCGAAGGCGAAGAGGCCACCGAATACCTCTACGGCGTGGAAGACCGCCTGGAAGCGGTCAGCCAAGGTGGGCGGCTGCTCATGGCGGCCACCTACGATGGCGACGGCAACCGCGTCATGCAGACGAGCATCTATCACACCGACCGCACCGAGACCCTCTTCGACGCGGCGCTCACCGCGATCGGGCAGGGTGCGTCAGGAGAAGATGAGCCCGAGAGCGGTGCCTTCGATGCTGAGCGCGCATCCTTCGCGCCCGACGAAGCGCACCATGCGAGCGCACCGGTGCCCGATCTGTTCTGGCATGGGTTCATCCTCACCGGCGGCGCATGCCTCGCCAGCGTGAACCCCGCCACCATCGTGCATGCGACCGCATGGCTGCGAGCGCTGCTCGAAGATGCGCTGCCCAAGCACGCAGACGAGCTGCCGCTGCGCTTCCCTGATTATGCGCTAGGGCAGCTCAGCCGCCTGGGTGTGTCAGAGCGCGACCGCAAAGCGGCATCTGCCGCGCTCGGCGTGATACCCGTGCCGTATGTGGTCAGCATCACCGATACCAACTACGACGTGGTGTGCTATGCGAGCTCCTCTGTCACCGAGGTGTCGCAAGTCATGGCCAGCACATCCACCCGCACGGGCACCGCGCGAGAAGTGTATGGCATAGAGCGCCTAGCGAGCGTGTCCGAGACATCTGTCACCTCATATATGACCGATGGCCGCGGCTCGGTCGTGCAGACGATAGAAGCTACGAGCGTGACCTCTTGGCATGCCTATACGCCGTTCGGAGAGCAAGCCGCAGGCACCGCCCTCGGCGAGACCCCAACCTACGGCTTCAATGCCGAGGAATACAACCCCACGACGCACCTGCAATACCTGCGCGCCCGCTACTACCAGCCAGACACCGGCGCATTCGGCGTGGCGGATACGTTGCTCGGCACGGTCACATCGCCGCTCACGTTGAATCGCTACTTGTATTGCTCGGCAGACCCGGTGAACTTCTCCGACCCATCAGGGCACTTATCACGCCCAACAGGCTACGGGAAGAGGGTCGTACCATCTACACCTGCGTCATTGCAGAGGCAAAGCCCTGAATTCCGCACTTATCGCGACCAGCAGCGCGGCTCCTCAAGGAGCTACATAGCCGGCAGGGTATCCGCTTCGGTAGCTCAACTTGCAAAGAAAGTCGTCAATGCGAATCAGCAAGTCCAAGCTACCCGCAGTGCGATGATCGCAGCGAGCAATGGGGATGCTGCCGGTGCCGCATATTACTACGCGATGGCAGCGCAACTGCGCGAAGAGTACTACCAGATCTACTGTGTAGCAGCTGATTATATGGGTTATATCCCGCTTGAGAAGCCTGTGTTCCCTGATTGGGTGCATA
>CAJTXX010000095.1 GCA_910584145.1 uncultured Eggerthellaceae bacterium | reverse complement strand
CCTCGTCGATATCCCACACATCGCGCGCGAGGTCGAGCGTCTCGCACAGCTCGTCCAGCATCACGGTGGGGGTGCCGCCGCCCACATAGATGCTCTCGATGTCATAGCCTAGATCGGCCAGCATCAGCATCTCTTTGCGCATGTTGGCGAAGTACGGCCGCGCTACCTCTTCGCGGAAGGGGTAGCGGTTGAAGCTGCAATACGGGCACAGCCGCTCGCAGAACGGCACATGCATGTACAGCATGTAGCGGCGCCCGTCCTCGGGCGCGGGCATGAGCACCTCGTCGGTGGGCTTGAGCGCCAGCGTGCGGCGCGTCATCGTCTTCACTATCGTGGTCAGGATGCGCTCTGATATCACGCTATCTCCTTGCTGGCTGAGCGTTCTCTGTCAGGTAGATTTGAATTGTAATTGTATGTTTCACGCTTTCGCAACATGAGCGCGGCTGGGCCGTGCGCGGCATGTAGAATGGAGCGAACGCATATTCGCGGACCATAGGAGAGACGACCACGATGAAGAAGAGCTACCAGAAGATCGCCGCGGCCCTGTGCGCTACCGCGCTCGCCGCCTTCGCGCTGGCTGGCTGCGCGTCGCAGCCGCAGCCGCAGCAGAGCACCGAACCGGAGCTGCCCGCCATAGATGTGACCGACACCTCTGCCGGCGTGGCCGCCACCGTGAACGGGGTGGAGATAGGCGAGAAGGCGGTCGATACCTACATAGACAACTTCCGCCAGACGAACAAGCTGACCGACGATGAGTCGTGGGGCGCCTACATGGGCCAGAACGAGTACACGCCCGAATCGCTGCGCCAGCTGGTGGTCGATAGCTTCGTAGAGCAGGAAGTGGTGCGCCAAGCTGCCGAGGAGAACGGCGTCGAGGTGACCGACGAGGACGTGGAGAGCGCGCTCGAGCAGGCGAAGGAGAGCGCCGGCAACCAGTCGAGCTGGCGCATCATCTTGAAGCAATCCGGCCTGACCGAGGGGCAGTACCGCGACAACCTGCGCCAGCAACTGCTCCAGCGCGGGCTGTTCTACAAAGCCACCGGCACCAGCCAGTTGGATACGCTGGTAGCCCAGATCACCTCTGCCATGCGCCAGTCGGGCGGCACGGATCTGGCCGACCTGATAGACCGCGCGGCGGTGAAGATGGCCGAGGCGTCCGGCGTGCAGCGGGCGAAAGCAGACGATGCGCTGGTGCTGAGCATGATCCAGATATACGACCCGGACCATGCCGATGCGGCATCGCTCGCTGACATCCCGGCTGACGTGGTGGCAACCTATCGCGCTCAGGCCGATTCGGTCATGCAGAACCAGGTGTTCAGCGAATTCATGCAGGGCTATCTCAATAAGGCCGACGTGCATACCAACGACATGCCCGAGGGCGCTGCGTACGATGTCGCGGTCATAGAGCCTGTGGCCGATGGTGCCGAGGCGCAGCCTGCCGCCGAGGGCGAGCAGCCCGCTTCCGAATAGCGCGGCCCGGGGCGCGGCCAGCTCGCGCCGCAGGGCTGCTCAGATAGCGCGCGGGCTCCCGGAAGGCGCCCGCGCTCTGCTATCATGCTGCGAAAAGGAATCCACAGCAAGCGAGGTTCAATGCTCATCACAGCGAAATACGTGTTCCCCGTCACCAGCGAGCCCATCCTGAATGGCGCTGTGCTGGTCCGCGGCGACAGCATCGCCGACATCGGCGACCTCGATTCGCTGCGCCTGCGCTACCCCGACGAGGACGTAGAGGACTTCGGCGTGGCGGCTCTGATGCCGGGCCTGATAGACCTGCATACGCGCATCG
>CAJTXX010000094.1 GCA_910584145.1 uncultured Eggerthellaceae bacterium | reverse complement strand
GTGTGAATGCCCAGCGCATCGAGCACCAGCAGAAGCCCGATCATCGCAATGAAGGTCAGTGCGAGAATCTTCATCTCGGCATTCTTGTTGATGAACTCGGATATGGGATCGATGAACACCATCATGATGACGATGGCGATGACCACGGCCAGTACCATGATGATGAGATGCTCTGCCAGCCCCACCGCCGTGATGACCGAGTCGATGGAGAACACGACATCCATGACCATGATGGTGCCGACCGCCTGCGCGAGCGTTATGCGATGCGCCTGGCGGTGCTCGTGGGAATGCTCGGCTTTCAGCTCGGTCAGCTTCAGCATGTCGGCGAGCTCGCGGATGCCCTTGTAGACGAGATACGCACCGCCAGCGAGCATCACCAGGTCGCGCACGGTGAACTCGTGCGCGAAGGCGCCGATATCCACCGTGAAGAGCCCCACGGTCATGTGGACGAGCCAGCTGGCGAAGCACAGGAACAGCACGCGCATGACGAGCGCGCCGGCCAAGCCCAGCTTGCGCCCGATATGGCGCTTGCCCTCGTCGAGCCGGTTCGTGGTGATGGAGATGAAGACGATGTTGTCCACGCCCAGGACGATCTCCAGGAAGGTCAGCGTGAGGAGGCTTATCCAAGCCTCGGGCGTTGTGAATATGCTCAGATCCATGCAGCTAGGCTAGCAAAGAGCACCCGGTGAGGCAATGGTATAATCGCAAACGATGACCATTCGTTGAGGAGCGCCTATGCCTGCCGGGCAAGATCCCCAGAAAAAGACACCGAAGAAGCCCGAGGAGATGTCCGAGGCCGAACGCCCCGAGCAGCCTGAGCAGACCGAGGAGAAGGCGCAGAAAGCCGCTCCTGAAGCTGAGGAAGCGCTCGCTGAGGGCACCGGTGCCGACGAAGAGGGCGAGCAGGAGAGCCGCCCGGCGCGCACGAAGAAGAAGCCTCAGGGAAGCCGTCCGCAGCGAAGCCCGAAGATGCCGCCTGAGAAGGGCGAGCGGGCTGCGAAGGGTGCGAAGGTCGAGCGAGCCGCAGCGCCCGAGAAGCCGATGCCCCAGCCGCCCGCATTCCTGATGCGCAAGCTCGAGGGCAAGGGCAAGCCGGGTGGCGCCGATAAGCGCCTGTCCCCCGATGGGAAGGTGCTCTACCTGAGCGGCGAGGGGCTCGCGCGCCCCATAGAGCCGCCCCGGACCGTCGTGCGGCGCTCACGCATCCTGTTCTTGGTCGCCGTCATCATCGGCGTCGTCATGCTGGCGCTCTATCTCGATGGCGTGTTCAACGGGCCCGCGCGCGAGCAGGCGCGCCTCGATGAGAGCATCCAGCGCGAGGTCGACCTGAACCTGCCCTCGCTGCCGGAGCTCATCCCGCTCGACGATGCGGGCATCTTGGCCAAGCTCGAACAGAGCGGCGACACGCTCTATGAGCGCACGCCCGCAGGCTCCACCGAGCCATTCGATGTCATCAAGCTGCCGCCCGGCGTGTCGCTGCTCGATGCAGGCGCGCTCTACCTCAAGGGCACCGCTTCGCTCACCCCCTCGGAAGCCGCGCTGCTGCTGAACGGCTCGTGGGATCTGCGCGTCGACCGCGAGCAGGGCATCAACATGGTCATACACTATGCCGATTTCACCTCTGGCAGCCTCGAGCGGGCGACGGGCAACGCCGCGCGCAGCCAAGGCTTCGACACCGCTGCCGCCGGGGTCGATTCCGGCGAGGATTCGTCGGGCAACACCTTCATGTCGGGCACCATCGACATATCCGGCGCCACGTACACCTGGCGCGTGTCGGCGCTGCCGCTATCCGAGGTGTACAGCCAAAGAGGGCTGCCCGAGGATGCCGCCTACGTCGGCATCAGGATCTATTCCTAGCACGGTAAAAAAGGGATCTCATAAGAAGGTTTGGAGGCGACGCCCGGATTCGAACCGGGGGTGAAGGCTTTGCAGGCCTCTGCCTTACCACTTGGCCACGTCGCCATTTCCAACTTTCAAGAAAAGGGGCCGGCCATTCGATTGACCGGCCCCGTGTTCCTTGTGGAGCGGACAACGGGGTTCGAACCCGCGACCCCCACCTTGGCAAGGTGGTGCTCTACCAGCTGAGCCATGTCCGC
>CAJTXX010000093.1:1847-2208 GCA_910584145.1 uncultured Eggerthellaceae bacterium | reverse complement strand
ATTACGGATTGCTGTGACACGATGCTGTTCTTGGGTGGCAAGTCGTCAGAGACGAACAGGGAGATCTCGGAGGCCATCGGCAAGCAGACGCTCGCAACGCTTTCCGTGAACGACTCGCGTGGGTCCAACTCGTCTACTACCCGCAACTACGCGAAAGGTGAGCGCGATCTGATGCAGGCATCCGAGGTCGGACGGCTTCCGCGCGACGAGGCAATCGTCATGATCTCGGGCACGTTCCCCATAAGGGACAAGAAGTACGTGCTTGAGGAGCATCCTCGCTACGCGAGCATCGACCCATCCCATAGCGGATCGAAATACGATGACCCATTCGATTTCAAGCAATACGCAAGCACCGAGGCTA
>CAJTXX010000093.1:0-1837 GCA_910584145.1 uncultured Eggerthellaceae bacterium | reverse complement strand
CCGGAGCTTCCACCCTCCGGTCTCCGACCGCCGCATCCAAGCAAAGGGCGAAATGCCCCTTCAGAAATTCTATCATCCGGGCGCAAGCCGACCTTCTTCCACCTTCGGGTCGGCTTAGCACCTCCAACCAAGCAAAGGACAAGAAATGCTCAATCAGATCATCGCTTTGGTCTCGGGTTGCGTCACGTTCCTGGGAGGCTTCCTCGTTGTATGGGGAGCGGTTAGCCTAGGACTTGCAATCCGAGAGCAGCAGGGCGGCTCGCAAATCGCGAGCGCCATCTCCACCATTGCAGGCGGTGCGATCATCATCGCCGCAGCCGTCTACTTCGGCATGCTGGACACCTCCTGGCTACCGTCCTAGGGGGTTCCCATGTCACTTCAGATCCCCATCCAAAAGGACATCGGCGAATATCAGGAGAAGATCGTCGGCAAGATGAGCTTGCGGACGCTCGTATGCGTAACGGCGGGATTCGCCAGCGCGATAGCTGTCGCTTGCATCGTCTACTTCGCATTCCACATCGAGGTCGGCAACGCGACTCTTCCCGTCATGGCAGCCGCACTGCCCTTCTGGCTCGCTGGCTTCTGGCGTCCATACGGCATGAAGCTAGAGGAGTTCCTGCCACTTCTGTTCGATCACCACTTCGGATCCAAGCGCTTGCCCTTCTCCACTCTGGGGGCGAACAGCTCATTTGAGGAAACGGGTCCCGTGCCCGGCAAGCCCAGCCGAAAGTCCGCAAGGAAAGCTAAACGAAAGGAGGCGGAGCTCCGTGAGCCCAGCAAGCAAGAACAGCAATAGCAAAACCGGCAAGGGCGCGCCAGCAAAGAAGAGCAGCCTCGCAGCTCTTGTTCTTGGCAGCCACAAGACCAAGAGCAACGAAGCTAAGATCCAAGAGGAGAAGAGGCGCAAATCGACGAAGGCGCGCCGAGCCGCCAAGGACTCGTCCGCGTACATCGGCTACGACGCCATGTACAAGGATGGCATAGCGCAGGTCGAGGAGGGTCTCTTCAGCCAGACCATCGAGTTCTCAGACGTGAGCTATCAGTCAGCTCGCAAGGAGACGCAAGAGAACATCTTCGCGGTGCTCTCCGGCCTCTACAACTACTTCGGGGCAGATACCTCGGTGCAGCTCACCATCGCCAACACCCCCATCCCGGCAGACGAGATAGGAAACAAGCGATTCTTCGAGCACTCATCAGAGAAGACCCGGCCCATCGTCGACGAGTACAACAAGATCCTCAACGACAAGATGCGCGAGGGCGTGTCGAACCTTGAGCGCCACCGCTACATCACCTATCTCGTAGGAGCCGACGACGTCGATGACGCCGTGCCGAAGCTCGCGCGCATACGTGCGGACGTGGCAACCACTCTGAGTCGCATCAGGTGCAGCGCGTCTGCCATCGACGGCACCGAAAGGCTCCGAGTCATAGACTCTCTCGCGCGACCCCTCAAGCGCTTCGAGTTCGACTGGGACAAACTGTCCCAGTTCCGAGGAGTCCGAACCAAGGACCTCATCGCGCCCATGCTGCTCGACTTCTCACCAGAGGGACGAGTGGATGCTTTCTGCGCAGACGGCGTTTACGGTTCGGTGCTCGCCATCAGGGATTTCGGCTCGATGCTTGAAGATTCCTACCTAGCCTCGATCATCGACTTGCCGATTCCTCTTGCCGTGTCTATCCATATGCAGCCGATCGCCCAGTCCGATGCCCTCGCGATGGTCAAGCGCCAGCTCGACTGGATGGACAAGGAGATCATCGACGAGCAGATGGCTGCCGTGAAAAAGGGCTACGACTACTCCATCCTTCCGCCTGAGCTCAGGTACTCCAAGGAGGAAGCAGA
>CAJTXX010000092.1 GCA_910584145.1 uncultured Eggerthellaceae bacterium | reverse complement strand
CGGCGACTTCTCGTGGAACTGCAGCAACTACGTCCACGGCGACATGGCGCGCATCAAGCCGCGCGGCCAGCAGGTTGCCGCATAGCAGCTCGCAAGCCCGTCGGCCTTCGGGTCGGCGGGCCTTCCGCCTGCGGGGTCACGAGTCGTCCCGCTTCTCCTTCAACACTTTATAGCCGACGAGCTGAACGGTCAGAAAGTCACGCAACGACTTCTCATAAGACAGGATCGGATACCCCGTCTCCTTGCAGGCGGCTCGCTGGATGGGGAGCGGGTGGGTCGCAGGGTAGAGTCCAGCGACATAGTCCGACAGATCCATGAGAAACCTGGTGGAGTCAGCCAGCTCGTCGAAGAGGCCGCGCTCAACGAGCAGACTCGATCCATCTGCCATCATTCCGATGATCTCGCGTTTGCATTCGACGAGGCATTCCAGGCGCACATTGGTCTCTATAATGCTCGTCAAAAGCGCCCCAAGCCTTCCGAAGTCCCTGTGTGAGGCAAGCATCGCCGCTAGAGTGTCCGAAGCGGCCTCGAGACCTGTTATGGAGGACGCGTCCAAAGAACCGGGATCGATCTCTTTCATAGCTTCCAAGATCTCCCGCAATGACCGGATGTACAGGAGCAGGAGTATCTCCTCTTTAGAACCGACATAGTGCGAGAGATTGGCGCGCGAGCACCCGACCCTTTCGGCTATGGCGCTCAAGGTGACATCGTGGTACGAGCCTTCATCCAGGATCGATCGTGTGGCATCCAGGATGCCATCGAGCCTTTGGTTCTTCTGCTCACGCGTCCGCGCGCGTTGGTATGTCCGATCTTCTTCAGTCACGGTAGCTCTGCCGCCTCCTTGACAAGTTGCACACCGCAACTTATAGTTAATTGCATTGTGCAACTAATTTTACGCAAGGAGTGCTCGCGATGCAATTCAGGACCGATCCCAAGAATGGCAACGAGTTGTCGGCGCTCGGCTTCGGTTGCATGAGGTTCCCTTCTTCTGGAGGGCGCATCGATATTGACGCGTCTGAGCGGCTCATCGTGGAAGCCGTCGAGCGCGGCATCAACTACCTCGACACGGCTTATCTGTACAACGGGAACGAGGCGGCCCTCGGCGAGATATTCACCCGCAACCCCGGACTGAGGGAGAGGGTCTACATCGCCACCAAGCTGCCGATCGCGCGATGCGAAGCGACGACCGATTTCGATACGTATCTGGAACGCTCCCTTGAGAGGCTTCGCACCGACCATGTTGATTATTATCTTGTCCACAACGTGACGAGCGCTTCGGCATGGGATCGCTTGAGCTCTCTGGGTTTCGAGGATTGGGTAGCGGAGCAGAAGAGGTCGGGCCGGATCACCAACATAGGCTTCTCATACCATGGCCCTAAGGCAGATTTTCCTGCGCTGCTCGATTCCTTCGGCTGGGATTTCTGCCAGATCCAGTACAACTACATGAACGAGGACTATCAGGCGGGAACGGCGGGCCTCATGGCAGCGGCAGAGCGTGGTCTGCCCGTCATCGTCATGGAGCCGCTTCTCGGAGGCAAGCTGGCAGGCGAATTGCCAGCGGGCGCGCGGCGCGCCCTTTCCGATGCCGGCCTGAGAGACGATCCGGTGCGGCTCGCCCTTCGCTGGGTATGGAACCACCCGGAAGCGACGGTGGTGCTTTCGGGCATGAACACGCAGAACCAGCTGTCGCAGAATGCTGAGACGGCTGACTCGGCGTTTCCCGGCTCACTCGAAGCTGCTGAGGAGACCGCGATCAAAAAGGCTCGTGAGCATATCGCGCAAAACTACCGGATTCCTTGCACGGGGTGCGGGTACTGCATGCCGTGTCCCAAAGGAATCAACATCCCCATGTGCTTCGCGGCCTACAACACGTCTTTCGCTCACGGCTGGTACCAGGGTATGCACCAGTACATCACGGCATCGGGGGCCATGGTGGGTGAGGCGCGCTTCGCGAGCGATTGCGTCAGGTGCGGAGCCTGCCTTGAGAAGTGCCCCCAGCATATTCGGATCCCCAGCGAGCTGACATCAGTGAAGCGGCGCCTTCAGGTTCCCGGCCTCCCGGCCCTGGTCAGGCTCGGCGTGAAACTGATGAGCCGCTAGCGCTAGCGTGCGGGCGCCCCTTGTCAGCCCATGCGCCCGGTGAGATAATCCATGTGCTTGGGTAATCGCATCGACAGGAACAGCCATGAAGCTCTGCATTGGGGCGGCTCCGGAAGCACACAGACGAGACGCTGACCGGAGCGAAGCCTGATAAATCGTCGGCCCCCGCAACCCGCCACGGGTTGCTTCGGCT
>CAJTXX010000091.1 GCA_910584145.1 uncultured Eggerthellaceae bacterium | reverse complement strand
CTCTTCGCTCGGCGCAGCCTCCACCACCACAGGGCGGCTCGCGCTGGCGAGGGCAGCATCGGCGAGCTTCAAGGTGGCGGTGACGGTGGTCTTGCCGGTCTGCTTGGCGCTCACCTGGGCGCTCGCCACATCCACGCTTATGGGGGAGGCGTTGTAGGAGCAGAGGACCTCCACGCTGCCCGGCGCTTCGAGGCGCCCGCCCTCGAGGAGGTCTGCGCTCTGGCCTTGGCCGAGCACGAGCGGCTCGGATGCCAGCTCGACGCCATAGGGCATGAGGTGGTTGCCCGTCGCAGGCACGCCCGGCGCCCACGCGTATGCCCCATCCTCGCGGTAGGGGGCGTATATCTCGACGCCCGTGCAATCGGCCAAGGCGGTCGCGTCCACCTCGGGTATGTCTGAGAGCGCGACTATGCGGGCAAGGGCAGCATCGGATGCGAAGGCGCGCTCGCCGATGCTCTGCACAGAAGCGGGCAGCACCGCGCTGGGAAGCGCGGTCTGCTCGAAGGCCGATGCGCCTATGGTGCGCACCCCGCCGCCGAGGTCAGCGGCCGCAAGCTCCGTGCACCCCTGGAACGCCGATGCGCCGATGCTGGTAACGCTGCCTGCCAGCTGGGCGCTCTCCAGCCCGGCGCATCCGAAAAAGGCGGCATCCCCCACAGAGGAGATGCCCTCGGGGATGGCGAGCGCGCGGATGCCCTCCTGCCCCTTGAACGCATCGCGCTCGATGGTGGAAACGGCGTATTCCGCGCCACCCACCATGCCGGTCACAGGGACCGCGAGCTCCTCAGGGGCGGGAGCCTCGTCTGCCCAAGAGACCGCGAGCGTGAAGTCGGAGAGCAGCGTGAAGGCGAAGCCGTCCTGCTCGGCGGCGTCCCCTGGCTTGGCCGGTTCGGCGAAATGCGCGAACCCTGCCGCCTCCCAAGCTGCGCGCTCGGATGTGACGATGGTAGCGTTGGCGATGGTGGTGCCATCGAAGGCAGCGATCGGGACATCGGGGCTGTCACCCGCAGCGCTGTCCTCAGCGTCAGCGCGCTCCGAGCCCGAAGATGCCGCCCCGGCCCGGATGCCGAGCGCGTCGCAAAGGCCCTCAGCATCGGTAACGCCTGAGGCGATGCTTCCCACAGCGCCTGTGGCGACGATGGTCTTCAAGCGGGCGTTGCCCCAGAAGGCGCCGGGTGCGATAGCCTCGCACTCGGAAGCGATGGCGACGCTCGCGCCCGCGCCCGCAGGAGCCGCGAGCAGGGTGGTCTTATCTTTCGAGTATATGATGCCGTCCACGGTGGCAAGGGCGGAATGGCCGGTGCTCCCCGCCGCCTCATCGGCGGTCATGGCTGATAGCTTGGTGCATCGGGAAAGTACGCAAGCAGGGACGGTAGCCACGGTATCGGGGAGCACGGCTTTGCCCTCCATACCCTCCGGGACGAGGAGGAGGTCGGTTTGCGCTGCATCGAGCAGCATGCCGTTCTCGCTGGAGTAGGTCTGGCTGCCCTCGGCCACCGCGATGCTCGCAGCGTTCGGGAACAGCTGGAAGAATGCCAGGTCGATATGCTCGACGGTGGCAGGGATGGTGATAGTGCGCACCGAGGGCGCCTTCTCAGAGGCGGCGTAGGAGTCGATGGCGTAAGGGGCGGCGGCGGCAGCTATGCTCGCAGCATCGGCCGCGGGGGCATCCTTCCCAGATGCAGGATCGCCTGATACCGCGTCAGCGGTCGGATTTTTTTTGGCGTTCTGAGGGTCCTCACCGCCAGTGGCTAGAGCACTGACCCCCCCCCCGCCGATCATCCGGGTCACAGGATACACCTCACCTGAGAGCACGACCTCAGCCGGTATGACCAGATCGGTCGCGTCCGTATGCGCATCCACCCCCACCACCGCTGCGCTCGCAGGGTCATCGGCGTTCACCTGGAAGCTCAAGGGGCCTTGGCTGAACACCGCGTAAGGCGCATCTTCGCCGGCCGACAGGTTCACGCTGGCGCGCGTCATCTCCACCGAGGGCTTCGCAGGAGCATCGTCTGCTATGCGCTCGGTCGCGCTCACGACAGAGGCCGGGCGCTCGATGTCAGCATCGGCATCGGAGGCATCCTGAGCATCGGGCGTGCCGCCTGCCGCGTCAGGGGCATCCTGCGCCTTTTGCGCAGCTCCGTCGGATGGCGCTGATGCGCCATCGGATGCTGCCGCATCAGATGCCGGTGCCGCATAGGCCTCGGGCAGAGCTTCGCTCGGGATCAACGTGATGGCCAGCACTGCGGCCAGCATGATAGAGATTACCCTCTTGGGCATGCGTGATGTAGTCATTCTTCTGTCCCTTTTCCCGATCTGCAACTCCCTTGCGGGCTTCCCCGTCGCTCGATCTTCGTAGTGCCATATTCTCCCGTTGGTACGCGAGCCACCATAAACCCACCCCAGCCGATCCCGCAACCCCCGCTTTGCAAAACGCCCCGTTCTCTCCACGAAGCGCACAC
>CAJTXX010000090.1 GCA_910584145.1 uncultured Eggerthellaceae bacterium | reverse complement strand
CGGGCAGGGGATCATGGTCTTGTTGATGGGACGTCGCGCCTCCGCTTTGGCCTCGCGCTTACCCGGCCAAGTGAACTGATATCTCTCTCGCTGACCTTCGGCAACGTCACCGAGCAGATCGCGCAGGGCGTCGAAGTCTATTGTACGTTCCAGCTCGCCTTCTGAGCTTTCGACTTCAGTCGCCACCTGAGGGAACAGCCCTATGATCCTCTCGATGTTTTCCTCGGTGATATCGGGTGTTGCAGTCTCGATCTTCTCCATGCCCTATCCTTTCATGAGCGCGTCCTTTTCGCGCCTCGCTCTCTGTAGTTTCTCGAACAACGCATTTCGCTTGCCGATCTGGCGCTCCTTACCGTGGGCGCGCTCCAGCTTGGCTATCTCCTCATCAAGCCCCTTCGCCTTCTGGCGCTTCTTGATCTCGTCATCGACGTCTTGGAGGTCGGCGGATCCGAATATCACCTGAGAGCACAACGAGTCCCAGAGCGAATCCAGGTTGTCGCCGTGCGGGACGAGCTTCGCTTCATCGCTCTTCAGCCATTCTGTAGCCCAGACTTTTCCCTGTCGGTACACGGCATACTCTTCCGCATCGCCGTAGGAGCAGAGAAAGAGGATCCTGTGGGGGTTGGCCTTCGCGATGGCCTCGACAACGACGGAGGGCAGCGCTTCTTCCTTCAGGGCGATCTCCAAGAGAAATATCTCGTGCACGTTCTGTCCGTCAGCGATCTTCATCGTCGACGGCTTGATGGAGTTTCCTATGGTGATCGAATCGATCAGGCGCACGAACGATTCGCGCTGCCTGCCCGTGAGCTTCAACTGCTCGTAGAAGCGCTCCTTGGGCATCCTGCGCCCGACCCTTGTGGTGGATGGGAGATCTATCATTCGCTCACCACCAGAAAGCATATGAGCTCGAAGTCGTCCAAGCCGCTCACATCGTTCTCCAGAAACGAGGACACGCCCGCCGAGAAGAAGCTCTCGATGTCGCTCTGTTCCTTGGCATCTATGATCGAGGCGATGGCGTCTCCCAAGAGGCCGGATGCCCATCTCATGTCGCGACCGTTCTTGGTCCTCTTGTTGAAGGCGCGGCAGAGCGCCTGGTCTGGCTCGGAGTTGCCTCGGCAGAGGACACGCATGGTGTCCAGCACGTCCTTCGGAGAAAGATGGCCTTCGACGATGGTTCCATCCTGACCGACGTAGACCAGGTAGAAGGGATGGAGCTGGTTACGGCCCAGGATATTCACATCCTGGTTCACGTTGCGCAGCACGAAGATGATTCCGGGAGTGTCGCCTCGAACGACACCATGGAGCCCACTCGGCAGCTGCTCTATGTCGGGGTTCTCGTTGTAGTATCCGACGAGATCCATCCTGAAGTCGTTCAGTCCGAGGTCGGTGATGGACACGCCGCCGGAGACGTCTTCGAGATCCACCACCTCCGTTTGCATCTGGCGCAGTTGACGCTCCCTGTACTCCAGGTCGCCCTTCTCCTCCTCGTTGATGTAGTCATCGTCTCCCGTCGAAGTCATAACCGTGATGCGCATGCGCTCTTCGACGCGCTCTTTCAGGCGGATGTACTCGTCCAGCTCCACGTCCGGCCAGTAGTTCACAAGCTGAATCACGTCGTTTCTAGAGCCGATGCGATCGATGCGTCCGAAACGCTGCACAATGCGCACAGGATTCCAATGAATGTCGTAGTTGATGAGGTAGTCGCAGTCCTGGAGGTTTTGGCCCTCCGAGATGCAGTCCGTGGCGATGAGGATGTCGATGTCGGCGTCGTCGTATGCAGCCGCCACCGCACTCCTCTCCTTGGAGATGGGGCTGAAGCATGCGAGCAGCGTGGTCATGTCCGTAGGCAGCTTCTCGACGGTGCTCCTGCCTGCGCCCGTGCCAGTGATCATCGCCGTTTCAAGCCCGAGCTCTCGCCGCGCGAAGGACGAGACGTGCTCGTAGAGGTACTCCGCCGTATCGGCGAATGCCGTGAATACGATGACCTTCTTGTTGTCAGGGTTCAGGGGATTCTCGACCTTCTCCCTAATCTGCTCTCTCAACTCAATGAGCTTCGCGTCATGCTCGGGGCCGATGTCATCGACCATCGAGAGCAGGATGTCGATATTGTCGACATCCGACAGTATGTCGCGCTCCCAGGAGAGCCAGTCCATGTCGGCGAGGTCGAACTTGGTGGCGTTTCCGACCTCGAAGGACATCTCCTCGTCGTCCTCGATGTCGAAGTCGTACCCATCGAACCCCTCCATGTCCGAGACCTTGAAACCCTCCGTCTTCTGGAGCTTGTAGTCGTCTATGCGCGCGAGCGTTTCCTCCATGTTTTTGCGCACGCGTTCCAGAGTGAGCTTGAAGGAGTGCACGCTGCTCTCAAGGCGCTTCAAGAGGTTTGCTGTCATGAGCTTGCGCACGCCGATCTCTCGACCTGCCATGGTGAGATTCGTTTCGCCGTCGGCGTACTTCGCCATCCGGCTCGCGTGCACGTACTGCGAGGGGATGTAGATCGATAGATTCAGGCTCTCAAGTTGCTCGTATATCTCCTTATAGTTGATCGAACCCGGCTT
>CAJTXX010000089.1 GCA_910584145.1 uncultured Eggerthellaceae bacterium | reverse complement strand
CCTTGAACCACTCGGCCATGCTGGCGTAGCCGGTCGTGCGCTTGACCACGAGCTGAACGAGCTGGGTGGTGGACGTGAGCCCCGTATAGCTATAGAAGAGCTTAGGGAGCACCATCTCGGAGAGCGACTCCACCTTGGCGAAGATGGGCATGGCGCTCTTCCGTACCGCCGGCGTCATGCTCAAGAGCGACAAACCGGGTTTGATGACCCCGCCCCGGAACGCCATCACCAAGAACGGGTTCACATCCTTCTGGGCCTTCACGGTCTCATCGCCGCCGATATCGAAGCCGAGGAAGCGCTCCAGATAGGTGTAGAGGAACATCAGGTTGAACATCTTAGCCTCGGGCGTCGGAGCTGCGCCCCACTCGTCGTTCGGCATGGCGTTCTCCGCATCGCGTATGATGACATCCCATGCTTTGGATGCCGAGTCGCACGCATTCCATGCGGGTATGTTAGTAACGAGGTCGGCCGCCACTTCCTCGGCCTTGTCACGGATGTTCTTGTCGAAGTAGTCGCGTACGCTACGATGCATGCGGGGATTGCCGCTGTAGCCCTGGAACCACGAGGCCCAGGTCTTCGACTTTATGTATGAGGCGATGCGGTTAACGCCCGGTTGGGCGCTCTTGCCGATGATCCAGAAATTCGGTTGGTACAGCATGCCGGCATCATGCGTCGTATAGGACGCAGTGCAAGTTCCCTTGCCGAGGTAGTCGAGGCCAAGGGTCTGCGAGGTGCCGTCGGTGAAGCACACGACACTGCGCACGATATCTTGCTCCTGACCCTCGAACAGGCTCACCTTCATGCCGTCGTCGGCATGCACCGGCCACATCTCGCGGATCTCTTTCGCAGCAAGCGGGCTGCTTGCTGGCACGGCATTGCCCGACTTCACGATATCCTCGTAAGAGGCGAAAGGGGCCAGCTTATAAGCATTGAGGTAGGCCTGCTCGCGCGCAGCAACGTAACCGGGCATGTCCGCAAGATCGGCTTTTACCGTGGCATCGTTCACAGTGGGCTGCCCTTGCACGATTTTGATGTAACCGCTCCCATCAACGCCCGTAGAGAAGAGGACTTCGAAATGCCGCTCTTCCTCGTCGATGGAGGCAGGAAGCCTGAGCGTGAAGTAGCCCCTGCCGCTCTCCCAGCGTACACCTACGAGGGGGCTGTAGAACGCCGGCATGTTGTAGGCCTTGACGAGCACCGTATAACGATACGGATAATCCCTCAGATTCGGCAGATTAACGTCCTTGTTGCGAACATCCGCATATTGGGTATACAGCGCAACTGACTGAACGTTCTTCACCACGACCTCGGGAGAATAGGCGCCCTGAGATGCGCCTGCGGCTGCGGGGATGGCCTGAGCATTGAGGCGCGTAATCGCTCCGGCGGGCGACCTATCAGCCTGAGCAGCGCGGAAGGCGGCCGCGTGAGCAACGGGCTCCTCATCCATCGCGCACAGGCTCATCGTGGCAGAGATGACGTCTGGCTTGGCGCCATTCGCATCTGCATCGCTGGCAGCATAGGGCTGCTTCGTGACGACCTCGCTAGGCGAAAGCGACTCATCGTGGGGAATAGCCGCCTCTTCCTCTATCCTGCGCGCTTCCTCAGCAGCGAGGATGTCCTCGTAGGTGGGCCCTTGGGCGATGGCATCGAGCGCGGCTTGGACGGCCTCGTCGTCTTGCGCCAGACGCTCCTCTACTTCGGAAGAGAGGCTGCCGTCCTCGTCAAGGCAATCGCCGCACGCGCCCTCAAGGCTGGCGCCGGGCTCATCTGCTTTGAGAAACGACCCCCCCCCAGCCGGATCCTGTTCGAGATACGACCCTGTAAGCGAACTGACGATGAACTCATTGTCGAGGTCGTCCTCGGTTATGGTGCCGTCAGCCAGATAGCTATCCAGAATGGCCCGTTTCTCTCCCTCGGTCTTTTGCGAGACAGCCGGCTGGGCCTGCTGGATGCTGAGCGGGCTTTGCGTTTGGCCTTGGGCGACTATCAGCGTTCCATCGAGCGGCACATCCATGTTGATGCGGCCCGTATACGAGCCTGTAGATGGTCGGTCCGTCGCCTGCTGGCCCGATGACGCGCTGCTGGACAGGTCAGCCGCACCAGAGGGCGCAGGGTCAGCATACGCGGGGATAACCTCAGAGAGCGGGAACGTGGGCATGAGCAGTGCCCCCGCGAGCAATACGGAAAGAGCAGCGCGCCCAGCATGGTTCATTGTCAGCTTCGTTTTCTTGAGCACTTCGACTGCCCCCTTTTTACACAGCAGAAGTAGCCGATACAGTCGACGGCATTATATCGTGCTCGGTAACGGTTCGGCAACGATTTTTGCCCCTTTACGCAGGGCATTCATAGCGATCGGGCGGTGGAAGCTCCTCACGCTGAGCGCGGCTCCTGTGGCCCGATATCGTACAAGGGGCGCAAGCGTGGCCTTACCACGCCTGCGCCCCTTGGTCAGCATCGCCCCGAAGGGCTATCGAGCGCTCAGCGTCGCGGATGCTCGCTGCCTTTCCGCCCGTTCAGCCACGCGCTCCGCGCTGCCCCCGCCTGCCGAGCGAGCCCCTCGCAGCGAGCGGTGAGGGCAGCGGCTGC
>CAJTXX010000088.1 GCA_910584145.1 uncultured Eggerthellaceae bacterium | reverse complement strand
GCATAGGTCTCGTCCATGTGAAGGCCCTCGCTTGCGAGCACGTACATGTGGACGGCAAGCGTCCTGCACGAATCGAAGATTGCGAAGATGCCCTGTCCACCGAAATCGGGGATCTGCGCCACGGTGCCAGCGGTGAAGAGGAGCGCGGCCACCTCTCCAACGCAGCGGCCAAGGGCAAGCAGCACGCCGCCCACGATGCCAGGAAGCGCGCTTGGCAGCACACAGCGAAAGATCGTCCTGACATGGCCCGCCCCCAATGCGAAGCCGCCCTGCTTGTAGGATTCGGGGACAGCGAGAAGCGCCTCTTCGGTAGTGCGCATCACGACGGGGAGCACCATGATGGCGAGCGTGCATGCGCCGGAAATGAGGGAAAGCCCCCATCCGAGCATGGTCGTGAAGAAGAGCAAGCCGAACAGACCGTAGATGATTGAGGGGATGCCCTGGAGCGTCTCTGCTGTCATGCGGACTGCCCTCACGAAGCGGCTCGATGAGCGCGCGTACTCCACCAGATAGATTGCCGCGCCAACGCCCGTCGGCACAGATAGCGCCAAAGCGAGCAGGGCCATCAGGATGGTATCGATGAGAGCGGGCATGAGCGAGACGTTCTCGGAAGTGTAGGTCCACTCGAACAGGGAGGGCTTGAGATGAGGGATGCCGTTTATAAGGATGTATCCCACGATCCCCGCCAGGACCAGAGCCGTGAGGATGGCTCCCACGTACACGAGAGCGCGCAGAATCTTCGACGTCATCGCTCCTCACCCCGCTTCTTGATGGCGCTGAACAGGAGGCTGATGAGCATGATGAAGACGAACAGCACGACGCCGGTTGCTATGAGAGCGCCCCTGTGGAGGTCGGCGGCATAGCCCATCTCCAGAACAATATTCGCGGTCATCGTGCGAACGCCGTCGAAGATGGAGTTCGGTATGACGGGCTGGTTTCCCGCGACCATAACGACCGCCATGGTCTCGCCGATCGCACGCCCGACTCCCAGCACGACAGCCGCCATGATTCCCGAGAACGCAGCAGGCACGAGGATGCGGAACACGGCCCGCTCATGGGTTGCGCCCAGGGCAAGGGCCCCCTCGTAGTAGCTTCTCGGAACGGCATCGAGGGCGTTCTTCGCCACGGTGATGATGGTGGGAAGGATCATGATCCCCAGCAGCAGGGATGCTGCCAGAAGCGAAAGGCCCCTGCCAGGCATCGTCATCCTGATGAAGGGGACGAGCACCATCAACCCGAAGAAGCCATACACGACAGAGGGGATGCCGGCGAGCAGCTCGATGCCCGGCCGCAGAACGGATGCGACCCTGCTGCCCGCAAAGCGCGACAGGTATATCGCCGTCAGGATGCCCGCCGGAACACCGACGAGGATGGCACCGGCGGTCACGTAGATGCTCCCCACGATCATGGGAAAGATGCCGTACATGTCGCTTCCCGGCTTCCAGGTGGTGCCCAGCAGGAACTCGGGGATGCCGATCTGGAACATCGCCGGAAGCCCGTTGGCGAAGAGGAACACGCATATCAGGGCAACTGCCAAGATCGAAATCGCGGCAGCGAGGGTGAACAGCACCCTCGCAAAGCCTTCTTTCCTTGCAGACTTCGACATATAGCTAGCCGATCACTTCTGCCCACGTGAGCGCTTCGCCAGAAAAGATCGCCTTCACTTGGTCGCTGGTGAGGCTGTCGACGATGGATGCGGGGGCGACGATCACGGCGATTCCGTCCTTGGCGATAGCCGTGGCGCTGACCCCGGACGAAGCCTCCGAATCCTTCAGGTCACGCGATGCCATACCGATGTCGCACGTGCCCTCGATGGCCATGTTGACGCCGGTGGTGGAGTCGGATTGCTGAACCTCGATGGTTACGTCAGGATTCACGGCCTTATACGCTTCGGCGAGCTTCTCCATGATGGGGGTGACCGAGGAGGATCCCGCGATCACGACTTTGCCACTTGCGCCAGTAGCAGTAAAGGGAGCCGCATTCTCGTCAACGCCTATGTAGCCGTTATCCTCGATGATCGCCTGACCATCGGAGCTCATGATGAAGTCCACGAAGTCCTGTGCCGGTGCGCTGAGGTTCTCGGCGAACACGATGTTGAATGGCCTGGACACCTTGTAGTCGCCGCTCTTCACGTTCTGCGCCGTTGCCTCGATGCCGTCGATCTTGACGGCCTTGACCGAATCGTTGAGCGAGCCGAGAGAAATGTATCCGATACCGTCGGGGTCGCTCGCTACCGACGTCATCATCACGGAAGTAGAGTTGGTGATGGCGGCTGCATCCGTCGTCATGTCAATCTTGTTGCCGCTCGCGTCCTTCTCTTCCAAGCCGAACAGTTCGATGAACGCACCGCGCGTGCCCGAACCATCTTCACGTGAATACACCGATATCTGATTGCTCGTCTGCGCCTCGGATGCGCTGGAGTTCCCCGATTGGGTTTCGGGTGAAGAACAGCCGAAGGCGCTCATCATTCCGAGCGTGAGAATCGCCGCAGCAGCGATAGTGAGTACTTTTCTTGTCATGTTTTTGGTCATGTCGATTCCTTTCTCTGAAAGACGCCTCCTCTCACAGGAGGGAGCCTAAGAGGAGGCTCTGCTCAAGTATGACCAAGCTGTA
>CAJTXX010000087.1 GCA_910584145.1 uncultured Eggerthellaceae bacterium | reverse complement strand
CGCCGTGGTTCCCGCTGATTCTCGCGCTTCTGCCTGTGGTCACCGGCACCGCCGCGTGCATTATAGGGGGCAAAGGCAATGCCGAAGAGATGATCTTCTTCGTTAACAACCAGTTTGTCATGTTCTTCCCCATGGCCGTGTTCATACTGGCCGGCTCACTGGTGTGCCGGGAGTGGCGTGATGGAACCTGCCTCGTGTGGATGAGCTACGGCATAGCGAAAAGCCGGATCATTCTGGCGAAAATGTTTGTGGGCGTGGCGCTTACGACGGCTATTGCAGCCGCCGAATTCGGCGCACTCGGGCTTTTGTGCGCGTTCCTTCCCCATGGCCTTGCCACCTGGGTGGCCTTTGCGCCCGGCTTCGCGCTCGAGGCGCTCTCTATCATCGTCGTGGGAACATGCGCGGGCACCCTCGTCGCCTCCCTTTCGCGCAGCACCGTGGCGGTCAGTGCTCTCGGAATCGCCTACGGATTCGTCTCGTGCTTGTTCATCGGAACTGCATGGGGATGCCTCATGCCGGGATGCTTCGCCTACCGCATTGCCATGGCGTGCCTCGATCCGAGCACGTACTACGACGCCCCCATGGAAGCCACCGTCGCAGGAGCGGCGGCGAGCGCCATCTGGTGCACAGCATTGTTCCTGGCAGCGATGCTCGTCTTCCAAAGACAGAGGGGAGTGGAGGAATAGGCGGCTTCTCCACACGACTCGTCACTTGCCAGAACCAACTTCATGCAAAGGCGGGAGACAGGCAAAAGCCTAGATAAACCAGGGTCAGTCCCGACAGGACTGGCCCTTACAAAGTACAAGAAGAGGTCAAGGCGAGGTGCACTGCTTCAAGTACCGTGCTTTTGCCGGCATCGTTATCTCCCACAAGAATGTTTAATCCATCTTTGATCTCAAGCTCGAACGACCTGAATGCCTTAAACTCGCGGATTCTTGCCTTTGGGATATGCATAACGCTACACCCCCCAATCATACGAAGCTGTTGATTTCAGACTCAAGTCGACCGATCTCCGACATCAGCTCGTCGAAGATTGGTGCTTCTCCGAAAATCATGTTCTGCATCGATGCGTAATCTTGCTCGACTAAGGGTATTGAGCCGTCCGGAGGCATGAGCCTCATCGTTCCAGGAGCAAATAAATCGTAACGCGCCGCATTCGAGCGCCAGAACGTCATCTTGAAATCAACAACGCTTTTGAGAAGGTCTTGGTCACCGAGCGCCTTTTCTTTGACATCAGATTGCGCCAGTTTGTAGAGGTCATAGTAGTGGCGGGAATACCTGGACGGAAATCTCCCGTTTGTGCGAAATGCCTCCTTGTGCAGGATGGTCGCTTTTTCCCAGAACGTTCTTTCAGGAGAAACGGTCAGCACAGCTGTTGCCGGATGGGCGAAGGCCGCCGGGAACTCCTCCGCGATATAGGGGCTGATACGCGCCACTGTTGTCGGCGTCCAGGCAGCCAGAGCCCCTGTCTCTAGGCGAATCTCCTGCAGAATAGAGTCGTCCGAGAACGACTGTGGGTAAAAGAATCTGAGCGTCTGCGGATCGTCTTCATCAATGCGCAGCGCCGCATTCGTAATAGTCTGCTCGGCAAGATATGCCTGCATCTCGGGCATCAGGTTGTCGCGCAGGAATATCCCAGCGCGCTCGTTGATCTGTCTAACGAAAGCGTCTTGTTTGGTGTTGCTCCTCTTCTCCCAAGGCTCTTTCTCCTCGTACCCCAGAAGCCTCCAATCGAAAATCAAATCAATATCCTCGGAGAAGCGCTCGATGAGATCGAAACCCTTCGAGAGGCTCGTTCCGCCCTTGAAAGCAAAGAAGTCCCTGAACGCAGATTCCGAGAAGAGATAGTCGAGTGTCCAGCAGACCCAGAAGTCCTTCTCGACTATGGCCGGGTGCATTCCCTTCCCCCGCGCGGCAACAACAAGAGCATCGGCGCGGTCGTCCTGCGGCAACGTCGCGAATTCACGCATGCTGAGGCCTCCTCTTCTGCATATCCCTAATTGCAGTTCTCACCCACGACGTTGCGTTGCGGGTCTCTGATGTCAGCTTCTCCATCTGAGAATCATCGAGCCGTGAGGAGATGGTATCCAGCTTGTCCTGCGTCACCCCATCTTTGCCAAGCGCCTTCAACGCCTGAACCACGGTGGCCGCAACCGGACTGAGCCTCGACAGATCGCGATTGGCCGTATGCTGGAACTCGATAGTGTAGGGGCCGTACTGGTAGGTTCGATACGGTCCATCGCTTACATAGCGCACAACCGACGGCACTTGGGAATCGATACCCAGCCTATTGAGGGCAGTGTCGCCATATGGCGCAATGCACCATTCGAATTTACGAGCGAGAGCCTCAGCTATCTCATCGGGGCTAGCAGGCACCTCCTTATCAAGGAAAGCGCTATATCGCGGTTTGCGATAGATTCCTCGCATCGGGCGCTCCAGCTCTCCGGCTTTCACCAATCGCGACAACGCCTTGCGGACAGAGTCCGCCGATCCCACTTCAGCGAAATCGGACGGCACAAAGACCTCCCCCGGTTTTGCCCCGGAGAGCAGCTCCGCGATTGCTTTTTGCTCACCCATCTCTCCGTCCTTTCGTGTCACAAAAACTATATCATTTTTGTGACAGGCATACCAGCTGACATGCAGGCTTCTCCCCATAATCTGCGGTCGATATCGCCATCTCAATCTGCCAGACGCGTCCGGCATGTTCTTTTTCGCGAGACAGTCTCCCCATTTACAGGAGTGCCCCTTT
>CAJTXX010000086.1 GCA_910584145.1 uncultured Eggerthellaceae bacterium | reverse complement strand
TTCGCCTCCTCGATCTTCACACGACCATGCTCGGTCATAAGCCCACGTTTCTCAAGATCTGCGACGATCTTCTTGTTCTTCTCGGACCATTTGCTGTTGGGCCTACGCTGAGAGAAGTACTTGCGATAGGATACGTCGTCTATCTTCTGCATCTGCCCATCGATCCAGCCGTAGCAGAGCGCCTCCTCAAGCGCCTCGGACGCCTTGAGGGTCTCAGGCCCTCCCGCTTTGCCGAAGATGAGCCAGACGCCTTCGTCGGATACGGCGTTCTCGCTCAGCCAGTGTCTAAACTCGTCTCTATCAGTGAATCGCAGCTCTTCGCTCATGACTGCCTCCTGCATACGACACAATACGCTTTCCCGCCCATAATGGTTTGGACCTCAACCGCAAAGTCCGCATTCTGCGCTGCCGAGAGGATCTCACTCTCTGCGCGCATCCTATAACCGAACTGGGTATGCGAATAGGATTCGAGGGACTGGTTCGTGTAATGGGTGCCGATAAAGAGGCCGCCGGGCTTGAGCACGCGGGCGATTTCAACGAAGCCCGAAGCCAGGTCCTCCCAGAAGTACAACGTGTTAATGGTCAGAGCCTTGTCGACCGTTGCGTTTTCAATCGGCATATCATCCACGGGGCAGCAGAGAAGCTCGACGTTCTTACCTTTCAGTCTGTGCTTGGCGGACTTCAGGACATCGCCAGAGATATCCGTACCGATCAGGCGGCAATCGCACCTGCGAGCGACCCTCCCCATCATGACACCGTTGCCGCAACCTATGTCGAGGACGGTGTCGCCAGCCTGAGGACGAAGAAGCCTCTCGGTCACTTCGTACATCTGCGCGTTCTGACGATTCATGACGGCCATCACGATACGTCCGCCTGTTCCCCGTGGATTGGCGAACTGCTTTGCTATGTACTTGTTAAGGCTCATTTGCAACTGCTCTTGATCTCATGCTCGTAGAACTCTATCTTCTTATCAAGATGGTCGAGGTTCTCCTGCCATTTGGAAATCGTGGCGATGACGCTCTCCCGATGGCTGACCAGCATGGCCATCCGCTCTTCGAGCGTTGAATCACCCTTTGCACGCAAGTCCGCATATCGCTTGATCTGCGCAAGCGGCATCCCGGTTTCCTTCAGACGCTCGATGAAGGCGATCCAGGCAAGGTCAGCCTCGTCGTATTCTCTATGGCCAGATGCGTTCCTCTCTGGCGAGATAAGCCCTTTGCGCTCGTAGAAGTGCAGGGTGCTCACGGGAAGTCCAGTTCGCTTCGAGAAATCCCCGATCTTCAAAAGATCCTCCTTGACCTCAACCATGGTTCAGATTCTAGCATCTAGCTCACATATTCGGATCAAGAGGAAGGAAAGCACATGAACGAGCGCTACGAGAGGGGCTTGGAGCTCCTACAGCGGGTCGATGGAGAGGGCGGAGCACAGGTGGTAGATTCACTGAAAGATATCGCACCCGATGTCGGCAGGTACATCATCGAGTTCGCTTTCGGAGACATCTATGCGCGCGAGGGCCTCTCCCTACGCGACCGTGAGCTCGCTACCATCGCGAGCCTTTGTACGCAGGGAGCCTGCGAGCCTCAGCTGAAGGTGCACATACGCGGTGCGCGAAACGCAGGGTTGACGGTAGAACAGGTCATCGAGACCTTCGTACAGCTCATCCCGTATGTAGGATTCCCGAGAGTCCTGAACGCGATCAGCGCAGCAAGAGGCATAATCCATAAGATAGACTGAGACGTGCCATAGAGGTCAGAAGACCTCTATGGCGACGGAGGGCTCGACGTGGATCGAGAGGTCCTCATTGTCGCCGTTCGTGCGGAACTCGACGTCGTCCCAGCCCTCGCCTATGCGGCAGAACTCGTAGGGGATCCCCTGCTCGTCGAGCTCGCCGAGCGCCTCTTCCACGTTGGTAACGTCGCAGAAGAGACCGACGCACCAATCGATGCCGTCCCAGCCGAACACGACGCATCCTCCCTCCTCCTTGAAGAAGCCCGGTCGGCGATTGCTACCCATGAGCGGAAGACTGTTAAGACCCGAGCTGATGAAGTCGATGCGGTCGCACATGAGGTCGTAACCGTCGCGGGTGGTGGCTATCCTGACTTCGCTTCTGTATCCCATGATGCGTTCCTTTCCTTGCGATGTTCGAAGTTCTGGAGGCCGCCGACTCGTGAGAGCCGACGGCCGTGGATGCTAGCTTCTAGGGGCTATACGGCAGGTGTCCTCGCGCACGTAGTTGTTGATGTTCCAGGACCAATCGCCGTCGTGGCCGTAGCGCTTGACGCAGGGCACGCCGGTCATGTCCTGTCCGTTGCGCCTTCCGTCGCCGAAGCCTGCGACCTCGAAGAGCTTGTAGCCGTTCTCGTACTCGCGCATCCAGACCTTGTCGCCGACGCGCACCCCAGAGACCGGGATTTCCTCGGCGTCGAGGAAGGCACCGAGCCTCAAGGCCTCGGGCATCGCGGCGTCGAAGGCGTGGAGCATCTCGTCGAAGTCGTGGTAGGACTCCTCGCGGGACGGGTCGATCTGCTTCCAACCGACCGGGTTCCAGTCCTCGTCGTAGTCGAGCTCGATGCGGTCGACGATCTTCCATCCGTCGATGACGTAGACGCCGTTGTCGCCCTGGTCGCCGAGTCGGTCGAAGCGGTCGATGCCGAGACTGAGGGAGCCTCCGAAGAAGTTGCCCACTACTTGGGCCATTCGCGCCCATCCGTAGGAGTCGGTGCTCGGGGGACGGTACCCCTGAAGCTCGCAGTACTTTAGGAGCGGCTCGACCGTATCGCGTCCTCCGTTCCAGTGAAGGTAGAGCGCCAGGACCTTTTCCGGCGTGGTGATGACGGCTCGGTTTCCCATCTTGATGACCTCCCTTTCGGTGCGGCGGCCGCCCTGTGCGACCGCCTCGTGGCCAGGAGACG
>CAJTXX010000085.1 GCA_910584145.1 uncultured Eggerthellaceae bacterium | reverse complement strand
CGGACGACGAGGGCGACAGTACAGCGCGACCCATCCGTTCAAAAACCAGCCGCTCCCTCGGCAAATGCTTCCGTGACGAGGACGAGCTGGCAGCCTCCCCTTCGCTGCCCGACAGCATCCAGAAGGCGCTGGCTCAATCACGTTCGCTCATCGTTGTCTGCACGCCGGAAACGCAAGAAAGCGCTTGGGTCCAGAGGGAAATCGAGACATTCATAGCCCTTCACGGCCGCGAGCGCATCATCTGCGTGCTGGCTGCGGGCAGTTCGGAGGAAAGCACCCCTCCCATCCTGAAAACTCGCATGATGCCCGATGCCGCAGGCATCATGCGCGAAATGCCCGCCGAGCCCCTCGCAGCCGACTTACGTCCCGAATCCAAAAACAAGCGCAAGGCCGAGCTTCTGCGTATCATAGCCGCCGTCGCCAACTGCAACTATGACGACCTGCGCCGACGTCACCGCAATCGAAAACGTAGGCTCATCACAGCTGCAGCATTTGCCATCCTAGCCCTCATCGCGCTTATAAGTGTACTAGTCCACCAAACTGCACGCTCTTCCGAGGAGGCGCTCATCGCTGAATCGAAATACCTCGCAGCCCGATCGCAGGAACAACTCGCACGCGGCGAGCGCCTGCAAGCCATCCAGTCTGCCTTGGACGCTCTTCCAAGCTCGGAAGCGGATCGTAGCAGGCCCCTTGTTCCCGAAGCTCAAGAGGCGCTTGAAAACGCACTTCTTGTGTATCCAGATCCCGATCAGACTTGGCGCCCTCTCTATGCAATTGACTCCGATTCAGATATTGTCTCATTCGCCCACGATGTCGATGGCGACTGGTTTGCCACGCTCAACGACTCTGGACTCATTGAATTCCGCAGCTTATCTAAGGGCGCGCTCACAGCTACAGCTCATCTCGGTGACTACGCTGAGCATCCAGAAGAATTAACACCTTCAGAATGGTCCTTAGAAGCAACGGGGGATCGGCATCTTTTGTTGATGAGCCAGCAGGCCAATGGAAGCATGGTCTGCTTCGACGCCTTAACGGGAACCCTGGTATGGGAACACGAACAGGTTTGCGCTGACTCTTTCGCCTCCGCTCAAGATGAAGATACCTTTGGCCTTACAACATTTATGGGAGACGGTAATCTGGATGTTGCCGTTATAGATGCCGCAACAAGTAACGTCAGGGAATGCCAGAGCCTAGACCTAGGATTCGATTCCGTCCCTGAAGTCTCGTTGCCGAGCTGGTTTGCCTCAAAAAGTAACCAGATCTTCCTTGGAATACCAGGCGGAGTTCTTGGCTTTGACCTAAACGCAGAAACCTGCACCGCCTACAAGCTCAATCCCTTGAAAAGCATCACATATTCCGTCCGCGAATTCGGCGGCATTCTATTCTGCGCTTCGGCCTCCCTCCCCGAGGAAGGAAGCGGGGGAACGGTCCCCTATGGATTCACCGCTTGGAATACCCATGAGCATAGCGAGCCACTCTGGCATGACGAGGGGAGTTACACGTTTTCCGTTGCGGGCACTTCCTCGAACCTCATTGGCTTCAACGGAACACCAAATTTGCCTTGCTTTGTCTTTTCCGATGGCAATCTGGCCATCGTATGCACTGCGGGAGCAATACTTTCTGTACGTGACCCCCTTTCGGGGGATGAAATCTATCGGGAAGAGCTTCCAGCCTCCATCGTCGCAGCAAGTGAAGCTTACCTAACTGAAAATTCCGACTGTCTTCTCCTCGTCCTCAATGACGGAACACTCGCACTACGATTCCTGGAACTCTCTCCAACAATGAATGGTAACGCGAACGAGCTGCATATCCCCTACCAAATCGACAAAGCCGCCGTCGGCATGAGGAGCAATGGGGAAGCGATCGCTCTCATCCACGCCGCAAACCAACCCGAACGCATGCTTGCCTATCGTTTCGATATCGTATCCGACGATCAAAAAACTGAGTTCACCCTGGATGAATTATTAGAACAAGCATGCTCCACTCTCGCAGACAGCTATTAAGAGAGCTCTGATCATTATCTCTCCGCTTTCCATAGCGCCACCCCTCATTGCCCAACGGAGCGCTCGCCAGCGGGTATCATAGGCAGCATATCGTTTGGGAAACGGCAGATTCGCGCTTTTGAGGAAAGGAGGGATTGGCCAACGATGGCTTGCAAAAGACGCTCAGTGGCCAATCGCCCCGTAGACGCTGTGGCAGCAGCCCTCAAGCGTGAGGCAGCAAAGCGCGGCGATGCCCTCAAGCCCATCGAGGTCGTCAAAGTGGCTCTGGCGACCTATCTGTCCCTTACCTTCCGTGAAGAGCGCGACGAGGAGCTAGCCGGCACCCCGCGCCTCGAGTCAGCCGACGCTGCGGGGCTGCGTCGCGGCACTCAGGCGGCCGTCGATCGCCTGCTCTTCAATGCCAACTACTGGCGCGCCGCTTACGAAACGCGCATCATCGCTGCTTGCACGCATCCGCAAAGCGCCCGGGCCTGTCTCGATGCCGTCTCGGTGTGGACCGCCCACACCCTGAAGCTGAACACGCTCTCGCCCGACGAAACGGTGGCCACTTTCGAGCGCTTCTGCCCGCCTTTCGCCCTCAACCGCCGCCGGGGCTCCCACGAGCGCACACGCGCGGGCAAAGGGCCGCTGCCCGACTTCCGAACAACCATCGAGCAGCTAGAGCAACACGGGGAAGAACCCTCCGAGAGCATTGCCGACTTGCGCTTCCTCCTGCAAACCATGGAAGCCGAAGCGGCTGCCTACGAAACGCTCAGCGCGGAAAGCCCCATCGCACTTACCGTGCTGTTCTCCATTCTGCCCGCCTGGTGCCTGCAGAATCGCATAGACCTCGTCAGCGGCCCTTGGTGGGACGATTGCGACGTCATGAGCACCATCATCGACGCACTTCACGACCGCTTTCTCGAGCTCGGCTTCAGCGATGCCGTCTGCCAGTACTTCCACGACTCCTGCTACGAGGCGCTCGACGCCTACCACCGCGACCTCTCGAGCGACCCCAGCCCCTTCGCCGATTTCGACATCCCCCAGCTTATTGCCCTGGTGCAGCAGGCCCGCGAGGACTGCCCCAACTTCGAGACCGACGGCTACGGCGGCACACTGCCACCATGGCTCATCAGCAAGGAGCAGCTCATCTGGAATATCCTCGTCTGCCCCCTCTACGGCCCGGCCAGCGCCCGGCCGCTGCTGGTAGATTCGCCCGATCTGCTGTCGCTGCAAGGCTATGCCGGGAAGCCCGACGTCATCACGGAGCTAGCCCAGACCTCGTTCATGCGCTACACCGCCGACCGCATCGCCTCCCAGGCCGACCAGGAGTTCGCCACCTTTGCCAGCCTTCCTGCCGACCTGCGCGATTCATCC
>CAJTXX010000084.1 GCA_910584145.1 uncultured Eggerthellaceae bacterium | reverse complement strand
CGTGCGCCTTTGCTCCTCGACCATGCGCCTTCGGGCCTCGAGGTCTTCCCGGTCTTCCTCGAGCATGCGTCTTAGAGTCTCGAGGTCTTCCCGGTCTTCCTCGAGCATGCGTCTCTGGATCTCCATGTCTTCCTCGAATGTCAGCAAGGCCATCTTCTCCTTTCTCCACGCTTCGTCGCCGTTCGCTGCCCTTACGGCGGCGGCTAGTTTCGTGGCGAACCGATCGTCGCCCGCTTCTCCGGTAGCAATATAGTGTAGCAGGTTTCGCAGGCGTCCCGGAGGGAGCCTGTCCCAGGCAGAGGCACCCAAGACGACCCAGGTGAACCCATGGTCCGTTTCCACGCTCGTATTCTCCTGGCACTTTACGTTTAGCGTGTATACCGGCAGCCCCGCATTGAAGGGATCGTGCAGGCAGATGAAAACGATGTAGCAGGGAGGGAGGTTTCCGTAGTGCTCGCCACGGCGTAGTGCCAAGGTGTCCATGGCGCCCTGATAGAAGCGCAAACGGCGACCGAGTTTAGTCCGCTTGACTGTTTGCATCTCGATATTGTAAACCTCGTTCTCGGTTTTTACGTAGGCGTCGAGACGCACGCCGTGGTTGGTGAGCGTCGGACGGATATCGTTCTCGGCGATGATGTACTCAATGTTCGACACCGGTGCATCGAGGACTACTTCAAGCAGCTCGCGGCAAAGCTCCTCGTTCGTCATCAGAAGATCGAACATGGGCCAATCACTGAACTCGAGTTCGTTTTCCTTCATGGGCTTCTCCTCAAATCGATGGAAGGGGGAGGGCCACTTTATTCGATCACAACCGCATAAATGACGCGGGAAGGTCTCGTTTTGTTCCTCGCGCCGACCGCACTTGCGTCGCAAGACCAGTTCAGTGTCCCTTTGTTAAACATCGTTGCTTGTGTCCTCGGCGTCGTACTGCTACGGTGAAGCGGTGAGAACGTTTCCGAGAAGGGCCGGCGCCATGTTGAAGGACACCATCAAGAAGCTGCGCATCCAGCAGGGATTGAGCCAGGACGAGCTGGCCGAGCGCGTCCATGTGGTGCGCCAGACCATCTCGAAGTGGGAGCGCGGCACCTCGGTTCCCGACGCCGATTCGCTCATGGCCCTGGCGCGAGCTCTCGGCGTAAGCGCCGCCGAACTGTTGGGAGAGAGCGCGATGGCGGAGAAAGAGCCCCGCGATCTTGCGTGGAAGACCTCTCTTCTGGACGAGCGCGTTACCAGCGAGTCGCAACGGCTCGATCGCCTCGTGCGCTCCCTCAAATGGGCGCTCATCGGCGCGGCGGCTATGGCGCTGGCCTTCGGACTTTTCGTCTGGCTGCCAAACCAGCAGTTCTCATATGTGATATGGTGGGACAGCGTGGCTGACGATCCAGATTACAATAAGATTGTCTATCGCCTCAATGGCGAGGAGAAATCATTGCGGCTTCTCCTGGATCCCGAGGATCATGGGCGCGTTATCGGTTGCGCTGGGGAGCCAGGCATGGCTGAGGCCATGGACGCAGCGGAGCTGCTCAACGAGCCGGGAAGCCTAGATACGCTTTCTGAGCGAGCGAATCAAGCCATAGAGGCGATGGGAGGCACCGTGCTTCGTCACGAGCTCTGGCTTGCCGCCGCTAGTCGCGAAGACGATGACCCCCTCAATGACGATATGCCTTATTCGGTTAGCTTTTATGCTGATTCTGCCGATCAAGATGTTCCATGGTGATCGCTCGGGATTGAAGGCGGGGCATTTCGCAAGCGATGGCGCTTCAACGAAATCTCCGATATGCGACGTCAACGCCTGGCTGAAAGAGTGGTTCACACAGTAGTGCAGAAAAGTATTCCTCACTCGGAATACTTTTCGTCGCAGAGAGTGCATTCAGGCGCCGCTACTTGTCGCCGAAGGTGAAGATGCCGATTTGGGTGGTGCCGTCCTCGGTGTAGACGGGGATGACCTCCGGGCAGTCCTCGGCGTCGAACTGCTCCCAGTAGTCGTAGCCGTCGAGGCCGGAGTCGGCCACAATGCCCACCAGGTCGGGAACAGAGCCCCGCTCGGCGTCGAGGTACGTGCCGAGCGTCTGCCCGTTCTCGTTCACGGCAAGCTCGGACGGCAGGGAGCGTGGCTTGATGGGGTTGCACCACAGCTGCCCCGAGACGCCTGCAATGATCACTTTCCCGCATGAGCGGAGGCCAAGTTTAAGGGAGGAAGAAGCAACTCTGGTTTGAAGGGAGGAGGTGCCTCCGGCGTTTTTTGCCCAGCCGCTTGAAGCAACGATGTTGAGGTTTGATTCCTTGATTACGTATGCGCAAGCTTGCATGGTCTTTGCTGCGACAGACTTGCTTGCGTTGATTCTGACATAGGCCTGCGGGTTTGCCCCAAGCTCATAGCCTGATGCATAGGTGTAGGTGATCCCGCCCACTGTTTTCTTAAGGGATGTGCCCCATGTAGGTGCTGCGTAGGCAGAGATCGAATCGAACGCTAAGCTGATGCCGGCAATACATGCGATGCCGATAAAAGAACGGCGGGTGATGGTTGGTGCAGATTGGGAAATGGCAGATAAGTTCACTGGGGCTCTTTTCTTTCGAGGTTGAAATAAGATGAAGGGATGCCTTGCTTAGCGTAAAGGCTGGCGGTGACAGCCTCTCGTGTGGGACGATCGTCGAAGTTTAAGGTGTATACGAAGCGCTCGCCTGCGTCTGTTTCGACTATGATCTCGCAGTCGCGAAGGCGTTCGATTAACTCAACCGCTTCGGTGGGATCCCACCACCAACCGTCGGGTACGGTTCGGCCTTCTTCCATCTCTGTGTAGGTAATGTCAGTGAGATAGGAGGCGAACAGCCAGATCTTACCGTGATTAGTTGTGACACTCATAGGGCCATTGCCCTGCTTGAGGTATTCGTCGGATTCGGTAGGAGAAAAGATAACGTCGTGCGAGTTTTGCACGGTCAGGGTAATGTGCTCGGGCAGGTTTCCTGGCAGGCAGAGCAACGTGGGCGTTATGGCGTAAACGCCTCTTGTGGGGAGGGTGTATAGAGCCAGCATATTAAAGTCGAACTGCACGCGCTGATAGGGATAAAGAGGGGACGAGGCTGTTGCCATGCTGCGCTCTTCGTCGACGGCGGGAGAGATTCCGGCGATAGCGACCGCCGCGAGACCGACGGTGAGGACGACGCATGCGGCCGCTTTGAAGGGGACGCCCAGCACGCGGGAGCGCTTGCGGCGGTTAGGCGACTTCAGCGCAGGGATGGCCGTCTTCGTCGTCGTTGGGGCGGGAAATGCTTGTTTGTTGGTGGTGGCTGCTGCGCATGCCCGGTCTTGCTCTCGTTCCTCCAAGGAGCGTATGACCCGAAGGGTTCGCTCTCTCGTTTCGTCGTCCAGCTTCAGCGACTGCGCTTGCTTTCGATAGGTCTCGAATCGTCTTCTGGCGGGCCATCTCATATTGTTCGTCCTCCTTCCGCTGGTTGCGTTCGGCATCGATCATCTTCCTTAGGCTCTTTTTGGCGCGACTCAACTGAGCACGTATGTTGGCAGGCGATTTTTCCATAATGCCGGCGATCTCGGCAATGGATAAATCTTCCGCGTAGTGC
>CAJTXX010000083.1 GCA_910584145.1 uncultured Eggerthellaceae bacterium | reverse complement strand
GCTGGCGGTCATGTCCGCCGTGGCCTGGGCCAAAGGCTGCCACGTCGCCAGCAGCTGCTGCACCTTTTCGGGTGTAATGGGGCCTTGGTACTGGTCGTAGAGCTGCCAGTAGACGGTGTGCCAGCTGCGCTCGCCGCTTCCGTCGGCCAGAAACGAATAGGCATCCCACTCGCTGTAGATCTTGGCCAGGTTTATAACGCTGAACAGGACGAAGAGCACGAGAACCGATCGCCGACAGAAAAGCTTGGCGAATTCGTACCAAACTAGGCGCATGGTGCATCGCCGTCCTGGCAGAAATACAGGAACACGTCTTCCAGGTTCGGTCGCGCTGGCCGAGCCCCCGCACAGGGGCACTCGTCGCTGACGATACGAAGCGAGAAGAGCGGGCCGTCCTGTTTCATGTTGCCGATGCAGCAGCGTTCGGCCAGCCGTCGGGATTGCTCCAGGTCCGCCGTTACCTCCCACACTTTGCCCGCGATGCTCTGCTCCAGCGCTCCTGGCGCTCCCTGCATGAGCAGCTTGCCGCGGCGCAGCAGCAGGATTTCCGTGGCAATGCACTCAACGTCGGGCACGATGTGGGTGGCCAGAAGGATGGTGCGCCCGGGGGCGAAGCGGGAGATAAGGTTGCGGAAGCGGATGCGCTCGCCGGGGTCCAGGCCGGCGGTGGGCTCGTCCAGCACCAGGACCTTCGGGTCGGATAGCATGGCCTGGGCAATGCCGAGTCTCTGGCGCATGCCCCCCGAAAGGGCGCCGATCTTCTTGTCCCGCGCGTCGGACAGATTCACGGTGTCCAGCAATTCCGCCGCGCGGCTTCGCGCCAAAGCCGGGGACAGGCTCTTCAGCGCTCCCATGTAGAGGAGGAAATCCCCCACGGTGAAGTCGCGGTAGAAGACCGGGTACTGCGGCATATATCCCAAATCGGCCAGAAATGCGCGGCCCCGCGCCCCAACGTCGCGCCCATCGGCTCTCACTGTCCCGCCGTCGGCGCGCAAGATGCCCACGAGGATGCTGATGAGCGTCGTCTTCCCGGCGCCGTTTTCGCCCAGCAGCCCGAAGACGCCCTCGCCCAGCGTGGCGCTGAAGTCTTTGAGGGCGTACTTGCCCTTGTAGCATTTCGCTACGTTGTCGAACTGAATCTCCATGCTAGGCTCCGAAGCTGAACGTGGCGACTGCCGTGTCGATTTCCTCTATGCCGCAGCCCAGAAGCACGATGGCGGCCTGCTCATCATCCAGAAGGGTCACCTGGGGAATCCTCCCCACATAGCGGGAATCGTCCACCTCGATGGTCTCGGCGGCCACAAGCTCGCCGGAGTCAACGGCATAGACCCGCACGGTGAGCACGTCGCCCAGTTCGGCGGTGGCGACGTATTTGCCCTGTTCGGACACGTAGACGCCGTCCCCTCCCTCGTCGCTCGCGGAAAAGGCGAGCCGATGCGCGGCGCCGCTTGCCGCATCGACCCAGGGAAGGCTCCCGTCGACATGGGAAATTGCAGGGGGAAAGAACAGCCGGCCGTCGGCTCGCAGCATTTCCTCCACGCCCTCCGATTCCAGCCAGTCAAGCTCAAGCTCGCTGCCGTCGATGCCTATGGTCCCCCATACCGGCGCGCTGTCCTCGCCATTTCCGCTTTCGGCGGAAAAGCCGTCGCCGAAAAAGGCCACGCGGCTGTCGTCGGGGGTGAATGCGGCGCCGTTCAGCGAGGCCGCCACGCAGCTGGAGCCGCCGACGCCTTGGGTGGTGTCGAGCAGGGTGGTCAGCTGGCCGGCCGGGCGGTCGTAAAGGTAGAGGGCGCTAAGGCCTGCGATGGCCAGCCGATTCCCGTCGCTCGACGCCGCCACACAGCCGGGATCGAGCACCGGATCGCCGGACAGAAGCTCTTCCAGCTCCAGAGTTTCTTCCAGCTTCAACTCGCTGTCGTAGATGTACGCGACCGCCCCCGCATCGCCCATAACCGTGAGGACGATGCCGTCTTTGAACGGTGCTGCGCCGAAGTCTCGCATCGGTGCCGGAGCCGGGCAGTGGGCCAGCACCGTGCCGGAGGCGGTATCGTAGAGGTACAGCTCATCAGCCCAGACGAGCAACGTGCCCGCCTGGGCATAGGAACAGCCCGTCAGCTTTCCCTGGAAAAGAGCGCTGTCGAAAGCGAAGGAGCCTGACGTTTGGCCAGGATCATCGTCCTCTATGACATCGGAAGTCGGCAGCGAGGCGACTGGCGTTTTCGGTGCCGCCCCTTCGAAACTATCCGTTGGTGCAGGCGCGCTGCAGGCCCCTAGGACAAGCAGCGACAGGGCCAATGCGGCGCAGAGTGCTTTTCTCATGATCTAGGCCTCCTGGAAGAGCAGTATCGAGTTGGTTTTGAAGAAGGGCGTGCCCGTGTTGTCGGCAGGCACCGCCACGCAGTAGAACGTGCTGAGCTTCCCTAACAGGGACGGGTCGATGACGCCCTCCACCACGGCCACGCCCCCTTTGCTCAGCTCTACGGCGCTCGATGCCTCTCCGTTCATCGCTATCGGCTGGTGATCGAGGAAAAAGGAGATGTTGTAACGCGCACCGGGAGTGCCGCACAGGGTGAAACGCACGGCTACCGGTTCGGTAAGGGGAAGGTTGTCGAACACCGTGTCGCCGTCGAGGGTGAGCGTGTAATAGATCCCGTCGTCCAGCGTGTCCATGGTTATATCCGGCCATCCCGCCTGGGCCAGGTCGTTCTCCAGGTACCGGGACGTGACCTTTTCCTCGTGCGCGCTGCAGGAGGAAAGAGCCTCCACCGGGTTCGGCGCTGTGGTGGCAGACGAAGGGGGGTCGGCGTTGAAGCGCATCTCCACACTGGCGGAAAGCGCGTTGTGATACCACCCGTAGCTGGACGTGCTTTCCATGTCCGGCTGGAAGTCGGGGTTCGTGATGCTGACGATAGTCAGGTTCAGCGTGTCGCCGCCGTGCCCGGCCACCGGCTCGAAGAGGAAGGCAATGTCTTGATCCTCTGCCGCATCGAATGTATGGCAAAAGGCGTAATCGGACGATTGGCCGTCGACGCGGTAGGGCTGGGGCTTCCCGTCCAAGAACAGGAGAAACCCTACACTGTCCAGGTCTCCGCTGACAGAAAAGCGATAGTCCAGGCGAAACTCTCCGCCATCGTAGGGAAACGGCTCCCGCTCACCGCTGTCGGATAAGGGTGGATTGGCGGCCTCGTGGCTGAGCATGGCCATGAGGCTCGCGTCGTCCTGGGCTTCCTCGAAGGGGTTCGACGCATCGCTTTGCGCAGGTGCGGGAACTTCTTCCGGAATGTCGTAACCGCTGCAGGCGGAGATGGGCAGAAGAGCCGCTCCCAGCAGCATGGCCAAAATAGGTTTCATTCGCATACAGGACCTCCTTTGCGTCTTCTGCTCCAGCCTAGGGCGCAAAAGTCAAAAACCGGTCAAGCGGCGAAAAATCAGAGATGCTAAAGAGGGTGCTAACGAAGATCGACGGCAGCGGTTTTGCGTCAGCTGTTCCCAGCGCTTCCTTGGGGGCGGTTGACGGCAATCAGCACCTTTGCGCAGGCGCCCGTATCGCCGTTCGACAGCTCTAGCGATCCTCCCAGCTTCCTGCAGAATATCCGGCTCACGGCAAGCCCCAGCCCCAAGTGGCCGCCGGAGGCATCCCCCGTGAAGAACAAGGCGTC
>CAJTXX010000082.1:2106-3688 GCA_910584145.1 uncultured Eggerthellaceae bacterium | reverse complement strand
ATTGTCCCATTAGCTCTGAACTGGTATTTCTTCGTGAAAACGGCTAGTCGGCAGTTTTGGCGTCCTTGACCGCGTTGGCCAACGCGCGAAGAGACGCGAGCGCATCTTGCCAACTGACAGATTCTGCGAAGGGGTTGGCCGCCTGGTACCGGCTCCAGTGTCCCTCCATCATCTCGCTTCCCTCAAGCAGGCCGATCACCTCGTTGCTCCGATCGAGCGATACCGTGCTCTCACGAACCGCCATCGTCGCGTCGAGCGCATCTCCCAGAAGGGCGAAGTCGATGTCACGACCCGATTCCGTCAGGGCGTAGATGTCGTAGAAGTCGCGCATCCTCGTCGTCTGGAGCGCGAGCGAGAGGATGGTCTCCAGCTTCTCGGCCAGCGCAGTCTCGGTGTTGTACGATCGAAGCGGGATGCTCCTATCCTCGAACAGCAGCTTGTAGTTGTACTCGATCGCGTCCGGCGTGATGGCGTCACCTGTGGAGATGTCGATCTTGAAGGTCGTCTTCGTCTTCTCGATGGATGCGCTCACGTTGACGCGCACACCGCCGTATTCAGAGTCTTCCATGATCTCTTGCGGTTCCCCGAGCTCGAAGGTGAAGCCGTCGCCGATGTCGATGGAGGCGACCTCGGCAAGGATGCGAGAGACATTATCCAAGCTCATGTCGTGTCCGCGCATCGTGGCGTCGATGTCTCGCGTGGAGCGCTCGTCCACGCCGATGAGGGATGCCACGAGCATGCCTCCCTTGATGACGAAGTCACCGCGATAATCGGACACGGACAGTCTCTCAAGCAGGCGCTCCATGGCGTAGTGACGAAGGAGCATCTGCGCCGTGGCGCCGTCTCCTTTGGCGCGGTTCCTGATGAGGTCTTTGATTCTCCGGGCTCCCGTGATCACAGTGCCACCTCCATTACCTCGTAAACGCGGGATTCCATGTTCATGGTCCGAGCGTATGACGACAGTCGCGCAAGGTCCTTGTCCTTGGAGCGGGAGTAGTCACGAATCGCCTGCCCGAACACGGCAGGATCGAAAGCGGCACGCTTGCGGATGAGGTCGCAGATAGTGCGCTCCTTGTCGTAGGCTCGCACGTTGAGACCGCCCGGCGTCTTCACTTCCGTGAGCCCGAGTTCGTACCACTCCGGCTTTACGTAGTGGACGCGCACGCCCTGATCCCTCAAGGGGCCGGCATTGTAGTTGGAATCGACGGTAACCGAGATCGGCATCGGCTCCCGGTCGGTCAGGTCGTGAAGATAGAGCGCCGAATCGTGCGAGAACACGGCTTTCGGGAAGCGCTTCTGAAGGAGCGCCATCTCGTCCGGGAATACATCAGGATCAATGTAGACCCCACGCGATGCTCGCTCAAGGCCGTGTCTGCGGACGTAGTCGGAGAAGGCCGGGCGCGTAGCCCCTGCCTCTTGCGCCTCGGCAGAGGTTATGATCCCCGTGTTGGCTTCGAGGATAGAATTCAGTGTCTTGTCGTATTTAGTAATCATTTTACAATCACGCTGATATTCTAATACATATTCAGCATGATTGTAAACTATAGTTCAGCAGATACCTGGCTGGTAAGTCTGGTTTTTC
>CAJTXX010000082.1:0-2096 GCA_910584145.1 uncultured Eggerthellaceae bacterium | reverse complement strand
TGGCAGATCTTTGCCGTGCGAATCATTTCGCCCCGGCAATCGCAGGGGTCCAGAACGCCCTCATGCCGAATTTGCGCCCCTTCGTCGCACGCCCATCTTCCTCCCCTTCCGAACAGATTAGACTCCTTCAAGTATAACCATCGCGCAAGGATATGTCCTTTGGGGCGCGATGCCCAGGGTTTCTTCTGCATGCTTTGCAATGTTAAGCTATGCTGCCGGTTCGGGCGTGATGCGTGGTCGCGCCCAGCCAATACTCGCACGGGATATGAGAGGACGCGCCTTCTTCTGCCCGGTAACCTGGATGCGAAAGGAGGCGTGGATGAGCCAGCTTGAGAACTTGAACCGAGCCATGGGCTACGTTGAGGAGCACCTGGACGGGACGCTCGACCTGGAGGAGCTCTCCCGCATCGCCGGATGCTCCCAGTACCAGCTCCAGCGGATGTTCCCCTACCTGGCGGGTGTGACGCTTTCGGAGTACGTCAGGCGCCGGGCGATGACGAGCGCCGCATACGACCTTGCGTCAACCGATGCGAAGGTGATAGACGTGGCCCTGAGGTACGGGTACGACTCCCCGACGTCGTTCAGCAGGGCGTTTCGAAGCGTGCACGGCGCATCGCCGAGCGAGGCGCGCCTGCCCGGCACCAAGCTCAAGCTCCACCCACGTCTCGCGTTCACGCTATCCGTGAAGGGAGAAGAGGCAATGGACTACAAGATCATCGAGCAGCCGTCTTTCCGCGTGGTCGGGATACCGTCCGACAACGGGACATGGGACGTCGAGAGCGCCGGGGCGAAGGCCACCGAGTACTGGGCTAAGATCGGGCCGAACGTCCACAAGGTGCTGGACCTGATGGACGGCAGCGAGCCTGCGGGCCTGCTGGGCGTCCAGTTCTGCGACGACGGCGAGTTCGACTGCTACATGGCCTGCGTGGCCACAGGCCAGCCGTGCCCCGAGGGCATGGAAGAGCGCGTCGTCGAGGCGGCCACCTACGCGGTCTTCGAGTGCGTCGGGCCGATGCCCGATGCCATGAACGAGCTGTGGCATCGCATCCTCGCCGAGTGGCTGCTGGCCTCTGGGTACCAGTGGGCCTCGGGCACTGACGTCGAGAGGTACTTCACGCCGGCCATGACCGCGCCGGACAGCAGGAGCGAGGTCTGGCTTCCCGTGGTCAAGGCCTAAGGTCCGGCCGCGTTCGCCGACGGCGAGCCGATAACCAGAGCAACCATCACGTAGGGAGCGAGGAGCCCCATGCCGTTCGACTACAAGAAAGAGTACAAGGACATCTATCAGCCGTCGAAGAAGCCGGCTCTCATAGAGATGCCGCCGATCAACTATGTGGCGGTGCGCGGCAAAGGGGATCCGAACGAAGAAGACGGCGAATACCAGCGTGCCCTCCAGATGCTCTACGGCATCTCCTTCACCATCAAGATGTCGCCCAAGTCGGGTTACGACATCGAGGGGTATACGCCCTACGTCGTTCCGCCGCTGGAAGGCTTCTGGACTTTTCCGGAGCCCATCGATCGGCTGGACCCGAAGCGCAAGGCCGAGCTCGAGTGGATGAGCTGCATCCGGCTGCCCGAGTTCGTAACGCCCGCCGTGTTCGACTGGGCGGTGCGGGAGGCCACGCGCAAGAAAAAAGCCGACTTCTCGAAGGCGGAAATGATTACGGTGGACGAGGGGCTCTGCGTACAGTGCATGCACATTGGGTCCTACGACGACGAGCCTGCGACGATCGACGCGCTGAGAAACTATGCCGAGTCGGAGGGCCTGCGGTTCGACCACAGCGGAAAGCGCCTCCACCACGAGATCTACCTCTCGGATCCGCGACGAGTTGTCCCCGAGCGCCTGAAAACGGTTCTCCGCATCCCCGTAAAGCCCGCCTAGGGCAAGCGTGCCGCCAACTGTTTGACCAGAAGAGTAGGCCTGCCGAGCGTAAAACGGCAGGCCTCGCTATGGTTGTGCCGCCGCGGGCGACAGATGCGGTACTGGGTCATTGCTGCGACCCTATTGTGCTGTCGGGTGATCTGTGCCCGTAGCTCCGCATCGAAGCCCCATTCGCCCTCAATCGGCAGTATTGGCATGAACATACACATGAACC
>CAJTXX010000081.1 GCA_910584145.1 uncultured Eggerthellaceae bacterium | reverse complement strand
CCGCTGACGCTGGATATCGGCGGTGGCACATGGGCGCAAGGCTACACCGCACCCACTGAATACGACAACACGCAAGCGTTCGCGCTTCCTGGCAATGGCGACCTGTCTCGTCCGGGGTACACGTTCGCTGGCTGGTTCGCGAAGGACGAAAGTGGGAACCTTGCCGGCGAGGCCGTGACCGAGATCGCGGCCGGGAACACGGGCGCTGTGAACCTATGCGCCAAATGGAACCCCATCCAGTATTCGATAACGTACAACCTTGGCGGCGATGGAACTAACTCACCTGAGGGAATCGACCTCACCGGATTCTCTTCCTACAGCACCGGAGACGCCTTCGCGCTCCCAGATGCCAGCGTTATGAAGTGGGAAGGCCATACCTTCGCGGGATGGTATGAAAGCGGCGACTTCTCTGGAAGCGAGTTGCGCGAAATTCCGGCTGGACATTATGGCGACGTCGAGCTGTATGCCAAGTGGACGGGCGAGGCATGTGTGGTCAACTACCACGAGAACGGCGGCAAGTTCGAATCGAACCCGCAGCTGGTGTATGGGTTCGACGACGGATTCTCCGTTGGGCAGACGGTAAAGCTGCCTAGCGATATCCTGCGACTGGGTTATGAATTCGATGGCTGGTACGAGAGTGAGGATCTCAGCGGCTCGGCGGTGTCGGACATCGAGCTGTTCGTGGGCACGGTCGACCTCTACGCTAAATGGACGCCCGTGGAATATGCCATCGTCTACGTGACGAATGGCGGAAGCTGGGTCGACGACTTCCATGTTCCCGCCAGCAGCTATACGGTCGAATCCGAGGACATGCTGCTTCCCGATGCGAGCGGCATTGCTCGCGAGGGGTACAAGTTCAAAGGCTGGTTCACCGATGAGAACTTTGCCGGGGAAGCCGAGATAGCAATTGCCGAGGGGTCGACGGGCGACAAGACGTTCTATGCGAAATGGGAACAAGAGCAGGTTACGCCTCCCGACCCCGAAGAGCCGGGTCCCGATAACCCCGACCCTGACGAGCCCGACCTGTCTGACGTGGTCATCCTGTCGCTGGCGTTCGGTGACGATGCGCAGCAGGTCGTCAGCTGGACGGAAGCGGAAGACGGCCGCTTCTATGGGCGCATGGAGGTGCTACGTTCGAAGATGCCCACCAAGCGCGAGGACTTCGACCTGAAGGTTCCCGACGACGTGGAGATCCTGTCGATTGCCAAGCAGGTGCAGGCATATGCCTTCGTGCATCCGCTGAGGGCGTTCGTTGGCGCGCTTTCGTCGGATGACGCATACGACGTTGCGGCCGCGCGCGCCGCCGCGCGTGAAGGGTCGCAGTCCGACTTCTGGGACATCGTGCTTAGGCACAGGGACAACCCCAGCCTGCAGAAGACCTACACGCTGGAAGTGGTCCCGGTGGAGGAAGAGGTGCCTACGCCCGATCCCGATCCGGATCCGAAGCCGACCCCGACGCCTACGCCCGACCCGAATCCGAATCCGGACCCGAATCCGAGTCCGGACCCGACTCCGACTCCGAATCCGGACCCGAATCCTGGGCCTTCACCCACTCCGACGACCCCTTATGCCCCAACGGCTAACAACGGCCTTGGAAGCGGCGTCGAGCTTGCGGATACCGGCGACAACGCCATGGACGGCGTCCTGGCGCTTGGCCTTCTGGGCGTCTGCTCCGGCGTGCTTTCGCTGGTGCTCGGCCTCATCGCCCGTTCCCGCCGCACATGAGAGAGGCGCTGATGGAGCAGACGATCGTCTAGCCATCGACGGCATGGTCGTGAACAGTGCTACGCCTCCCTGTTCACGACCTGCGTCCTCTATCGGGCTTCGGCCAGCTTGCGCAGCGCCTCTTCGCGGCTTTCGACGAAGAAGAAGTCGCGGCCTTTGTTCGATTCGTAGATGAAGTCGTGGAGCGGCTTGCTCGTGTAGTGGGAGTAGTCGCCATAGATGGCGAGCTTCGCCTGATAGTTGACGTACTTCTGCAGGATCTCGCCAGCCATTCCGGTGCTGAGGATGAAGAAGTCGTCGGCAATCAGTTCCTTTGCGATGGCGATGCGGTCGGCATCGGCCTCGTAGCGGGCGGCCATGAGCAGGTCCAGGGCCGACTGCGCATCGCGGATGACGGCACCGTCGTCGCTTGTCACCACGGCGATGGTTCCCTGGTCGCACGGTATGGATTCGAACTGCATCATGGGCTCCTTTGCTGGTGGGATGACGCGATCGCGACCGTCGTCGACGGTTTCTTCCACTATCGGAGAGACGGTGGTTCGCGTCAAGCGGCGGGGTGGCGGGCAGGGGCACGTTTCTGGTTCGTGGCAGGCCTGCTCAGGTCGGGAGGGGCTTTGTCGAGTCATATGGCCGTCTTGCGACTTTTACTACTCTTTCCTTTGCTGAACTTCGGAAAAAGCCTGTCATAAAGTTCGGAAAAGGCCTACAGTACACGCTGGAGCGGGAAAAGCAGATTGTGGGCCGCACGGCGCTCTGATCTCGCCTGCGAGGGCATGGTCAGCGGCGTTTTTCGGTCCGGTCGAAGGGGTGGACGTTGTGAGGATATGGGATCTGGTTGACCATCCGGAATGGCTCGAAGAAGCTGCACGATGGTTCGCTCGGCGATGGGACGTTCCCGAAGAGGCTTACCGAGAGAGCATGGAGGCAAGCTGCGGCGTCCGGAACGTTGTCCCTCAGTGGTACGTGATGCGAGAGGGTGACGAGCCGACGGGTGCCATCGTCGCGGGGTGCGGCATCATCGAGAACGACTTCCATGACTGTCCTGATCTCGCTCCCAACCTGTGCGCGCTGTATGTGGATGAGCGGCACCGGGGTGCGGGTCTCGCTCGGCAACTGCTCGCTCATGGGCGTCGGGCGGCTGGCAACATGGGCTATCGGCGCCTGTACCTGGTGACCGACCATGAAGGGTTTTACGAACGCTGCGGCTGGGAGCATCTCGGTTTCGCTCGGGACGTTGAGGGGTTGATAATGCGCCTTTATGGGATCGATACGGTGCGGTAGAGACCGCTCCTGCTCATACACGCAAGCTCAACCATGTTGTCACGGTGAATAGAACGCCCAGAAAGACGAGCACGAACGTATACCGAGCTTTCGTCTTCCGCCATTCTTCTGGTGTGGGAGGATGTTCCTCGTCATAGCCGGTGTCGTGGAAGAAGGGGCCTTTGCCGATCGGCTTTGAAACCCAGACGGATACGATGGCGATGCCGAAGGCGATCGCGACGAACGCGGGTGCCCACACGCCGATCATTCGCCGCTCTCGGTTCGTTTGCCGAGCAGGTTGGCGAAGGCGTGCGGGTCGTCGAGGCTGACCCCGATAGCGCGCACTCGCTTCGTTCCTAGCAGCGTGCGCACCTCGATGGGGCGCTTGGCGACCACCCAGGCGTTCGCCTGGTAGAACGTGCCGTAGTTGAGCTTGTCGGCCTTGCTCAGGTCTTTCGGTTCGGCCAGCGAGACGCAGGCGATGTCGGCGAGCGCCACGCTGGCTTCCATCTGGATGCCGCAGCGCAGGCGCACGGTCTCGGCGTTCACGACGACCGGCCGCATCACGCGCGCCCGTGCGTCGCCCGCAAGCCACACGGCCGCGTAGGCTGAGAGCAGCGTCGCTATGTATGCGGCGACCACGCTCCACTGCGACAGCAGCAGGTGCATGCCGATAATCTCCACAGGGAATGCGAGGGCAAGCCCCAGCATCATGTTCAGGTAGCCGCCGGCGTTGTGGTAGGTGTGGAAAGTCT
>CAJTXX010000080.1 GCA_910584145.1 uncultured Eggerthellaceae bacterium | reverse complement strand
TTCGCTTGCCAATGGGCGTAGAGGGTCTTGGTGCCAGTGGTCGTCTTATCCCAGTTCTTGGCGCTCGTGCCGTCAGCGTTGAGGTACTTGGTAGCCGTACTCGACATGCCGTCGTACCAACCCAGCAACTTGTAGCCGGTCTTCGAGGGCGCCTTATAGCCGGAGGGCTTGGGCGTAGCGCTGCCATATGTGGCCGTCACATTAGGATATGTCCCTGCTGTGTTGCCCGAGCTGATGGGCGCTGGCCAGTTCGCTTTGAATGTGACCGTGTTGGTGTTGGCTTTCCACTGGGCGGTCATAGTGAAGTTGCCGTTTTTCCCGGTTCCACTAATCGTAGAAGCCGAAACTGTCTGATTCACATAGCTGTCCCATGAAGTTGTAGGATCTGTCGCATATGCGCCATTCGATTTGTTATCTTTTCCATTTACGTCAGTGATTTTCCACCCCTTGAATGTATACCCATCTCTCTCGGGTACTCGCGATGGAATGTTATCCGTAATTACATACGTGCTAGTGTAGGCACTCTTTTTGCCTTCACACTCTCCTCCGTTCGGATTAATATTGATAGTATATTCACGCTTCGTCCAACCAAGGGGATAGTAATAACCATTCTTTAGCTCCTTGGCAGTATGCAAAACTGTGCTTTCTGCTGTTGCAGAATTAGGAGTATCAGTAAGTGAATACTTCCAACCTGTAACGTTATATCCTATGCGATAGACCTGATATTCAACGAAATGATAGGGTCGATTGTTGTAGGAATAGCCTCCACCATATGCAGAGCCGTAATCATACCAAATATGTATAATGCCTTGTCCATATGCAGCAGATGGGTGCGATGCTCCCCAATTACCACTTCCGTCAATACTATATCCTGGAGCCAGGTCGTAGGCTAGGTCGATATTCCTTATGAGAATTCTTCCGTCAGACTGATCAAATAGGTAGATTGTGCGCAACAGCTTCGCGCCATCATCGACACTTCCATAAGCTCGAAAGAACACATCTCCTCGTATACCAGAAGGTTTTATTGCACTCGTCCATGTCTTTGGGGCTATATTTCGATAGAGACTCGTATTATTGAGATTATTGGTCACAGCACGCGAGGCTTCTGCGGCGGAATACGATACTGCTTGCGAAGATGCTTCGGTCGCATTCGTTGTAGTTAGCTCTCCTGTAATCAAATCGGCTGACAGACCGATCATCCGCTGCTTGATGGCGTCTGGTTCGGTTGAGAGGGGCTGGAGCTCGGCGAGGTCAGCTATCTCTGAGGTATCGTTGATATCGGATTCCTCGGCTGGCGATTCTGCAGATTCTGCTGCTGTCGCCTCGCCTTCTGTGGGCTCGTCGGTCTTTGTTTCTGCGGTGTCTTCCGCGCGCGGCTCTTCCGTTGGCGCTTCCCCGGCTGCGGGTTTATCGGGCATCGCCACCACTGCGTTGGCGGTGGTGGCGGCCAAGAGCTGGTCGTTCAGCTTCAGGGTTATGGTTATCGGGGTGGTACCAGGCTGCTTGGCGGTGACGGTGCGGTTGTCGGTAACGCTTACGCAGCTGCGGTAGCTCGTGGCCACCTCGATGGCGCCGGGAGCCTCCAGGTAGCCATCCTCGAACAGGTCAGCTTGCTCGCCCGCGCGCAGCTCGATGGCACCGGGCGCGGCCTGCACGCCATAGGGCATGAGGTGGTTGCCGGCGGCGGGGGTGCCGATGCCCCACACGTAGGCGCCGTCCGCGCGGTGCGGAGCGTAGACGCTCAGGTCGGTGCAGCCTGCCAGCGCGCTGGCGGCCACGTTGGTTGTGTCGCCGAGCGCGACCAAGGTGCGCAGGGCCGGGTTCTCGGCGAAGGCTTCCTCGCCGATGGTGGCGACGGTGGCCGGGATGGTGATGGCCTGCAGGGCGGTGGCCGCGAAGGCGCGCTCGCCGATGGTGGCGGTGCTCGCGGGGATGTTCGCCTGCGTGAGGGCGGTGCAGCCGTCGAAGGCGGAGGTGCCGATGGTGGTGATGGTATCCGGCAGCACGATCTCAGTGAGTTCGGTCTGGCCGGCGAAAGCGCCCTCTTCGATGACGGAGACGGTGTAGTCCACGCCATGCAGGGTTGCTGCTGCGGGGATGGTGCGCTTTCCGGATGCCGGGGCGTCGCCGGTCCACTTCACCGAGAGCTGCCCGTTTTCCATGAGCGTGTAGGTGAGGCCGCTGTCGCCCGGCGCGGGTGCCAGCACCTCGCCCGGCTCAGCCGGCTTGGCGAACTGCGTAAAGCCTGCCGCTTCCCACGGGGTACGGTCGGTCGTAAGGACAGTTGCGTTCTCAGTAGTGTTCTGGTTGAAGGCGGCCACCGGGGTGTTAGCGTCGGTTGCTGGTTCAGCGTTCGTCGAACCCGCGGGAATCTCCACGATGCCCGCCGGAGCGATGATTGTCTTCAGCTCATCGTTGCCCCAGAAAGCACCTTCGGCTATCTGGGTGCATTCTGGCGCGATGCTCGCGCTCGCGCCCAGTCCCGCAGGTGCTGCTAGGAGCGTGAGCGTGCCATCAGGCTCTCCGCTGTCATTCTGGTTCTCGCTGTATAGGATGCCGTTCCGAGCAGTCAGGCGCGTTGGCGCCGTGCTCCCCTTCGGGAAAACAATGGCCGAAAGCTTGTTGCAACGGGTAATTACGCAAGCAGGGACGGTGGCCAGGGAATAGGGGAGCACGGCTGCGCCCTCCATGCCCTCTGGAACGAGGAGGAGGTCAGTTGGCTCTCCGGCATCATCTTTGCCGAAGAGCATGCCGTTGTAAGAGATGAGGTGCTGATTGCCCTCAGCCACGCTCACAGACGCAGCATTCGGGAACAGCTGGAAGTAGGCCGGGTCGATGGACTCGACGCCAGCCGGTATGACGATGGAGGTTACGCCATGCGCCTTGTCGGCGTCGGCGTAGAAGTCGGTCGCATAGGGGTTTCGAGCAGAGTCTGCTCCGTCAAGGTCGGCAGAAGCCGAGCTGCCAGCAGCAGCTGCACCATCAGAGGCGCCTGCGCCGTCATCGCTATCGCTGCTCGCACCAGCGCCGGCTCGGTTCAGATCAGGATTCGGTGAACCCCCCCCCAGCCATTGTTCACCGCGGCTACCTTATAGGATACGCCAGCCGATGCGACCTCAGAGGGTATGGCGAGCTCGCCTTGCAGCTCGCTGTTGCTCACGCCCACGAGCGCAGCGGTCTGCTCATCAGGGTCTATGCTGAACGACAGGCCGTTGCAGGTGATGAGCGTGGCCTTCGCTCCCAAGCTCACGCTGGCAGATACGATATCCACCTCGTCGCGCTCAGATGAGCTCGAAGCGGGAGACGCGCTCGCAGCAGCATCGCTTGCCTGCGCTTCAGCAGATGCGCTCGAACTCGATGCTGCATCGACGTCCTTCGCGCCCTCCTCGCTCGAAGATGCCTGCGCGCCATCGAGCTTCACCGTCTGCGCGACGATCTGCTCCGGCTGCTCAGCAGGCGTGCTCTGCGGCGCGCCCTCATCGGCGACCGCTATGGTCGTAAGCGCCTGGGCCGGCATAAGGCCCACGGCCAGGGTCAGCGCGAGCGCAGAGCGCACCACGCCACCCCGCAGGGTGTGGTTCTGTTTCTTCATGAAAAGCTGTCCCTTGCTTTTCCGAGGCCGAAACCTCTAGTTTTTTCCCAATGCACCATTTCTGGTTGCCTGCACATTAACAAGGTGATTTTGAGAACCGCAACCCCAAGAGCGGCTTCCTAACGATTTCTTCACAGAATCTTAGAACTAGTGTTCGTGGATTGATTTCTATTGTCAGCCGAACAGACGGGGATCTCCCGGATATTCCTCCAT
>CAJTXX010000079.1 GCA_910584145.1 uncultured Eggerthellaceae bacterium | reverse complement strand
CTGCCCCCGCCTGCCGAGCGAGCCCCTCGCAGCGAGCGGTGAGGGCAGCGGCTGCGCGGCTCGTGCGGCGCTTCGCTGCGCGGGCCAGGCGAGCGCCCCTGTCGGCTGCGCTGCTCGCGCGCCCATGCGCGCCTGCCCGGCTCGCGCAGGCGGGGCGCATCAGAGCAGCCCAGGCGATGAGCGCAGCTGCTGCCGCGAGCGCTGCGAGGCGCAAGAAGGCCGCTCGGAGGCCATCTCCGAGCGCCGGCATGAGGACAGGGCGCGCCCCATCCCCTGTCTGGGGCAGGCCTGCGCCGGGCTCGCCTGGGGCTGGCGGCCCGTCCGGCTCGCCTGGGGCTGGCGACGACGGAGCGTCGGTGGTGTTCACGAACGCGGCGCTTGCGGTCTCGCCACCTGCGATGGCCCCGTCGATGGCCCCTGATGCGGGCACCGCATGCAGCCCCCAGCTTCCCGCATCGAGCTCGCTCACCCGGAAGCGCGTGCCGGGCGGCAAGCCGAGCACGCGTATCTCCTCGCCATGGCGCAGCGGCAGCACATCCCCGTTCGCTACCTGCCCCACGCGGTCTGCCCCGTAGAAGGGGAAGCGCGCATCAGGGCCGAGCGGCTCTCCGCGCTCGTCTGCGAGCTCTATGCAGAAGCGGTACTCTCGCGCGATATCGGCCGCATCGATGCCCGCGCCCTCGACGCGCTTGCTCACCGACAGCGCGCCTGCCGCAGGCGCCTGCCCGTCGTGGTCGCTCACGATCACCGTGTTCATGAGCGTGAACAGCCCTGTTATGTCGGTATCCCCCAGGTCATCTGCGATGGCTCCTGCGCCCGCAGCGCCAGGGGGCGTGCGCAGGTGCTGCTGCACGCGCGTGCGGATATAGCCCGTATCGGTCACGAAGAACGGCTCGAGGACATCTCCGCCATCTGCATCGGAGAGCCCGTAGTCCACGACGGCGTTGTCCTGGTAGCGCAGGTCCATGCTGCTCGGCACGTAAAGACCGTCTCCGCCCGCTATGAGCTCATCTTCCCAGCCATCGAGGGCGAAGCCGCCCGAGGGCTGGCGCTGCTCGAAGGAGGTTATGTCGCGCAGGGTCACGTTCACATCGCCATCGGATGCGAACTTCACCATCGTCTGGGTGAGCTTGCCGACACCTGCCGCCACGCTCACCCCGTCATCGGGGGCGCCCGCATCGGCGTAGATGGATATGACGCCGACTTGCACGCACACGATGGCGTCGTTGATCTCGCAGCCCGCAGGGGCGCGCGTCTCTTTGAGGTAGAGGGCAGCAGCTGCCCCCTCGTAGCCAACATCGGGCCAGACGACATCGGCATACCCCGGCGCATCTGCGCTGTGGCTCTGGCGCGGCTCGAAGATGAGCATGCCATCGCGCCCATCGACCTGCGCGGTCTGGCCGACGGCGACAGCGCCTGTGCTCGCCTCAGCGCTCGCGCGGTCTGCGAACAAGGAGAACTCAGCGCCGTTTCGCGCCTGCCCGTTCTGGTCGATCTTCAGCACGCGCAGCTGGCGCTGCTCGTTGGGGATGAAGATCACCGAGCGGAAGTTGCGTATGAACTCCGATATGTCGAGCGGGTTGTAGCCGCGGCCCGTGAACGATGGGGGATAGGGGTCTATCGCGGCCATGAGGGCATCGAAGCGCGCACCGGGCTCGCCGCCATCTGCTGCCAAGGCATCGGATGCCGCTTGCCCGAGCGCAGCGTAGCGCTCATCAGATGTCATAGCCGCCAGCGCAGATGCGCTCAGCCCTGTGGCCTTCGCGAGCGCTTCAGGCTCTATCACCCCGTAGAACATGCGCATATCGCCATCGGGGTCGTTGAGCAGGTAGCGCTCAGCGCGCCCGGGCAGGTTGCTCAGCGTGCCGCCGAGCCTGCTCGTCTTGGCATCCCAGGTGAGATGCCAGCCTTCCGTGCGCCGCTCATCCCAGCCGCTCTCAGAGCGGTACGCCTCTGCTGCCTGCAGAAGCGCCGCTGCGAGCGAGCCTGCCCGCATGGTGGCGTTGAGGTCATCGCCTGTCGCCCCCTTGTAGGCGTTGAACCCGGCCATGGCATCTCCCCACAGCGGATACCATCGCTGGCCGGTGCCGGCGTCGGGCTGCTTCAGCATGGGAACGGCCACCACGAGCCCGTCGCGCTGGCTCTCTACAGGCACGTGAGCGGTGAGGCCCGCCGGCAGCTCATCTTCAGGGAAGCGCTCCACCGCGCCCCCATCAGGCCCGATGCGCCCGTAGAATATCTGGCCGGTGTTGCCGGTGATGTAGCTGTTGAACCCGGCGTTGGCCCCTGTCTGGTAGCGGTTGTTCACGATGAGCATGGTGTTGGCCGGGTCGAAGCGCAAGAGCAGGTCGCTCGGCACGGCCTTGTAGCCAGGCGGGGCCTTCGTCTCGCGCAGGATGTATATGAGCCCCTCGCTTGCCCCATCGTAGCGGTCTGCGAAGTTGAAGGGGTCGCCGCGCGCGGTGCGGCCCTGCTCGGTGAACCACGCCTCGCCCTCATCGTCGGTGGTGAGGTGCGCGAGCGCGCCTGGGCGCAAAGAGACATCAGCGAGCGTGAGGCCCTTCGCGCTCTCTGCGGTGGTGCCTGCCGGCACATCGGCCGCATACAGGTCGAACTCAGCGCCCGCGAGCGGCTCGCCGTCCTGGTCGACCTTCTTGATCTGCTGGTAGAGCTCGGGCTGCAAGTTGAACCTGAGCGCCAGCGACGAGTCGTAGTTGCCGCGCTCGAGGTAGAAGAGCTTGAGCGTGTGCGAGGTCGAAGAGGCGAACGTCTCCCCGTTCCAGCGCACCGCCCCTGCCGCCCCTGCGCTCTCGAACTGCTCACGCAGGCTCGTGCGTATCGCAGGCGGCGTTATGTATCCTCCCGCCTCGTCGAATATCTCGCCGTTGGCGTTGTAGGCGGTGCCCACGCACACCTCGCCGGTGGCGAAGTTGATGGTGCCGTATATCTCGGAGTGGATCCCTCCCATATCGAGCACGAGCACATCATCGATGAACACCCACACATCGTCATCGCCCACGAACTCGAAGGTCATATCCCCCGCGCCCACCTTGCCGCCCACCGGCTGGCGGAACTCGCTTTCCACGGTGAGCCCTAGGTGATGGTCGACGAACACCCCTTGGGGGTTGCCGGCATTCGCAGCGTTGATGGCGCTCTTGAGCGCGCCATCCTCGAGGGTGAACGCCGTATCAGCGGCATTGAAGGGGAAGAAGTTGCCATACGAGTCGGTGCCATCGGTGCGCAGGCCGGCGGGTGCATCGTAGAGGTTGAAGTGGTTGCCGCCATCGGGCGAGAACTCGGCGAAGTTCTTGCGGGCGTTGTAGTAGTAATAGCCCTGGTCATCCATCTGGAACAGCCCGGTCACATCGCTGTGCTGCTCTTTGCCGGGGTTGTCCTGGGCCGGGTCGAACAGATAGCTCAGCGAGAGCTGCTCGGGCGCGAGGTCGCCGGCAGAGCCTGCGCCAGCCCCTGCCGCGCGCGCCTGCACGGCGTCATCTATGTTCTTCGCATCCACCGGATAGAAGGCCATGCCGCCAGGCTGCGCTGCTATATCGCCGTTGTAGCCCTGCCAGAAGAGCGGCCCTGCGTTGTAGTAGACCGCCTCGGTGCACGAGCCCACCGTGCGCGTGGCATGCGAGTACAGCTCCGGGTTGCCGTCATAGCCCGTGGCGATATCCGAGCTCGCGGCAGCATCGTTTATGGTGGGATAGCCCGATGCCGATAAGCGCCGCGCAACGATGTTCTGCATGCCCGGGCGCTCGCGCGCTATCTCGCCATAGCCCGCCACGATGCCCTGGTTCCAATACCCCATATGCCGCATGCCATCCCCGAAGGTGAGCAGCCGCCCGTAGTTGATGTTGCCGCCGCCGTTGTAGCCGAGCCAGGTGTCGTAGTTGACCTGGGGCGAGGCGGCACCCGTCGTGCCGAGCGTGTCAGAGCCCGAAGGGGAGCGCACCCCGGTGTCGTAGTTGAACAGGTTCACCGTCGTGCGCTCAGGGTCGAGGCCCGCTACGCGATGGGATGCGAGCTCATCTTCGGTGAGCGCCCGCAGGGATGGGCCTTGCGCTGCGGGCTCTGCGCCTTCTGCGCCCGCCGCACCTGCCGCCTCGCCGTCATCGGCGCCGCCCGCCGCCAGATCGCCTGGCTGCCCGCCCGCGTCCTGGCCCGCATCCGCATCGGAGCCCGCATCCGGCCCAGGGTCGCCAGCAGCATCGTCATCGACGCTACC
>CAJTXX010000078.1 GCA_910584145.1 uncultured Eggerthellaceae bacterium | reverse complement strand
AATGCAGGCCGAAGCTCTCGCCTTCCGGCTCCGAGCATCCGTCGGCTACGGCTCCTAAGTCGCTATTCCCGTGCTCTTCGCTCGAAGATATCCCACGTGAAGCCTCTTCACCGAGAACCGTCCGATGCGGTTCAGCGCTGCGCGTGCCGACGGAAGCCTGGCCCGAGGAGCGCGCCGTCACCCGAAAAGCGAGACCATCGGGGGCGAAGTCGACATCATCCGCAGCCACATCGAGCGCAGGGCGAGCGAACCCGCACGAGGGGCATCGGTAGGCGCCGAGCTGGCCGTATTGGCGGAAATCGTAATCCATCATGGCGCTGCATACCTGGCACATGGTGGTGTCGCTGACGGCGTTCTGCTCCAGGTTCAGCGGCTCGGTCAGCCCGAACGCCACGCTGCACACCCCCGCGCGCGCCGGCACCTCAGCCGCCCGCCGCGCGACCATCGCGCAGAGCGGGTCGTCAGCGTTGTATACCAGCACCGTGCGCGGGCTCTCTTCCAGCGCTCTCACGATGACGTTCTGTATGTGGTCGATCTCGCCGCAGCGGTCAAGCTGGTCGCGGAACAGGTTCAACAGCACCAGGTAATCGGGTTGCAGCGCCGGCAGCGTGCGACCCAGCCACAGCTCGTCGCTCTCTAGCACGCCCCAATCGGCGCCGCGGCATTCCAGCAGCGTCGACGCCACGCCGAACGCCAGATTCGCGCCAGTGCGGTTGCAGCACACGCTGAATCCGGCCTGCTCGAGCGTATCAGCCAGCAGGTTCGTGCAGGTGGTCTTGCCGTTCGTGCCCGCCACGACTATCGAGCCGCGCCGCAGCACGCCGCGCGCGTGCGCGATAGCTTGCGGGTCGATGCGCAGCGCCGTTTTCCCCGGCAGACTGCCGCCCGTTCGATGCGCCACGCGCGTCAGCCCCCAATGGAGCCCGCGCGCCGTCGCCTTCGCCATTCCGAACCGAATCCCCACATCAAGCCTTTCAACGGTTTACGCAAAGTATACCTTGCTGCGCCGCCGCCCGCCCGGCCGAGGCGCGGGGAAGCGAAGGGCGAGAGGCGGGCTGCCCTGCGCAGCCTCGGGCCCGTATCCATCTCCAGCAGCGCCGCTAATGCGTATAATCTCCAAAGAGCAACAATAAGGAGAAGGATGGCGGAACAGTGGACATAGCCCAGATAACATCGGTTGCGGTATTCCTGATCGCGCTGGCCGTTATCATCTCGGAGAAGGTGCATCGCGCCGTGGTGGCGCTTGCCGGCGCCGCGCTCGTGCTGATGCTGGGCCTGATGCCATTCGACGAAGCGCTCTCGCACATCGACTTCAACACCCTAGGCGTGCTCTTCGGCATGATGCTGTTCATCAGCGTGGTGAAGATGTCCGGCCTGTTCGAGTACCTCGCCGTGGCATGCGCGCATCTGGCGAAAGGCCAGCCGTGGATGATCATGGTGCTGTTCGTGCTGCTGACTGCGGTGCTGTCGGCCTTCCTCGACAACGTGACCACTGTGCTGCTGATCGGCCCCATGACGCTGAACATCTGCAAGATGTTGAAGGTGAATCCGGTGCCGTTCTTCATGACCGAGATCATGGCGTCGAACATCGGCGGTACGGCAACGCTGATCGGCGACCCGCCCAATATCATGATCGGCTCGGCGGCGGGCTATACCTTCGCCGACTTCGTGGCGGTCGATGCGCCGGTGGTCGTCGTTATCTTGGCGGTGGTGCTGGTGTGCTTCTACTTCATGTACGGGCGCAAGATGGCTGTGGCGCAGGGCGACCGCGACGAGGTGCTGGGCCTGCGCGCCGCCGACTACATCAAAGATCGCCGGCTGATGGGCGTCTCGCTCGGCATGATAGCCCTGGTCGTGGTCGGTTTCATGCTGCATGGGGCGCTGGGTTGGGAATCGTGCGTCATCGCGTTGGGTGCGGCGGCGCTGATCTTGCTGCTATCTCGTGCGCCCATCGACGAGGCGCTGGCGAATGTCGAGTGGACTACGCTGGTGTTCTTCGCGGGCCTGTTCATCATCGTGGGCGCCATGACGGCCACTGGCGTCATCGACATGCTGGCGAGCTGGTTGGTGAACGTGACCGGCGGCGATGTGTTCCTGACCATGCTGGTGCTGGTGTTCGGCTCGGCTGTGGTGTCAGCGTTCTTGGACAACATCCCGTTCGTGGCAACCATGATACCCATCTTGGCTTCCATGCAGGCAACTGGCATGGATGTCACGCCTCTGTGGTGGGCGGTCTCGCTCGGTGCCTGCTTGGGCGGCAACGGCACGCTCATCGGTGCCAGCGCGAATGTGGTGCTCAGCGATATCTCGCGCAAGAACGGCCATACCATCACCTTCGCGCAGTATTTCAAGGTGGGCTTCCCTATGATGCTGCTGACGGTGGTCATCGCTGCTGGTTATCTGGTTCTGCGCTTCCCGCCGGCTTAACCGCACGACCGGATGAACGATCTGCGAAAGGGGGCGCCCGTGCGCTTCATCTCATGGAATGTGAACGGCATCCGCGCTGTTCTCGGCAAAGATTTCATGGACGTGTTCGACCATTTCGACGCCGATATCTTCGCGCTGCAAGAGACGAAATGCCAAGCGGGCCAGGTCGAGCTCGATCTGCCGGGCTACCATCAGTTCTGGAGCTATGCCGAGCGGAAGGGCTACTCGGGCACAGCGATCTTCTGCCGCGAAGAACCCGAGCGTGTGCTTCATGGGCTGGGCATCCCGCATCTTGACCGCGAAGGGCGCATCGTGGCGGCGGAATTCGACCGGTTCTGGTTCGTCGATTGCTATACGCCGAACGCGCAAGCCGAACTGGCGCGCATCGATCATCGCATGGAGTGGGACGACGCATTCCGCGAGTTCTGCGTGGGACTGGAAGCCGGCATGCTGCCCGATGGCAGCCGCACGCCGGGCAAGCCTGTCGTCATGTGCGGCGACCTGAATGTGGCCCACCACGATATCGACCTGAAGAACCCGGGGCCGAATCGGGGCAATGCTGGCTTCTCCGACCAAGAGCGGGGCAAGCTCGATGAGCTGCTGGAAGCTGGGTTCGTCGACACGTTCCGCTATGTGCATCCCGATCTGGCGGAGGTGTACACTTGGTGGAGCTACCAGCGGCGTGCCCGCAGGACGAACGCCGGTTGGCGCATAGATTATTTCTTGGTGAGCGAGAGCTTGGCGCCGCGCATCGCGGGGGCGAGCATCTACGGTGAAGTGTACGGCAGCGATCATTGCCCGATAGGGCTGGAACTGGAGCTTTGATGGATAAGCGTAAGATCGAAGAGGGAGTGCGGCTGATCTTGGAGGGAGTGGGCGAAGACCCGGACCGTGAGGGCCTGCGCGATACGCCCGCCCGCGTAGCCCGCATGTATGAGGAGGTGTTCGCCGGCCTGACTGAGGATCCGGCGCGCCATTTCAGGGTGACGTTCGACGAGGGCCACGAAGAGATGGTCTTGGAGCGGGGCATACCGTTCTATTCGATGTGCGAGCATCATCTGGTTCCTTTCTTCGGCACTGCGAACATCGCGTATATCCCCGGGCCGAGCGGGCGCATCTGCGGAATCTCGAAACTGGCGCGCTTGGTCGATGCATTCGCGAAGCGCCCGCAGGTGCAAGAGCGCCTGACCACGCAGGTGGCCGACACGCTCATGGACGAGCTGCAACCGCGCGGCGTGCTGGTGGTGGTAGACGCCGAGCATCTTTGCATGAGCATGCGGGGCGTGAAGAAGCCCGGCACGCGCACCACCACGAGCGCTGTGCGCGGGGCGTTCCGCACGTATCCCGATACTCGCGCCGAGGCTCTTGCGCTGCTCGGCGTGCACTAGGTCTGCTACTATTGAGCGGATACTTCCGCACTGCACGATCGAAGGGATCGCCATGAAATGCGTCATATCTGTTCTGGGCAAAGACCGCACCGGCATCGTTGCCGCCGTGGCTACCGTGCTGACCGAATGCGGTGCGAACATAGATGACATCAATCAGACGATCCTCGGCTCGAACGAGATATTCAGCATGACCATGTTGGTGACGCTCGCTACCGATATATGCGACTTCAACACTGTGCAAGAGCGCCTGAATGCTGCCGGTGAGCAGCTAGGCACTCAGATAATAATCCAGCGGGAAGACGTATTCCGCTACATGCACGAGATCTAAGGGCTTGCCGATCACTGCATGTTTGAACGTCTCAACGATGCCTTGACAGTGCCGTCGGAGTCTTCATCATGCAGCGTTATTCTGCCAGTCGAGATGTATTCGAGCAGGTGGATAGATCATCTGTTTTATGGACGCTATACAGGCAAGAAATAAAGTTTACGGTCGTCTCCGCCATCCGCGGCGGCCATCCATCATTAATTGAAATCTTAAAGTGGACAGCTATCCAGGTTGCCTTCAGAAAGTCTCA
>CAJTXX010000077.1 GCA_910584145.1 uncultured Eggerthellaceae bacterium | reverse complement strand
GGGCATTATCCCGAGCACAAGAGCGGGCGGATCCAGATCCGCCCCTACAGGAATCGTCCGTATTCCCTCCTATGACCTCGTGCTGTTGTCTTGCCCTTGGCTGGCAGCAACCGCCGCTATGACCGCCTCGGCCACACGTAGCCCATCGCAGGCAGCGCTCATGATGCCGCCTGCATAGCCAGCGCCTTCGCCTACCGGGTAGAGACCTGGATGAGAAACGGACTGGAGCGTCGCCTTGTCTCGCACGATGCGCACAGGGCTGGAGCTGCGCGCCTCCACCGCTGTCATAACCGCCTTTGGACTGTTGAAACCCTTGAGCTTGCGTCCAAGCCGGGGCAACGCCTCTTCCAGTGCATCTGTCACGAAAGCGGGCAGCACCTCATGGAGGTCGGCTTCCACCACTCCCCGTGGATAGGTGGTCGTGCTCAACGACCCGCCTTTCGAGCCCTCCAGGAAATCCCCTACCGTCTGGGCCGGGGCGGCATAGGTCTCACCGCCCACCCGATAGGCCGCCTGCTCCAGCTGACGCTGAAAGGCCACTCCGGCTAGCACTCCCTCTTCTAACGAGAAGTCATCGGGGCGCACCTCCACCAAGAGCGCGCTGTTCGCATTCTCTCCACTCCGCGCGTGGTCGCTCATGCCGTTCACGCAGACACCACCTGTCTCGCTGGCGGCAGCGACCACCTGACCGCCCGGGCACATACAGAACGTATAGACGCCACGCTCTTGCGAGGTATGCACCGCTAGCTTGTAGTCCGCTGGCGGCAGTGCCGGATGGCCCATGGAAGAGCCGTACTGAGCTTCATCGATGGCGCGCTGCGCATGCTCGATGCGCACGCCCACAGCGAAGGGCTTGCGGGCCATGGCCACGCCTGCGTCATCCAGCATGGCGAAGGTATCTCGGGCTGAATGGCCAACAGCCAGCATGAGCGCGTCGGTTTCGAGTTCCTCCTCCTCGCCTGTGCGCAAGTCACACAAGGTGACTGTGACGCGGGCTGCGTCATCAGGACCGTCCCATCGACACGCTATGAGCTGCGTGGAGAAGCGCACCTCACCCCCAGCATCTTCTATCTGCCGACGCAGGTTCTTGATCACCTTTGGAAGGAAGTCAGTGCCGATGTGCGGCTTCGCCTCTACGAGGATATCCTCGGGCGCGCCACACGCGACGAACTCCTCCAGCACGAAGCGAGCGAACGGGCTCTTGGTGCCCGTGGTCAGCTTGCCATCGGAGAACGTCCCCGCACCGCCCTCGCCGAACTGGATGTTCGACTGCTCATCAAGACGGCCGCCATCCGCGAACGCGCGCACATCGCGCATGCGCTCCTCAACGGGACGCCCGCGTTCCAGAAGCAAGGGCTTGAGCCCGACACGCGCCAACGCCAGCGCACAGAAGAGCCCCGCAGGCCCCGCTCCCACGACGACCGGGCGCATGGAACGCGCCTTTCGAGCTGTATCTTCCAGAGAGGGGAACGTCACTGGCGCGGGAACCTTCGGCGATCCCACCTGCACGCCTTTCCTCGGATGCACTTCCGAAGGATCGTCTATGCCTGCGATGTCTACCTGCACATTCAACACGAAATGCACGTCAGAGCGCTTCCGCGCATCCACCGCTTTGCGAACGATGTGCACATCACGCACGCGCCTCGCTGCCACACCGAGCGCCCATGCCACCTCGCCCACAAGCTGCTGCTCGCGCCCGGGGAGCATCGCATCCAAGGATGCCTGTACATTGTTCGCTTGCAGGATCACATCAAGCTCCAACCCGCCAACATGCCGGTAGCGAAAGCCCAGTGCAGGTTGAAGCCCCCACAGGCGCCGTCCATATCCAGTGCCTCCCCTAAGACATGCAGCCCAGGAACAGCCTTAGCTTCTAGCGTTTCCGGACTGAAGGCATCTAACGAGAAACCACCCCGGTGAACCTGGCAAAGGTCCGCATCCCCCATGCCCTTGACAGGCAGGTCGAAGGCACACGAACGCTCAGCCAACCGAGCAGCACTCTCCCCCGTTGCCGCTTCGGCCCCTTCCAGCCCTAGGCTCTTCAGCACCTGATCGGCTACTAGGGGCAGCACCGCTCCCTGGAGCAGTTCATAGTTCGAAGGCACCTTCGCCATGACCTGAGAGAGCATCTTGAGCCGTGAGCCCATGAGAGCACGGGGGTCAGCCTCATCCGGCAGGAGGTCCAAGCGGATCACGTCCCCCGACTGCGCCGAACGGGACAGGTTGAAGATGACAATACCGGACACACCGTACTTGCGGAAAAGGACCTCTCCCCTCTCCTTCGCCAAGCGCACACCCTGCCGCAGCAGGCTTGCGCTGCAACGGACGCGAACGTTATCCAAGGGACGGGTGAACCGATTATCCGTCATCAACGGACCGAGAATAGGCATGGGCTGAGCATAGGGAAGGAGCCCGTCAAGGCCCAGAGGTCCCGCCGAACCCCCCGCTGCCAGCACAGCCTTTCGGGCGCGTATCAGTTCCCCTCCTTGGAGGTGAATGGTGAAGGGAGAGCGTTCTGCCTTCGGTGGGACGATGCGCTCTACTGCCGCCGAGAGTCGGACTTCCACACCGAACCGAAGCAAGGGAGAGCGGAGCACATCCAACACCACGCTGGCCTTGTTAGCCAGCGGATACAGCCGCCCCTCTGCCTCCTCGCGCCAAATCAGCCCCAGTCGTTCGAAAAAGCCCACCACGGGATTCACAGATGCAGGAAACCACGCCGAGCGCTCATCCAGTGCCTCAGCAACCGCCTTGAACCCTCGGGGATCGTTGTAGGCCTGGGGCTGAATGTCCGCGTTGGAAAAATTGCAGCGGCCATTACCCGAGCGTAGGATGGGACGGCCGACCTTGTCCGCTGCCTCAAGGATGATGATAGAGGGAAGCTCCCGGCCCATGCGCACTGCGCCCTCGCAAGCCGCCACAGCGCACACAAGGCCCGACGCCCCGCCTCCTATGATGGCGATGTCATACATGGGAGGAGATTATAACGTGGCTCTGGAGACCCACGAAGGACAGAGCGCGCAGATGCCTCGGGAACCCCAGCGCAAACGATTATGGTCGAAAAGATGACATCTGGACTATCCCTTGCCATACGCCTACACAGGAACCACGGGCTCGATCATGCTGCGACAAACCTTGAAGAGAGCGCTGCAGCCCTCTCTTCAAGACATTCTAGAGCGTTCTCTACGCTTGCCTCGAAGAGCAATATCTCTTTACGCGAACTCGTATCAACAGGGCAGTGCGCACTCCCATCCTTGAGACCTGATCGAAAAGTCAAAAATGCCTCAAGATGACACCGATGCATATTCTCGTTGAGCCACGACCATACCAAAGGGAAGTCCTTCTTCGCTCGCCTGTAATAGATGTCGGGGAAATCATTGTCTCTGAGATAGTTGCCCTTTCCATCATATCCCTCCCACCCATTGATGCAAACCTTGGAAGGCATGAAATTCGCTAAGCAATGATGGCGATCCGCCAATATGTCGAGCTTTGCACGAAGGCTGGATCTTCCATCGAAATAGCGATCGAGCAATTCAATAGCCCGTGTGGGTTCAACATATGCGCCTTCAATGCCCCGGATGAATCGACTCACGAACGACCAGCCATTGAATATGGCATCGCTGTACCGCCACCCCATTTCGGCACCATAGAACATCAGACCCACTGGCGTCTTCGCAAAGCTATCAGGATGATGCTTGATTCGACCCTCATTTCCATCGATTCGATATTGGAGAAGACCCTCTATACCTTCCCCCGGTGTGACGATATTTTGCCCTTGGAAAACCTCGTTACGAACGCATCGCAGCCAAGCGCTTTTCTCCTTGAGCTCTACTTCATTCATCGCGCTTACTCCTTTCATCTTTGCTGCTGCAAGTATATTATACAGTCGCAATATTTTTTCATACAAATGATACACTTCATATGATTTATCTACGACCAGGAGGAGAAGATGAACCCCGTTGTTTCCATTCGCGGCAATAAGAAGATCTGCGCTTTGGAGGATCGACTAGCTCAAGTGATGCCGGAGCCCCTGAGTCGAAGCCGACTGCTCAATCGTGCAATCTGTGTCGCACATAGTGCAACGGTTGACTGGAGATGGACGTACGGCACCTTGCAATCTTTAGATCTAGGAAGCTCAAACGAGATCCCTACCCTGCTTCAGGCTCGCTTGAATCCCGACTCAGAGGAATGGCTCAGCAAGATCAGAGAGGATATTCGTCAAGCATTGAGTCTAGACCGGGCGACCAATGTCCTATGCTGGCAGCTTTTGCTTACCAACCTCCTGCAACGAGAGAACGAGATCAAGCGAGAGACCGCTGGATCAGTTCGCAAGCATCAAGAGATACGCCCCGTATCCCAGTCTGATGCTATTGCCCTGATCGACAAGCTTCTAGGACTATTGATGATCGATAACCCATCTAAAATAGATGAAGAAGCGCTTGCGAAGATAACAGCCACGCTTGACCAATGGGAGCATCAGCATGAGGCTCACTAAGACACCAAGCACAACCGAAAAAACAGATTAACCCCACCCCTCGATAAATCTGGACTACAGGACGGCAAGCGCCGATAAGACAACGCTCACGCCAGCTAGGATCAGCCCTGGATCGAAGAGGTGACATCTGGACCGTCCCCCGTCACC
>CAJTXX010000076.1 GCA_910584145.1 uncultured Eggerthellaceae bacterium | reverse complement strand
GGCGCCCAGGGCGTCAACATCATGCAGTTCTGCCAGGCGTTCAACGCCCAGACGCAGGACCAGGCGGGCACCATCATCCCCGTCGAGATCACCGTCTACGAGGACAAGTCGTTCTCGTTCATCTGCAAGACCCCGCCGGCTGCGGTGCTCATCAAGGAGAAGCTGGGCATCCAGAGCGGTGCGGGCATCCCGCAGCTCCAGAGCGTCGGCACGCTGAGCGATGCGCAGCTGACCGAGATAGCCGAGATCAAGATGCCCGACCTGAACGCGAACGACATCGATGCTGCCAAGGAGATCATCGCTGGCACCGCTCGCTCGATGGGCGTGCGCATCGAGGGCCGTGAGATGAAGAAGAAGTACGAGGTCACCCGTAAGCTGGCCGCCCTGATGAAGGGCGAGAGCGACGGCTCGGACGCGGCATAGCGAAAAGGTATCTGGCATGGTGTTGCGCACCGTGCTGATGAGATGTGGAAGGGCTCCCAACCCGCCATCACCACGAAAGGAACAAGGCAATGGCAAAGCAATCCAAGAAGTACAAGGCAGCGGCAGCTGACATCCCGGCCGAAGAGGTATCCCCCCTTCAGGCTATGAAGATCGTCAAGGAGATATCCAAGGCGAACTTCGATGAGACGGTGACGGGCGACTTCCGCCTGGGCATCGACACCCGTCAGGCCGACCAGCAGCTGCGCGGCACCGTGAGCCTGCCCAACGGCTCCGGCAAGACCGTGCGCGTGGCCGTGTTCGCCGAGGGCGACGCAGCCAAGGCGGCGCAGGAGGCGGGCGCTGACATCGTCGGCACCGACGAGCTGACCGAGCAGATCAACCGCGGCGAGTTCAACTTCGACGCTGCTGTGGCAACGCCCGATCAGATGGGCAAGGTCGGCAAGCTGGGCAAGGTGCTGGGCCCCCGCGGCCTCATGCCGAACCCGAAGCTGGGCACTGTCACCACCGACGTGGCCAAGGCCATCAACGAGCTGAAGGGCGGCCGCGTGGAGTATCGCGCCGACCGCTACGGCATCGTGCATGTGGTGCTGGGCAAGGCGAGCTTCACGCCCGAGGCGCTGGCCGAGAACTACGGTGCCGTGTACGACGAGATCCTGCGCCAGAAGCCCGCAGCTGCCAAGGGTAAGTACGTGAAGTCCATCGCCGTGTCCTCTACCATGAGCCCCGGTGTTCGCGTTGACGCCAGCGTGCAGCGCGCCTACGCAGAGGACGCCGAGTAGTCAGCCGCTCGGCGCGCCTTCGCGGAGAAGGCATGGTATATGCATCCAAGGCCGCAAGCGATTGCGGCCTTTTTGCTATCATAGGGATACAGGCATGACAACGCACAGCAAACACGCAAGGAGCCTCATGGAGCGAAAGCCATCGAGCGATAACCGATTCGCTCTCCTCATCGACGCGGACAACGTCTCTGCACGGTATATCAAACCCATCTTAGACGAGCTCTCGAAATACGGCACCGTCACGGTGAAGCGCATCTACGGCGACTGGACGCTGTCGCTGCATTCCAAATGGAAGGACGCGCTGTTGGAGAACTCGATCATGCCCATCCAGCAGTTCGGCTACACGCAGGGAAAGAACGCCACCGATTCCGCCATGATCATCGACGCGATGGACCTGCTCTACGGCGAGAACCTCGATGGGTTCTGCATCGTCAGCAGCGATTCCGACTTCACGCGTTTGGCGAGCCGCTTGCGTGAGAGCGGGCTGACGGTCATCGGCATGGGCGAGAAGAAGACGCCGACGCCGTTCCGCCGGGCATGCGACGTGTTCACCAACCTGGAGCTGCTGGCAGGCAGCGGCGCCAAGCAGGGCGGCGCTATGCGCAAGCAGGATGTGGAGCAAGCGGTGGTGGACATCATCACCGAGAACCTGAACAACGGCAAGGCTACCGGCCTCGGCGAGGTGGGCAGCCGCATGCTGAAGCGCTATCCTGATTTCGACGTGCGCAACTACGGCACGAACCTGTTGAGCAAGCTGCTCGACGAGTTCGAGCGCGTGAAGATCACCAAGGATCACAGCAACGTGACGGTGGAGCTGGTGGAGGGCGGCAAGGCCGACGAGCCGGCCTGCGAGCAGCCAGAGGAAGCGCCGGAGCCTGCAGCGAAGAAGGACGCCGCCGACGAGCGCAAGCGCGGCCGCCGGCGCCGCTCGCGCAAGATCGTCGCCGAGGCGGAGGAGACGCCGCAGTCCTACATCTACCGCATGGTGCGCGAGGCGGGCCCGGAGGGCGTGGGCATGTCCGATCTGGGCAACAAGGTGCGCGACCGCTTCAAGGATTTCAAGGTGCGCGATCTCGGTTTCGCGCAGATGCGCCAATACGTCGCCAGCATCGGCGATTTCGAGATCGTGAAGGAAGGCCGCACGACGAACGTGAGGCTCGCCCAGTAACCACTAGCCCGGCCAGCGGCCAGAAGGGAGCGGAAAGGCGTGGAGATGCTGACCCTCGTGCTGTTCCTGACCATCGCCGTGCTGCTCTCGGCTGTCATAGATCGGGTGGTCCCGCGCGTCTCGCTCCCGCTCATCCAGATCGGCTTGGGCGTGGTCATCGCCATCTTCGCTAGCAGCACGATCACCGTCGATCTGGAACCCGATCTGTTCTTGGTGCTGTTCATCGCGCCGCTGCTCTACATCGAGGCGAAGAACGCCGACCGGATGCAGCTGTGGGTGAACAAAGGGCCTATCCTGTCGCTCGCCATCGGGCTCGTGGTGGTGACGGCGGTCATCATCGGGCTGGCGCTGCACTCGCTCATCCCGGCCATCAGCCTCGCAGCGGCGCTCGCGCTGGGCGCGGCGCTCGGTCCCACCGACGCGGTGGCGGTGTCGTCGTTGTCGAAGCAGATATCCATCCCGCAGCGGCAGTGGGGCATCCTCAGGGGCGAGCTGCTGCTCAACGATGCGTCGGGCATCGTCATGTTCCAGTTCGCGCTGACCGCGGCGATCACCGGCACGTTCTCCATCGCCGATGCGGGCACGTCGTTCCTCGTGGAGTTCTTCGGTGGCTTGCTCTGCGGGGCGGTGCTGGGGTATGTGGCGAACCTGGCCTTGCGCAAGTTCCGCGACCTCGGCATAGAGAGCGCCACGTTCCATGTGCTCTATGAGCTGTGCGTGCCGTTCATCGTGTACCTGGCGGCGCAGTCGATGCATGTGAGCGGGGTCATCGCAGTGGTGGTGGCTGGGCTCTTGAACGTGATAACGCCGCGCACCGACAGCCCTTCCATCGCGCGCATGAACATCGTGTCGAACAACGTCTGGGAAGTGCTCTCGTTCGCGCTGAACGGCATCGTGTTCATCTTGCTGGGCACGCAGCTGCCGGCTTCGATGCGCTACGCGTGGGCCGACGATACCATCAGCAACGTGTCGCTCATCCTCTTCATCTTCCTGATAACGGCCATCCTCATGGGGGTGCGCTTCGTATGGTGCGTCTGCTTGGAATGGTGGCATGTGCGCCATCCGGGCCATAACGGCGGCGAGCCGCGGCGCTTCGCCCGGCAAGACGTGCGCGATGCGCTGGTGACGACGCTGTGCGGGGCGAAGGGCACCATAACCCTCTCCATCCTGTTCACCATCCCCATGTTCATGTCCACCGGTGCGCGCTTCCCCGAGCGCAACCTCATCATCTTCCTCGGGTGCGGCGTCATATTGATGACGCTTTTGCTCGCGACGTTCGTGGTGCCGCTGGTGGCGCCGAAGAAGGAGTGCAAGCAGTCCGAGATCGACGCGCGGCATAACTACTTCGAGGTGCTGAGCGACATCTTGCGCAATGTGATCGAGGAGCTGACCGCGCAGCAGACCAAGCGCAACCGCCGCTCCACGCGCGTGGTCATCAAGGCGTATCAAGATAGGCTCGCGAACACCAAGAATATGATCGATGCCGACGACGAGGCTATCGTGGGACTGCGCTCGCAGGCGCTCGAATGGGAGCAGGAGCGCGCGCTGCAGCTGATGGACCAGGGTATCGTCAGCGCGGATGTGGGGTATGACTTCTTGGGGCGCCTCGAGCGCATGGAGCGCCTGATAAAGCATGGCGCCGGACGCAGGTTCGATCTGAAGCGATGGGCCTCGCGGGTGAGGATAGCCTACGCGCGGCTGCGCCGGGCCTTGGTGCGTGCGCTGCCCGATTCGAAGCTGACCGACTCAGGAGAGGAGATGCGCAGCCTCCAACAGGAGACGGCGCGTTATGCGGTGGATATACTGCGAGCTGAGATGTCGAAGAGCACCGTCGCCGCCGAGGATGCCAGCAAGCTGATACTGGAATACGAAGCGAGCATAGCGGCGCTGGGCAATTCGCGCACCAGCGTGACGACCTCCATCCGCATCGCTGACGAATCGGACGATATACGCCGGTTCGCGTATCGCACCGAGCTCGAGCAGATACAGCGCATGTACGAGGAAGAGCGCATCAGCCGCCAGGAAGCGCGCAATATGCGCGATAACGTGATGCTGATGATGATGGACCTCGACGACACCGTCTAGCGCGGGGTGGCCTCGTGCTGCCTCGGGTAGACCTTCACCGCCACCGTGAAGGCCAAGACGAGGAAGGCGATGACCGCGACGAGCGTGGCTGCGAACCCGAAGCTCTCGCTGAGGAAGCCCCAGAGCACCGAGAATGCGCCGTTGCCCAAGTCGAGCCCGAGCATGAACAGCGCGTTCGCCGCGCCCCAGCGCTCGGCGGGGCTCAGACGCACCGCGATGGTCTGATTCACGGGGAT
>CAJTXX010000075.1 GCA_910584145.1 uncultured Eggerthellaceae bacterium | reverse complement strand
CTCGCTTCCTGCTCTTCTGCTCTTGTCGTTGATCGTCATCTGATGCGTCCTTCTCCTCGTCGCTTTTTGCATTGAAGGTAGATGCGCCCAAGGGCAGGCCATCTGGCCGGCCCCTCACAGGCTCTCTGCTCTGCTGTCTACTCGGCTAGCGAGCAGGTGAACACGAGCGTTCCCACCTGCACAGGATGCTCGCTATAGCGCACAGGCGCGTCCTCCGGCACCGCCATGCTCAGCTTGTATGGCAAGCGCCCCGGAGCGCTGTTCGCCGTGTCATAGGCCGGCACGAAGTAGTTGTTGCGCTGCCCGGGCAGAAAGGCGAACGCATTCCCGAAGTCGATGGAGCTCTTCACCTGCTTACCGCTCTCTTCGTTCAGCGCCGTGAACTCCAGCGTGAAGTCCTCCCAGCTATCGCGCGTGGGTGCACCATCCACCGGGAATATGCGCGCCATGCCCGCCTCAGCATCGAGGTTCGGCTCCAGCTCCATCGCCTCTATGAAGAGCTTGCCGCGCGTCTGCGATTCGATGACCTCCTGCGGGCTGCCGGGGCGCACTGCGGTCACCCGAACATCCATGCCGTCGATATACACCTCGATATGCGCGTTTATCGGCGAGGTCATGCTTATCACCGGCGACCATTGCGCATACAGCACCACGCGCCCATCTTTGATGCCCGGCACATCCTGCACCAGCTCCGTATCGGCATATGCCTCGCCGGTGCCGTCGGGCTTCGTGTTCCACCCTTTGAAGGCGAAGCCCGGACAGGTGAACGTGTTCTTAGGCAGCTTGCGCCCCACACCGAGGAACATCTCGAGCGGCTGCATGGGGCCATCCTCGCCAGGCGCGACCAGATGCTCATCGTCAGCATTCCCATCGAAGACGATCTGGTACGGCGCGCCCTTCCACTGCGCGTAGAGCCGCACGACCCCGTTGCGCACATCGGTCAGATTAGTGAAGGTATCGCCCACGTGGAAATCGACCTTCGGTGTGCCGCTCTCGTCAGACTCGACCGTGCGATCGAAGCTCCAGCCGACGAACTCATAGCCCGGTCGACTGAATTCGGTCGCGATCGTCACCGTATCGCCCCATTTGAGGGCGAGCATCGTGTCGCAGCCCTCATCGCTCCACTCATCCGAGGTGTTCGGCTCGAAGAATACGAAGTAGTTGTTCGGCTCCCACTGAGCATGCAGGTTCACGGTGGCTCCGCGCACCTCAGCGTCCGAGAAGTCGTTGTGTCCCACGAATTGCCGCACGTTACCGGTCTTGTAATCGACCCCAGAGCCGTCAGCTCTCGTGTTCCAGCCGGTGAAATACCTACCGGTGCGCTTCATGGTGTTCTGCCCAGGGATGGTCACCTTCGCCGAATACAGCGGCTCCAGCTTCGCAGGCGGCTCGCCACTCGTGCCGTCGCCGTCTCCCCAGTTCTCATGGAAGACGATAGTGTAGGTGCTCTCAGTCCACACTGCATACAGCATCGCCTCGGCAGACCCCGTCTCGCCGATCAGGTTGCCGCTGAACGTCGCGTCCTCATACACGCCGTTGCTGTTCGGCCGCATAGGGTAAGCGGGCGAATCGCCAGCATAGGCAGGGTCGGTATCCCACCCGATGAAGTAGTAGCCTCGACGATTGGGCACATGCCCCGCGCCGATGGTCCAGTTCCGGTCATACCGGGCCGACACAGTGCCGAGCTGCGGCCCATGGGCCACATCGTCGGTGCCGTCATTCTTCATCAGCTTGATGGTGTAGCCGTCCGGTGCGTAGATGGCGTAGTACGTAGAAGCACCGGTGACGCTTATCTGCTTGGCATGCTTCGCCGCATCGTCAGGGTCGGCATTCTTGTCGGTCGACCACCCGACGAACGTATAGCGCGTTTTATGCGGCGTGTACCCAGCGGGGCCCGACAGCAGGGTACCGTACGCCTGCTGCGTGGTCTTCTTCTGCGCCGTATCGGCCTTGTCGTCGTTCCAGAAACCGCCGTTCACGTCCCATGTGGTGTCGTATTTGTTCACCACGCTATCCCATATGGCTGTATAGATAGCAGGAGCGGTCACCGTTGAGGTGATGCCATTCCAGCTGCTGAACGAATAGGTGTACTGCGCCACTGCATCGCGGTTGGGCACGGCAGGCTGCGTGGGCGCATCCCCAGACTTGAACCACTTCTCTTTATCGTTCTTGTCGGACTTATCCGTGCCCCAGTACGCCTCGGTCGAACCGAGCTTCCAAACGGTCTTGTACTCCGTCTTCCACACACCGGTGTAGGTCGCAGGGCCCGTTGCAGGAGTGGCCGGAGCGGTGTTCCACTTCTCCCATGTCCAGCGAGTGTCAGAGGTCGCCTTCTTCGTAGGGGCGGTGGGCGCCGCTACTGCCTTGCCAGACTCGACCCATATCTCTTTTGCTGCCGTATCGGTCTCTACGTTACTCCAATACGCCCCGCTCATGCCGGTATTCCAGGTTATCTTGTACTCGGTCTTCCACTTGGCGGTGTACGTGGCAGCGCCATTAGCCGTCACCTGACCGCCCGCGCCGCAGACCTTGGTGTCGCCGCTATACCAACCCAAGAAGGTATAGCGCGTATCCGTAGAGTTCGCACGAGCGATGGCCGGCGCTGTCACCTTGGTCCCGCGCTTGGCCGTATTGCTCGTCTCGGTGACCTTGGTGTCTCCGTTGAGGTAGCCGCCATTAGCCTTCCAAGTGATGGTGTCGTTCGGCGTATTATCTTTCAAGATGAAGTACAGGCTCGTATTGCCATCAAGTGCATACCTTCCATCAAATATATTCTGCCTCGAAAACCCAACTAGCTCTCCTGTAACAGGATCCCCCAGTCGAATCTCTTTCACTTCGTGATGAGCCGGAAAACTCGGCCGCACATTCGTTGAATACCCAGGGCCGTCGAAATTGGCACGTACATAATCCGTTTGCGAATCGAGCCGATAACCATCAGCATCGCGTTCATGAGTATTGACGGTATAAGATGGCCATACATCAAGATGCAGAACGTCAGTGACAACATAGGGTGAGCCATAACCCGCCGCAGATTCACCGCGTGCCATTGTTGTATTTAGGCTCGAATCGTACTGACCAGCACTGTTATATCCCATTCTGGGCCCGGGATTCCAAGCGGTTTTCGCAGATGTATAAATAGACAAAGTGTAGCCGCCCCACATCCCGTAGAAATCCTTTGCTTCGTTGTAAAGCTGAGAAGATGGATTACGATCTGACCCATACCAAGCAACGGACTTTAACGGGCCGAAGCCATAAGCAGATTTCAGCGATTCCCCTAATGTGAAACCTCTAAAAGGTCTACCGCGATTGGTGCACTCCGGAGCCAGATTTGTTGTGCTATCCGACGCATAACCCGATTTCCAAACACGACCGAGCCATGCATTTGAAGATGCGACGCTCATGTCCCCCATATCAGTCATGCTGTATGTCTTATTTATCGGATTGCCCTTTACCAGGTTCACCGATCCATTAGAAGAAGCTTCACTGTCGCCATAAAACTCCGCTTTGTTATACCAGAGCGCTTTCAAAGTAATGCTGCTCGTGATCGCCATCCACGACTTAGAAGCGACGCTCCAATATGGATACCCAGACTTTGAAACGTACTGTTTCGGAGCAGATGATGTAGAGGCATCAACATAGCCACCAAAAGTCCAGCCGCTATATGACGGCACACCTGTTAACTCTGGAATCGGGGAGCCATGAGGCACCCAAATCGCACCAAGACGCCCAAAGCGTGAGCTGCGAGAGTCCTCATTAGTAGGCCAAATAGGTTCAATTGGTGTAACCGGACCCATAATATAATCTAGCGCTTCATGGCCCCCAGTTCCTCCCTGATTATCAAGTACGACCTGATGATACGTCGTTACGAGGTCACGATAATGACTATCAGAGGAGGTATTCGTAGCATACTTGAGCTGCTTTATCACTGTCGCGTCAGAGCCGGTATATGCTGTCAGCAGACGGTCGTTCACTAACTGATTTGCACTTGTTAGCCTCTGCCAAGATGTATTGGTGCCGTCGATCTTGTGGGTGCTGAATCCGAATAACGATGTGGATGTTGTGACCGTTGAAGGAAATCTAAGATCTCGGTCAATCACCCGTAGCTGAGGACAGTCTTCGAACATAGACGAAATATTGGTAACACCCGACGTCTTGCCGTCGTAAATATTCTCAAGAAAATTACCGTATATCTCAACCTTCTCAAGATTCATCATCTTACTGAAAAACATCTTGGGATATTTATGATCGAAGTTCTTCAGAACGAGCTTACGTACTGCATTCAGCTTCTCGCGCGATTTTCGGAACATATAATTGTGCGCGCCCGAACTGCCCTGACAGTTGATAGCACCCCCACATTCGCTCACTTTGCACCATGTCGAAACGCTCTTCATATCAACTGTCAGCGTTTTGGTGTCGGCATCGTATTTGAAATCCCAGCCACGCGTGCCGGTAGTGCCTACAAAATTGCCCGAGCTCGACTCGCTGTTCTCCCAGCTCGCCACATCGGGAACCACCATGCTCATGGTGCTTATACCCGCATCCATATCAGCGAGCGCGACGCTGCGGTTGATCACCTTCTCTTCGTATACGTGCGCGCCTGAGGTGTAGTAGTCTCCCTCTTCGAAGAGCTGGTCTGTGTAGGAGACTTCCGGGTGGTCGACGCTCACCTCGTCGCCGGTCTCCTCGCCGGGTTCGTGTTCGTGGGCTTCCTCTTCCTTCTTCGGCTCTTCGCTCGGCGCAGCCTCCACCACCACAGGGCGGCTCGCGCTGGCGAGGGCA
>CAJTXX010000074.1 GCA_910584145.1 uncultured Eggerthellaceae bacterium | reverse complement strand
GCCGAGTCCGATCTAGAAACCTCAATTCCAAATACAATTAGGGCCAGCATAGGAGCAGAATCTTGTCTATGCTGGCTCTATGATCGCACCTATAGCGAGTCGATGGGTTCATCGAATGTATGTAGCGCCCTGCTGAACTCTTTGGTGCAGAGCAGCTCATATGCCCAGGATTGACTCTCCGTACTTTTCTTTAAGAGCCCTGACAAGTTCGACGTCTTCTTCTGATATCTGCGGTGAAGCGGAATTGTCACTCGCATCGTATTCTGAGCACCATTTCTTAAGAGTCTCCAAAATAGTATCGGTCACACGAACATCGCGTTCGTCAATGTCCGCCAGCTCCCATGTGGATGGATCTTTGGAGGCCAGTGTTTCGGTCACAGCAATGGTAGATTGCGCATATTCTTTCTGCTTCTTTCCGAAGTAACCGTTACTGGCCACTATGTTGAGTTTTTTCTCGAACGGCACCTTGTTTCCAATGTGCTCGATCTTCTCGTTCACGATGGAGTCGTCGTAGGTCGGGAAATGACTTGCTTGCCACTTCTTGGGAAAGATGTGTTCGATCTCCCATTTAGCAGGGAGAAGATCGTCTTGCTGTGTGTAGGCATGAAGGGCGAGCAGCATCCTGAAGGAGCGCTTGTTCGGCAGCTTGATCTGATCTCTTAGACCCTGCCAGTCCACGGTACCGAATTCGAAAGAAGGCGTGTCGCTTTCCAAGATTGCGGTGTTTAGCTTCATTACACCGGGTTTGACGGCGCTGACCGTCGGCGATTTCAGAAACTTGGCTATCATTTCAGCCGCGAATTTGCTTAGAAACCGGAGGAACTTCTCTTCGAAGTCGTCGTTATCCTTGTGAGTGAGATAGAACACCCCGACAGGATACTTCCAGAATTCGTTGGGATACATGTTTAGAAGGTTGAGTTGCTTTCGGATTCCGGAATTGCTCGTCCATGCCAGGTCTGCCGACTCCATTCGGGCGTTCACAACTTCCCATACATCCATGAGTGCATTGAGATCGTCCATTAGACCCGGGTTCTTAAGCCTCTTGAACTTGTCTTCTGCGTAGTAACGCCTTATGCCTGGGGTTGTAGTTGCCGTATCTCCATCAAGCGCCCTTAGGTAGAACATGTAGTATTGGAATAGCTTCTGGATGCTTTCTTCGGCCTCCGTGGCTCTCTCATCCAAAGCTTTCCAATCCTTGATGAAGTCCTCCTTGTCCTTGTCAGTGTCCAGGAAGCCGTAGATCTTTGCCTTGAAGATGTCCGCGTCCGATAAGGGCAAACCCCTGTCGTTGAGCGTGGAGAATATCCTCAGAGCCGTCTCCTGGGTGTCGGCCTGGATCGGGAAGATAATTACGTGTTTGGTTATATCGAGCAGGAACCTATAAATCGACAAGCTGTTCTCGGCCGAAGCCTGCTGAAACCTCTTTTGAAATCTTCGGAAGTTGACGGAATAATGGTCCTCGTTATCGTCTTTAGCTGCTCCGCTTGTGAGGATCTCAGTTAGTACATCACCGTACTGCGAATCGACGACTCTGGATTCAAGAAGCGTTTGGTTCTTCACCACTTCGCCGGTCATTTCATCCTCGGGCCATATCGACTTCTCAATCTTCGACATGAAGTTCTTGGATTCCGGTGTCTCCTGGCCGTTCTCCAGTGACACATAAATCGCTCGAAGGAACAGGAATAGGGACGTAAGTCTCTGCTGGCCGTCGATGATCTCGTACTCGCCATCGTTTTCGAAGAAGACTATGCAACCGAGAAAGTAGTCTTCGCTGTCGTCCTTTTCACTGGCAGAAAACTCCCACAGATCGTCGAAGAGAGTATCGACCTGCTCCTCGGTCCATTCATAAGGCCTCTGATATTCCGGTACTATAAATTTGTGCTCCTTGCCTTCAGCGAGGAAGTCACAGACTTTCTTTTTATTAACTTCTATTGAGCTTGCCATCTTGCTAATCCATTCCCCGTACTACGGAAAGCAGTTCATCGTATGTTGATATTGGTCCCTCAAACTTCACCTGCGAGGTCGAGAGCTCGTTGAACACCTTTTTCGCGCAAGCGATCTTGGTTTGCTCAACTGTGCTTAGCTCCATGGTGTCCATCGTGCCTTTCGTCTCCGCAATGAAATAGACGTGCTGCACGCTTCCCTCCCTGAAGGCGATCGCCCAGTCGGGTGCGTATTCCCCGACGGGAGTGGGTATCTTGAAAGTACGCGGCATCTTTGCATAAACGCAGACCTCGGACGCCAAGTCCATGGCCTCGGCGAACTGTTTCTCGACAATGCTGTCGAAGAACACGTAGTCCTGGATGTTTTTCTCCGCCCTGAGTGCCTTCGAGATGTTCTCCGGCATGCGCTCTGTGAATATGTCGGTATCGAATTCCTCGTCGATCTGATGGTAGGTGACATGGTCGATGATAGTCGTCGCCTTCTCGTCCACGATGATGGAACTCGCCTTCTTTATAAACTCCTCGGGATTTTGCCTGTAAAGCGAGAACTTGAGGGGGCTGATGCGCGAGAGGATGGTAGCCGCAGTGCGCCTCGTCACCTTCGCCGCCTGCGCTATCTCCCCGACTAGATCGTAAGTGACTCCGATGCGCTCGTCTATCTCCAGTATTTTCGTGTCGGCACTCTTAGCCTTGAAGTGCGACCTGTCCTCGATATCCTCCCTTTTCGCTGTTTCCTTCTGGGTGCCCGTGGTGAGGGTATAGGCGAGCTCGCTCACCTCAAGCTTCGCATCTATGGCCGCGACTGCCTTAGCAATGAGTTCCTCGTCGTCGAATGAGACAGTGTATGCGTGCTTCTTGTTTATCCTTCGCCACAGTTCCTGGAACTCGCGCTTTCGGTAGTTGTCGTTCAGGGCGTTGCGCGTCACCTTTGGGACGTTGCCGTCGCTGATCATCGCCGAGAGCACGCTCGGGTCGTACACGCTTCTCACGAGCAGCTCGGCTGCGGCGAGCTTCGTCTCCTCGCGCATATCCTCGGGCAGTGAGGCGATGGCGTATGCAAAGAACTCGCCTTCCTTGAACTTCAATGATGGGCGATCGTTTTCGTCGAGGAAATCGCCCTTGATGAGGCACTTGTAGAGCTCCTTGGATTCGCGATCATCGAAGGTGACGGTCTCTCCGGTGTTCGGAAGGGTCACCTGGCGGCCGGTAAAGAAGTCGACCTCGATCTTCGTCGGGCGGTCGCGCAGCTCGGCCTCGATGTCCTTCTGCAGCGCGTCCACGAAAGAGGAGTAGCTTTCCGAGGCAACGACCGTCAACACGTTCACGTTGTGCACATCGCGAGCTCCGAGGTACATCGCGTCCTGGCGCTCTCCGTCCTGATCTACGCAAAGGCGGAGTCCACGTCCCACTTCCTGGCGTTTCCCAGTTTCAGACCCTGAGCTCTTCAACGTGCATATCTGGAAGATGTTGGGGTTGTCCCAGCCCTCGCGCAAGGCCGAGTGGCTGAAAATGAAGCGCACAGGCTCTTCAAAGGACAACAGGCGTTCCTTGTCCTTGAGAATCAGATCGTAAGCACGCTGGGCGTTCTCATCGTTAGCACCCAACCCGTCGGCTATCTCTGCCTTGGTCTCCTTCTTGCTCTCTACGGAGTTACCCTTCTTGTCGATGCTGAAATAGCCGGAATGGACGACATGGGCGCTATCGCGACTGAGGTAGTCAAGGTAGGCTTGCTCGCGCTCGTCGTTCAACATCGGATGCGCTAGTCTATCCTCTACAGCACGCTCGTATTCTTCCTCGAAGACCTTCCCGTAGCCCACGGTCTCTCCGTTACCGGAAATGTCGCGATACTTTGCGACCTCATCGATGAAGAAGAGCGATAGGCACTTGATGCCGCGATAGAAGAGCGCCTCTTCCTTCTGCAAGTGCGAGGCGATGGTCTCCCTTATCTGGATGCGCCTCATATCATCCTCGGCCGAATCCCCGTATACGACACCGCGCTGGAGAACCTCACCGTTGAGGAAGCGCACGTATCCGATACGGCCGTCCTGATCGGGCACGATGCCATCGTTTCCCGAGGCGATGACATAGTCTCGGTAGGCCTCAAGTCTCGTATCGCCAGTGGCATCGTAGATACTGTCGCCCTCGTTGAAGCGCATGGTCTTCTTGACGACCTTGCCACCCGCAGTCATAGCCTTGAACTCGATGACAGCCTCGGGAGCCTTGTTCTTCGATACGATGATGTCCTTGAGATAGAGATACCCGTCGGTTCCGCGCATGTTCTTGAGCTCGAAGCCTTTGACCTCGATCCGCTTGACCAGCTTCTCATTGAAGGCATCGAGCGCGTCGAGCGCATACACTAGGTTGTGCTTCTCGCGATGGGTGGCTGAGTAGTTGAGCACGAAGAGCGGGTTGAACCGCTCGATGCCCTTCCAGGTGGCGGACCCCTTCTTGCCCATCTTCTGAGGTTCGTCGACGATGACGATGGGATTGTTCGCAGCTATGACGTCGATGGGGCGGCGGCTGCCGAAGTCGTCACGCTCGTCGAAGATGATGCGCGCGGCCTTATTGTTCGCGCCCTCTTTCATGGATGAGTTGAATGCCTGCATGTTTATGATCATGACCGAGATGTCGTCGCTTTGGGAGTAGGCGTCCAACTCGTTCAGCCGGTCGGAGTTGTACACGAAATAGCGGATGCCCTTCCCGTACTGCTCGAAGAAATGCTGCTCCGTGTTCTCTAAGCTCTTGTTCACGCCCTCCCGGATGGCGATGGAGGGCACGACGATGATGAACTTTGACCAGCCGTAGAGTCGGTTCAGTTCGAACATCGTCTTCGTATACACGTAGGTCTTGCCAGTTCCGGTCTCCATCTCCACATCCAGCTGGCAAGCACCAATGTCGTCCGAGAGCGAAGG
>CAJTXX010000073.1 GCA_910584145.1 uncultured Eggerthellaceae bacterium | reverse complement strand
GTACTCGTTGCCACCATTCCAGCACGTTTCCCAGCACGGAGAATCGGTCCACAGCATGTGGATATCGCCATGACCCTTCAAAGGGAAGCGGTACTGGATGAGCTGGTCTTCTCGGGGCATGCTGCAGTAGGTATGGCCATACCACGTAAGCGGATCGTCCTCGGTGTAGTCACCTAGGATGGCTTTGTGTACGAGGGTCTTTGGCAAGAAGCTCGGCGAGATATCAGCATTGAAGCCGGCATTGTAGCCAGCGAATACATTGGGATACAGCGAGAACCCCGGGAGGGGGTTGTAGCCGGGATTGCCAAAGAGGGACCATTCGATGAACTTCACCTGTGCCACACCGTGTTGGCCGACACCCCGCATCGCAAGCAGATACACCTCCAGACGCGCCGGCTCGTGGCAGAAAACCGAACGCACCATGCCGCCACCGTTGCAATGAGCGATAGACACGACATGAGACGCCCAATAGCGGGCAAGGGCCTTGATTCGATAAGAGGGGATGCCACAAAGCTCTGCCGCCCACTCCGGTGTCTTCGGAATACCATCTTCATTACCTAGCACATAGTGCTCGAACCAATCGTAACCGACCGAGTGGGTTGCCAAATACTCGGTTTCCACCGTACCTTCGGTCATCCACACATACGCGATAGCTAACTGCAACGCTGCGTCCGTGTTGGGGTAGATCGGAATCCATTTGTCCGCATGCACTCCGCAAGCATAGTTGACGTCGGGGCATATGTAGATTTGTTTCACCCCGCAATCGGACAACCAGTAGCATAGGCGGCTCGCCTGCTGGCCGCCCCAACCCCAAGGTGTCGTCTCGATGTCGGCACCCCAGAACAGCAGGGCATCGGAATGTCGTGCGATATCTTGCATCAGATTGTTCTGATGGGTGTTCTGTCCAACCGGGTCCATACCCCAAACATGCTTGGCTCCCCAGTACCACCCCTCCCAAGAGTCTGGCTGGCGTGCCATATTCGTAAAGCCGCCGATATGCTCAAGCATGCGTGTCTGACAGCCATGGGTACCCTGGACAGCCTTGGTCTCGCCATGGCCTTCACCCTGAGCCAAGATGGCATAGGGCGTATAGTCCTTATGTATGCGTACGATCTCCTTGGCGATGGTCTCCGTCGCTTCATCCCAACTGATGCGCTCATAACCGCTTATGCCGCGATTCTGTGGATTACGCTCCCCATTGGGGTCCCAATCGACCCGCTTGAGGGGATAGGAGATGCGGTTATTGGAATAGGTGCGCTTCTTGTACACAAGGTGCAACGGAGACGGAAGCGATTTCATACCTGGCTCGAATGTATGTCCCTTCGCTTCGAGCTTCCAATAGTTCAGATCATCAGGGGTGTAATGCTCATCGTAGTGGGCCGGTCGTATCCGTGCGATCTTCCCGTCCTTGATGTCGATCGAGCAGATGTTGGAGCCTGTACCGTGGCTGCAGAAGCCCATGCCGCGATACACCGTCTTATCTGTCGTCTTCACCCTTCCCTCCTTCCTCTGCATGCGCTTGAGCGCATACTCTTCCCATTTCGTTTCCTGAAGCAGCGGGATGTGAGGCCTGCGGGCCAAAAGGATTGAACGTCTAGGTCCTCTTCCTAACAGGCAGACGTCTCAGGGGAGTTCATCCCGACTGAGCTGATGATGCCCATTTGCAGCTGTCGAAGAATCACCCCGAGAGCGTGAAATAGCGCAAAAAGCGAAGGATGCCCTGTTCGAGCAGCTTATAGACGCATCCTCATACTTCTAGCGTGAGCGACGATGAGCATGGTGAATTTAGCGATCGGCAACTTCATCGACCATGTCGAGTAGCGCCTGCTGCGAGTTGATGTCCAGCTTCCGATAGATATATCCGATGTGCGTTTTGGCCGTGTTGAGCGAGATGTAGAGCTCCTGCTCGATGAACTTGGCATTGCGCCCGCGGGCCAGAAGCAACAGCACATCCAACTCCCGAGCGGTAAGGCCATAGCGTTCTGCCAGCAGAAGGCAATGGGCATCGAGGCGGTCGATGTCCTCTTCCGCATCTTCGAATCTCATCCTATCCGAAACGTAATTCACCTCGAAGGGCTTCATCAAAGCCATGACCAACAACACGAGGGCTAATGCAAAGAAAACGGCAATCAGGGAGTTCTCGTCAGATGCCAACCCGAAAGCAAAGAGCGCATATCCGAGCAGCACTCCTGAAGCCAAGCCCCCATAGAGGAACAAGCGCCCACGCGAGATAATGAAGAACGGCGATGTGTTCTGTTCGTCGGACAAAGCGATGAGCGAGGAATAGTTGGCTATATCGAGGTAGAAGAACGAAGCAATAATCACCAGGCAGACGACCCAGCGCGTCGCCTCGTCAACGAGCGGAACGATCACTAAAGCAGCTAGGAGCGGGATACAGACGATCCGCTGTGCTAAGCCGGAAGGAAAATACTTCTTGCGGACCATGAGGGTAACGGCATAGACCGAAGCCGCCGCGACCACCGATACCGCCAGCCATTGCAGCATCTCTACGGTCGGTGTCATCTGGAAGAACAGCACTAGGAACACACCGCAGATCATGCTGTAATAACCGATGAGGACCTCATGCCAAGGCGATAGCGGAAAGCGTTCTCTGTTCGCCGGACTGATATCCTCTTCAAGTTCCATGTATTGGCGGCTTATGCGAAGCAGAACCACCGCGACACAGACCGCGGCTCCGTAAGCAGCTAGCGCGAAGGGGCGATCCATATGATTCACGAACAGGGCGAGTATCGACGCTACGAAATAGCTCAGCGCAACGTACACTCCCACCTGATAGTGCCAAAACGGCCGCAAGGTATCAGCCCAAGATACGAAGCAGAATCCGTAACCCCAACCCGCTAGGAACGCTGAGACGATGAAGATGAAGCCGGGTAGCAAGGTGCCCATGGCAATAAAGGAGACGAGCACTGACAGCAGGATGCACGCCAGCGAAATGCAGTTGAACCAAGAGAAGCTGCACAAAGCGAAGACAGAGCCATGAGACACAGCCGAAAAGATGGAGACCGACATCAACCCCACAACGAGCGCAAGGCGCACGATCATCTCCGGAACATCGCCAGCAGGCGATATGAAAAGCGTAGACGGAGTGAGGAATGCGCAAAAAAGACCACAGAGCAAGCATCCCATGCCGATCGACGACAGCACAAGAATAACGGTATTCTCGACGATCTTCTTTGCTTGAGCCGACATAGCATTACCCCTCCCGCATGCTTGCTCTCTCAGGATACTCGAAGGTGAGGCAGGACATGACACTGCCTCACCTTCGATCCCCTCACTGTGCAGCTATGCGACCGATGCACAGCGAACCGACAGCACAGCCGGTATTACATGCCAGCTAAAGCCACGAGCGGCGTGACCATCGTCATATGAAGGATCATCATCGCGATCATCGGCACGATGCCACAGATGAGATATTGCCGCATATTCCAATAGCCGTACTTGAACGTGACTATGGGATTGTTGTCGATGCCCAGCACGAAAGCGTTGGAAGCATTCATGCCGACGATAATGGTTATCGCTGCCGGACTGATGCCTAAAGCCCCCGTTATGCCGATCAAAGGGACAAGGCAAATGGCATTGATAGCAGGACCGATAGGCAGGAAGCAGCGGATGATCGGCACGAACACAGAGATGGCTGCCACTGTGGCGAATGCGCCTGCAGCCGCGAAACCGGCCACCGTGGAGTTCAGCAGCCACGAACCCGCACCACTTGCTTGGATGCCGCCAGCAATGGATTGGACAGCGCCTATCAGTAGCACGATGCCCCAATTGACCGCCTTCGCGAATTCCTTGAAAGAAAGAACATCGATGCCCGGCAGGAAGAATGCTACCAGACCGAGCACAGCAATAACCGTAGCGTCCCAGCCGGTCCAGTTGCTCGAGATCCAGCAGACGATCAGCGCGATCATGATACCAAGCGTCTTTTTGTCGACCGCTTCCAGCTTGCCTACTTCTTTCGCCTTCTGTTCGATCGCAAGGGCAGTCTCTTCGCCGATAGGCTCGGGTTTGGAAACGACCATGAGCCACAGATAAGCGACGAAGAAGAGTATCAGCGAGATAGGAATGGCGACGATACACCACTGGGCGAACGTCATTGCCGTACCAGTGCTTGATGCCATCATTCCCATAGCCATCACGTTCATAGAGCTGCCAGCGGGGGTCATCCAACCACCGATCAGAGATGCGAAGACGATGCCCACCATAAGCGCACGCCCGAATTTCGAGTCCTTCGGCTCGACTTTATGGTACTCCAGCACGCTGCTCGCAGCAATGCCGGCAAAGAGCACGGTGCAGGGGATGTCAGACACAAAAGCAGACACCAGAGCGGTGGCGGCCATAAATACAAACACGATACCCTTCGAATTCCCTCGCGCAAGCGTCACGAGAAGCGATACGAGCTTGATGGGGATCTTCGTTTTCATCAACGCAGCAGCGAACCCGAACGATGCCAGCACGAAGAAGATCACGCTGCTGATGAAGTTCGTCCATATCAGCTGGGTCGAATCGTACACATGGAAAAAAGGCATGAGCACCATCAGGCAGATAGCCGATATAGCCATGTCGATAGGCTCTGTCACCCACAATACGATGCCGGCAACAATGAGCGCGATGGACATCTTGCCGCCTTCGGTCAATCCTTCCGGCGTTGGGATCAAAACGGCGATGACTAAGATAGCAACAGCAACAACGATCCAAGCGATCCTTACGGGAATAGACTTGGTTGTATCCATATTCCTTCCTCTCTTTATCGGATACACGAATGAACAGCCTCCCCTGCTGCTCATTGCTCGGATTCTCATGTATAAGAAAACCATTTTCACCATCCGAGGGTGGTGAAATAGAGGGTTGAGTTATCACCCTCTCAGAGTGATGCTCACCCTGGTATGCCTGTTCATCGACGATCTTTGTATCCAGGAAGCGAATAGGGAACGAATCCGCATGATGACCCTCTGATACCGAAAGCGAATCCCATCAGGAGG
>CAJTXX010000072.1 GCA_910584145.1 uncultured Eggerthellaceae bacterium | reverse complement strand
TGCCCTCGCCAGCGCGAGCCGCCCTGTGGTGGTGGAGGCTGCGCCGAGCGAAGAGGTCGAGAAGGAAGAGGAAAACGAGGAGATACCACCTAGTGAGATCGTAGGGGAGAACGGCGAGACTGCCGAGGAGCTGAAAGAGCTCCATACTCCGGATATCCCCTATGACGAGCAATTCTATAGGGAAGGCGACTTCTTCGAAGGGGGCATTTTCGAGGCGCAGGAGAAGGTGATCAACCGCACTGTCGCCCTCGCCGATATGGGGATCAGCCCGATGAGCTTAGATCATGAGACAGCAACCGTTGGCAACTACTCAAAGCAAGTAGGCACCGCTGCAAAGGGCATGTTGGTGCAATACACCGCAGATACCAGAACTCTCACGCTCAATTATACCGGCGGTTACTATTACGATGGACATACCTCTGAGACGGCGAGCAGCGGCTCCACTAATCGTGTATGGCGTCTGACGAATAATAGGATGCTGGCCATTCGTCGCGTCGTAGTCGACAACATGTTCGACAAGAATTCGGAATTCGTCTTTGCGAATATGCCCAACCTCGAGACTATCGAATTCAACGGGGAAAATAGGCTTGGGTGGGGAAATGAGACCGAAGGTGAATTGGGCACCGCTAGACGCATGTTCTGGAATTGCTATTCACTTCGAGTTTTTTGGGCTACCAACATAAGAGGCATTAAGACCTCTACTGAGATGTTTGGTTTCAGCTCAACTTATCGCGATAGATTGAGTTCAAAGAATCAGCTCGTTAATGGCAAAGTTCTGACTTACTACTCCGGCAATAACGACACAATAAAATCTGCTCTTAATGCATCATCGACTAACGAGATCAGACAATCGGTGGGCTCCTACTATACCGTCACCTTTGACAACCAAGGAGGGTCGGGTGGCCATCAGACGGTTGGCGAATCAACATCGGCGAGCAATAAAACCTACACCATAAAGGTTCCTCATGGCTCTCCGATTCCTGAGCTGGCACATACTCCATCTTTTCATCAGTATGGTAGCGGTGATGGAGAAGACGGCTACTGGGATTTCGGCGGCTATGTCGATGCACTGAATGATCATCCGAAACAATATGTTGGCGAGTATGGCTATCCTTCTTTCTCAGTTGATAGGAAATCATGGATAACCGTGACGTCGAACATGACCTTAAAGGCTTTTTGGGTCGGGGTCTTCACTTTTCTTGAAGCCTATGGTGCAGATTCATACGGAAATATAATCGGATATGCTTACCTACCGAAGGGTTATTCGATAGATGGGGATTCTGTTAGCAGGGTCGACCTTTCCTACCACAGAGATCTCTGGAGTGTAGAAACTACAGATGCAGATGCAACTGGTTGGACCGCTCCTCTCTTGAAGGGGGAGGATGGAAGGGTCTTCGGCGGCTGGACTTTCGCTCTTGAGAACGGCGATTTCAGCAAAGCGGATGTCTGGTACGATTTGGAGGGCTTTCCTCAAAGCGAGCGGATAGTAAGCAATCCCTGGAATCAATTCTATCCGATCTGGGATCCAGAGATCACCATCACGTGGGACCCCAACGGGGGTTACTGGGATGGCAATGCTTCTTCTACCAGCAGCAAGACGACGACGGTAGCGGCGGGGGAGACCCCGACGGCTCCGAGCTCGCCTGCTCGGGCAGCGAGTTCTGAGTACATCTATGCCTTCGATGGGTGGGAGCCGGCCATCACGGCCGCTAAGGGCGATACCACCTACAAAGCCAAATGGAAAGCTACCAAGCGCCCCTATACCATCACCTGGAAGCTCGGGGCGACCGGCGCCTACTGGAACAGCGATACGAAGGATACCGCCGATAAGACCACGAGCGTGAACTACGGAGATACCCCTTCTGCTCCCGCCACGCCCAACCGGCCTGCTACGGCTCAATATTCCTACTCATTCAAGGAGTGGAGCCCGAAGATCGACAAGGTGACGGGCGATAAGACCTACACGGCTATATGGAACACCAGCACCATTAAATACACCATAACCTGGCGGCTCTCTGGTGCGGGGTCGTATTGGGACAACAACACGAACGATGTGGGGGACAAGACCACGAGCGTGGCCTATGGGAGCACTCCGAGCGCGCCTGCCACTCCCAAGCGCTCGCAGACCGCTGAGTACACCTATGCCTTCAAGGGATGGTCGCCTGCCATCAGCTCGGTGACGGGCACGCAGACCTATGTCGCCACCTGGACCGAGACCAAGCGCTCCTATGACATCACCTGGAAGCTCAACGGCACAGGGGCCTATTGGGGCGATAACACCAATGATACCGGGGACAAGAAGGTATCGTGGGCATATGGCACGACGCCCACCCAGCCTGCTGCGCCCAAGCGCAAGAGCACTGCTGAGTTCGAGTACGCCTTCGCCGGCTGGAACCCCGAGGTCGACAAGGTGACAGGGGCTGCCACCTACACCGCCACTTGGACCGAGACGAAGCGCAAATATGACATAACCTGGAGCGCCAACGGCGGCTACTGGGGCACGAACAAGGCAGACACGGCCAACAAGTCATCCAAGGCGCAGACCTATGGCACGAAGCTCACCGGGCCTTCCAATGGCGTTCCGAAGAAGGACCACTACACCTTCGCCGGCTGGGCGACGAGCAGCACGGCGGACTCGGGCGTAGGCGAGATCACAGTAGGGGGCCCTGCCACCTACTACGCTGTGTGGGGCTTGCCCTATGGGTTCATGGTAGACCCGGGCGGCGGCGAGTTCAAGGCGGCGGACCTGGGACTCTCGGGCAGGTCGTCGCAATACCTCTGGACGAACGATTTCCGTGTGGTCGGCAACTCGCTGCGCATGCGGGTGCGCAAGGCTGACGGCACCTACACGAGCCTCGTATACCTGAACGGTTCGAACATGGAGCGTCCCGGCTACACATTCACTGGGTGGAAGTGGGGCAATACCACGAGCAACGACAGCACGAACACAGGCCTCGTAGCAGGTGCCACCTATGTCGCGCAGTGGAGCGAGAACGATGTCACCGTGCAGTACAAGGTGGGAGATGCAGGTGGCGGCAGCGTCTCGCGCAGCACCGAGACGGTGAAGGCGCAGACAGGCACGCTCGCAGGCTCGGCAGCTCGCCATAGCACCGGCTGGCACTTCGTCGGCTGGAACACGAAGGCGGATGGCTCAGGGCAGACGCTCTCCACCGCCGAGGGCAGCGCGTGGGCGCCGGCCAAGCAGGAAGTGCCTGGCTGGAGCTACAGTTTGAACGTCGCTGGCACCTACTACGCCATCTTCGCCCCGAACGACTACACCATCGAGCTCATGAACAACGATGGCACGGGGACCGACGGCACGGGCACGGTCGTGGGCAGCGTGGCGGCCAAGTACGACACGCCCTGGACGGTGCGCGCAGGCAATGTGCCCGCACGGCGCGGCTACTACTTCATCGGGTGGGATACCGACCCTGCCTACAAGGGCATGACGCCAGCCTTCCCGCATGGCCCGAACGCGAGCGGTGCCTTCGAGGACAAGGAGTTCACCGCGAACCTGACCACCGCAGAGGATGGATCGGGCAACGCGACTCCCACCACGGTGCGCCTGTATGCCATCTGGAACGAGAGCCGCTACACCATCGTCTTCCATGAGAACTGGGAGGGGGATGCGACCGGGACGGGCAGCGTGCCTGCGCGGATAGACGCGCTCTACACCCAGCAGGTGGAGATACCCGCGAACGACCTCGCTCGCACAGGGTATAACTTCGCGAGCTGGAACACAGCGCCTGATGGCACGGGCACCACCTACAAGACGCGCGGAAAGTACACTTGCGTGGGCCTCGCTGAGCTCGATGATGCGCATGTGCGAGGGGCGGTCGTGCACCTCTATGCGCAGTGGGATGCCAACCAATACATCGTGCAGTTCGACCCGAACATCGTGGTGTCAGACCCCGCTGATAAGGGCGAGTGGCACATCGAGCAGGGAGAAGAGGTCTTGCTGGTGCGCTATGGCGACGAGGTCGCCTTAGAGACGGTGTTCAGCCGACCGGGCTATGAGTTCGTCGGCTGGAGCTTCGATAAGAACGTGGACGCGGATGCTGACGACACGCCGATCGTGGACTTCAAGATGCGCGCGGATGGCACGTTCGACCCGGCGACGTTCACGAACCTGACCACCGACAAGCTCGGGCTCGTGCGCTTGTATGCGCAGTGGAAGGGCGGCACCTACACCATCGCCTTCGATGGCAATGCGAGCGCAGACCGCCCGGTGGAGGTCGGCCCTGGAGGCGCCATGGGCGAGCTTCCCATGCGCTTCGGCGTCGCCAAGCGCCTGCCTGCGAACACCTTCGTGTGCAACGGGTTCACGTTCAAGGGCTGGAACACAGCCCCTGATGGCAGCGGCGAGGCATACCTTGACAAGGCCCTCGTCCAGGATGTGCCGGGCGTGGCTGATGGGCGCGTGGTGCTCTATGCGCAATGGTCGCCCATCTTGAGCATGACCTCTCCGATCGATGCGTGCATCGAGGTCTATATCGATGGCATGGATATGTACGTCTATGAGGTGCGCGCAGCCTCTGCCGGCACGTGGCCCGACGGCACGCCCAACGGCGACGGCGAGAAGGACGACCATGAGGATGCCTTCGAGCATGGGCAGGCGGCGATCGAGTCGCGCACGCCGGCGAGGCTGTTCATCGAGCAGATCGACTGCATACCCAACCTCGATGCCGAGGCGGGCATGGCGCGCATCTTCCCGGTGGATGGGACCCCTGAGCTCGACAGCTGGGAGGACTTCGAGCTGGAGTTCACGGCGCTGAACGAAGAGACCGGCAAGCGCGTGAAAGCGGCCACCGAGTTCGGCAACTCGTATGCGTTCGTGCCGGGCGCGAAGAACAACTACTTCGTGCCGGCCTATGACGCAGCGACCGGCACGCCGGGCACCCTCGACTACACGCTGCTCCTGCGCATACCAGAGGATGAGGCGCGCAAGCCCAACACCGTGCGCTATGCCGAAGGGCCGGTGAAGATAGCGACGCTCATGTTCACCTGCCGGGTGGCTGACTAGCGAGCATGCGAGCGGGGCTGTGGGCGATCGTGCGCTGAGCGCGAGCGCCACAGCCCCCGGATGAAGCTTTATCCCCATCATCTTTTATAGGAACCGATCGAGAAGGACGCATCAGATGACGATCAACGACAAGAGCAGAAGAGCAGGAAGCGAG
>CAJTXX010000071.1 GCA_910584145.1 uncultured Eggerthellaceae bacterium | reverse complement strand
AGATGATGGTGGGCACCACCGCGATCAGCGCGATGAAGATGCCGCCGGGCAGCGTGATGCGTCGCAGCGTGTTCTTGATGTAGGTGACCGTGGCCGAGCCCGGGCGCACGCCGGGGATGAACCCGCCCTGCTTGCGGATGTTATCGGCCGTCTCCTCCGGGTTGAACACCATCGAGGTGTAGAAGTAGGCGAAGAACACGATCAGCACGAGCGTGAGTATCCAGTTCAGCCAGCCGGTGGAGCACCAGTCGGCGAACGTGGTCAGCCAGTCAACGTTGAAGATGGCCGCCAGCTGCGCCGGCAGGTACAGGATGCAGCTCGCGAAGATGATGGGGATGACGCCCGCAGCATTCACCTTCAATGGGATGTAGGTGCTCTGGCCGCCCATCATCTTGCGCCCCGATACGCGCTTGGCGTAGTTGACCGGGATGCGGCGCTGCGCGCGCTCGATGAAGATGATGACCGGGATGCACGCCAGCACCACGATCAAGATCAAGATGGTGATGGCGATGCCCATGCCGAGGTCAGCCGACAGATTGATGGAGCTGAAGATGGCGGAGGGCACGCGGCTGACGATGCTGATGAAGATGATCAGCGACATGCCGTTGCCGATGCCGCGCTGCGTGATGAGCTCGCCCATCCACATGATGAATGCGGTGCCCGCCACCAGCGTGAACACGATGATGGTGCTGGTGAGCCAATACGGCACCTCGTCGGAGAACGTGACGCCGTAAGCGGGCGACTGGAACAGCAGCAGATAGCCGACCGCGTTGATGAGGCCCAGGCCCAGCGTCAGGTAACGCGTCACCTGGGTGATCTTCTTGCGACCGGAATCGCCTTCCTTGGCCCAGCGCCCGACCGCCGGGATGACGCCCTGCATCAGCTGCATGATGATCGATGCGGTGATGTAGGGCATGATACCCAGCGAGAACACGCTGAAGTTCGAGAGCGCGCCGCCAGTGAACAGGTCGAGCATGCTCATAGCAACGCCCGAGTCCTGATACGCGGTGGCGAACTCATTGAATGGGATGCCGGGAACCGGTACGTATGCGCCAAAGCGGTAGAGCGCAAGGATCGCCAGCGTGAAGAGGATCTTCTTGCGCAGCTCCGGTACTTTGAACGCGTCGATGATGGAGCTTAGCAAGGCTCTTCGACCTTTCCTCCAGCTGCTTCAATCTTAGCTTTAGCCGAAGCAGAGATCTTATCGACCTTCACGGTGAGGGCCTTGGTTATCTCGCCGTCGCCGAGCACCTTGACCGGGTCGGTGGCGTGCTTGATGATGCCCTTCGCCTTCAGAGTGTCGCCGTCGACCGTCTCGCCGGCCTCGTACTTGGAGTCGAGCCTGCTGACGTTCACGGCGATATACTCCACGCGGTTGGGGTTGCGGAAGCCGGGCAGCTTCGGCAGACGACGCGCCAGAGGCGTCTGACCGCCCTCGAAGCCGGCACCCTTGCCGCCACCTGCGCGGCTCTTCTGGCCGTTCATGCCACGGCCGGCGGTCTTGCCCTTGCCGGACGCGGGGCCGCGGCCGACGCGCTTCTTACGATGAGTGGAGCCTTCCGCGGGCTTCAGGTCCTTGATTTCCATGCGATCCTCCTTTTCGCGCCTTGCGGGCGCTCGCTTTCACTGTCTGCTTGCATATCCTGCGGGGCGAAGGTCCCGAGGAATGGTACGGGCGCGAATGCTCGCGCCCGGGTTCGTTAGAGCTCTTCCACCTCGATCAGGTGCTTCACCTTGAAGATCATGCCGCGGACGGACTCGTTGTCCACGATGTCGTGGGTCTTGCCGATGCGGCCGAGGCCGAGAGCGCGCAAGGTGCGGTCCTGGTCGTACTTGCGGCCGATCTGGCTCTTCACCTGGGTAAGGCGCAGCGTCTTCTTCGCGTCAGCCATTCCTACTGCTCCTTCCTGCCGAACATCTTGTCCACCGTGGTGCCGCGGCGGGCGGCGACCGTCTCGGGCGCCTCCATGGCCTTCAGACCCTCGGCGGCAGCCTTCACGATGTTCATGGCATTGCTGGTGCCGAGGCTCTTCGTGATGACGTTCTTCACGCCGGCCAGCTCCATGATGGCGCGCACCGGGCCACCGGCCATAACGCCGGTACCGGGAACAGCCGGCTTGATGAGCACGCGGCCAGCGCCATACTCGCCCATGATCTCGTGCGGCACGGAGCCCTCGTCGGTCAGCGGCACGCTGAACATGTTCTTCTTCGCATCCTCCACGCCCTTCTTGATGGCGTTGGGGACCTCCTGGGACTTGCCCAGGCCCAGGCCGACCCTGCCATTGCCGTCGCCCACGACCACCAGCGCGGTGAGCTGCATGCGGCGGCCGCCCTTGACGGTCTTGGAGACGCGGTTGATGCTGACTACGCGCTCTTCCAGCTCAGGAACAGCGTTTTCCTGTTGTTTACGGGCCATTACTCGTCTCCTCCTAGAACTTCAGGCCGGCTTCGCGAGCCGCGTCAGCCAGAGCCTTCACGCGCCCGTGATACAGATGTCCGCCACGGTCGAATACGACTTCGTTGACGCCCTTCGCGAGCGCCATCTTACCGATGATGGTACCCAGCTCGGCAGCGCCTGCCACCGTGGAGCCCTTGGCGCCCGTCTTCTTGAACTCGGCGCCCATCGTGGATGCACCGCAGATGGTGGTGCGGGAGACATCGTCGATGACCTGAGCGTAGATGTTGTTGTTGGAGCGGGTGACGCACAGGCGCGGACGGGCAGCGGTGCCCGATATCTTGCCGCGAACGCGACGATGCCTGCGCGCGAGACCGGTTTGACGCTTGAGTACTGACTTCTGCATGTTCCGATCTCCTCCTTATTCCTTACCGGCTTTGCCGGCCTTGCGGCGCACGTGCTCGCCTTCATAGCGGATGCCCTTGCCCTTGTACGGCTCAGGCTTGCGCCACTTGCGGATGTCGGCGGCAACCTGGCCGACCTGCTCCTTCGACGCGCCGGAAACGGTTATCTCGGTCTGGGAGGGGACCTCGAAGGTGATGCCCTCGGGCGCCTTCACCAGCACGGGGTGGGAGAAGCCGAGCTGCATCTCGAGGTCGCGGCCCTTGAGCGCAGCGCGGTAGCCGACGCCGACCAGCTCGAGCTTCTTGGTGTAGCCCTCGGACACGCCGACGACCATGTTGTGCAGCAGGCTGCGGGTGAGGCCCCAGTACGCGTTCGTCTGGCGCTCGCCGTCAGCGGTGCTGACGAGCACCTCGTCGCCCTCCTGCTTGATTATCATGGTGGGCTGGAAGGTGCGGGTCAGTTCGCCCTTCGCGCCCTTGACGGTGACGGTGCTGCCGTCGATCTTGACCTCCACGCCCGACGGTACGGGAATGGGCATCTTTCCGATACGAGACATATGCGCAACCCCCTACCAGATGTAGGCGATGACTTCGCCGCCGACGCCCTTTTTACGAGCATCGCGGTCGGTCATGACGCCAGCCGAGGTGGATATGATCGCAGTGCCGAGGCCGCCCAGAACGCGGGGCAGCTCATCCTTGCCTGCGTAGATGCGAAGACCCGGCTTGCTGATGCGCTTGATGCCGCGGATGGTCTTGCTCTTCTTCGGGCCGTACTTCAGGGTGATGGTGAGCGTGCCGCGGGGCTCGCCGTCCTCAACCTCGTAACCGCCGATGTAGCCCTCTTCGTCCATGATGCGGGCGATCTCTACCAGCTTTTTGCTGGTGGGCATGGACACGGTGTCCTTGGAAGCAGACTGTGCGTTGCGCACGCGCGTCAGCATGTCTGCGATAGGATCGGTCATTGTCATTTCAGGTTTCTCCTTTGGTTGATGATGAGCCGCGCACTCGGTTCGCCTGCCGCCCCTAGCGGAGACGCCTATCGTGCGGGCACACCCAGATACCTTGCCAGCTGGTTTACCAGGATGACTTGGTCACGCCGGGCAGCTTGCCTTCGTTAGCCAGTTCGCGCAAGCAGATACGGCACAGGCCGAACTTGCGGTAGTACGAGCGGGGCCGGCCACAGCGCATGCAGCGGTTGTGCTGGCGCGTGGAGTACTTCGGCTCGCGCTTGGCCTTGGCAATCATCGATTTCTTAGCCATGCATTCCTTCTTTCTTGTGGGCACGAGGCCCCATCGAGGTTACACGGACGGGCGTGAGCCCGGCCGCTTTACTTGCTCTTGAACGGGAAACCGAGGTCGGACAGCAGTGCCAGCGCCCCCTCGTCGTTTGCCGCGCTCGTTACGAATGTTATGTCCATGCCGCGCGTATGGTCGATCTTGTCGTAGTCGATCTCCGGGAAGATCAGCTGCTCGGTCACGCCCATGGAGTAGTTGCCACGCCCATCGAAGCTGGTGCGGGAAAGGCCGCGGAAGTCGCGGATACGCGGGATGGCGGTAGCCACCAGACGGTCGAAGAACTCCCACATGCGGTCGCCGCGCAGGGTGACCTTGCAGCCGATAGCCTGGCCCTCGCGCAGCTTGAAGCCGGCGATGGATTTCTTAGCCTTGCAGACCATGGGCTGCTGACCGGTGATGGTGCGGATGTCGTTGATAGCGCCTTCCAGCTGCTTGCTGTCCTGCGCTGCCTCACCGACGCCCATGTTCACCACGATCTTCTTCAGCGTGGGGATCTGATTGACGTTTGACAGACCCAGCTCGTCCTTCAGTTTCGGGCGGATCTCGTCCAGGTACTTCTTCTTCAAACGGGGCATCTCTGCCATGACTTGCTCTCCTTCGTTTTTATCCGGCAGGAGATTTCCGACCTCCTGCCCTTAAAGGCTTTTTACAACCTGACCTGCTCGGTTGTCCTGCTCGAAATGTTTCACGTGAAACATTTCCTTCTCCTTGCAGGTTCCCTCTTCTGTGCCTCCCGAAATGTTTCACGTGAAACATTTCGAGCGGTTGCGAAGATCCAACCTGCCAAGCGGACCCGCTCGATTAATCGATGTCCTTGCCGCACTTCTTGCACACGCGGATCTTCTTGCCGCTGTCGTCGCGGCGACGGGCAGCGCGCGTGGGCTTCTTGCAGTTCGGGCAGACGAGCATGACGTTGCTCACCGCCATCGGCGCCTCGACAGAGGAGATGCCGCCCTGCGGGTTGGCCTGCGTCGGGCGCATGGCCTTCTTCATCACGTTCACCTTCTCGACCACGACGCGCTCGGTCTCGGGAACGGTGCGCAGGACCTTGCCCTCTTTGCCCTTGTCCTTGCCGGCCAGCACGCAGACGGTGTCGCCCTTCTTGATGGACAGGACGTTGCGCTTCTCAGCTTTCTTGGTTGCCATCTTCAGCACCTCCTACAGCGTTTCCGGTGCCAGAGACACGATCTTCATGTACTTCTTGTCGCGCAGCTCGCGGGC
>CAJTXX010000070.1 GCA_910584145.1 uncultured Eggerthellaceae bacterium | reverse complement strand
ACGCTGCCCGGCGGCATCTTCATCGCGCTGATCGCGGTGGTGCCCACCATCATCTTCTACTTCACGGACAACCAGCTGATACAGTCGTTCGGCGGCACGTCCATCCTCATCATGATCGGCGTAGCGCTCGACACGATGAGCAAGGTGGAGAGCCAGTTGAAGATGCACAACTACGAAGGATTCTTCAAATAAAGGAAGAGTGACATGAATATCGTTCTTTTGGGGGCGCCGGGGGCTGGCAAGGGCACCCAGGCGGCCAAGCTGGTCGAGCAGGAGGGGCTGTGCCACATCTCCACTGGCGATATCCTGCGCCAGGCGGTGAAAGATCAGACCGAGCTCGGGCTGAAAGCCAAGGCGTTCATGGACGCTGGCGACCTGGTGCCCGATGAGCTCATCATCGACCTGATGCGCGAGCGCATCCAGCAGCCCGACACGGCGAAGGGCGTCATCTTGGACGGCTTCCCGCGCACTACCACGCAGGCGGTGGCGCTCGATGGCATGCTGTCCGATCTGGGGCGCCCGCTCGATGCGGCGCTGCTGATCGACGTCGACCCCGAGGTCATCGTCAGCCGCCTGACGAGCCGTCGCATGTGCCGCGCGTGCGGTGCTATCGGCACGGCTGCCGACGGCGATGCGTGCAAGAAGTGCGGCGGGGAGATGTACCAGCGCGACGACGACAACGAAGCGACGGTGCGCAACCGCCTCGATGTGTACGAGAAGTCCACCAGCCCGCTGATCGACTACTATCGCGGCTGCGACCTGCTCGTGAGCATCGACGGCGACCGCGACCCTGAGGTCGTCTACGCCGACGTGAAGCAGGCCCTGGGCCTGTAAGCCCTCTGCTGCATCATCAGAGCATCGAGAGGCGGGCATCTTGCCCGCCTCTTTTGCTGCTTCACGTATAATCAGGCTATGCCGACTATCGGGGAGAATATCGCGTACTTCTTCCGGCGTATCATCGCGCCGCATGGTCGCGTTATCGCGCACATCGCGAAATGGGTGGGCATCCTCACATGCATCGCGCTCGCGCTCGAGGTGCTCGTGTTCAACTTCAACTACTTCGCCTCGGCGGGCTATCAGCCCATCAACCTGAAATCGCGCATCCAGCTGACCGAGACGGCCGACGAGACCTTCCGCCTGACCGCAGCCAGCCGGGTGCTGGAATTCACGAACCTGAACACCGAGATACATAACATCTATATCGACTTCGCCAGTTGGCAGCCAGCGCAGAACGTGCCCGCGAAGATACAGTTCACCGACACGGCGCATGTGACGTACTTCGACAGCACCGAGTACACGGTGGGCGTGCCGGTGGTGGACATCGCCACCAACTCGCTCCAGAGCAAATACGTCAACATCAGCACGAACGGCCTGGTGGACAACTTGCGCATCGAGATCGTGGGCGAGGACGTGCAGTACCCGCTGCGCCTCTACACCGTGGTGCTCAATGCGCATCATCCGTTCATCTTCAGCGGCGTGCGCTTCTGCATCGTGCTGGGCGTGCTGCTGCTGGGCTTCCTGTTCCGCCCGAAGAGCGCCGTCTATCGGCTGCGCATCGTGGAGCATCCGAAGCGAGCGAAGGCGGGCATCATCGCGGCCAACGTGGTGGAATGCGCGATCATCGCGGCGCTTCTGTTCTACGGGTCGAACATGGTGGGCATAGCAACCGCGGGCTACAACCAGGGCGAATGGGACGGCCGCTCGCTGGTGAACACCTACGAGGTGGGCGGCGACAATGCGCAGCAATACGCCGAGCTGGCGAAGAGCTTCACGCAGGGCAAGCTATACCTGGAAGAGGAGCCTCCGCAGTGGCTCCAAGAGATGAATGACCCCTACGATAAGGGTGCGCGCGACGAAGCGCAGAAAGAGACGGGCGACCCGTACCTGTTCGATGTGGCGTACTACGAGGGTCACTATTACGTGTACTTCGGCGTGGTGCCTGCGCTGTTGTTCTATCTGCCGTTCTATGCGATCACCGGGCAGAGCTTCCCCACGGCTATCGGCGTGCTGGTGGCAGTGCTGGCGTTCGTGCTGGGCTGCTCGGCTATGCTCGACCGCTTCGCGCGCTACCACTTCAAGCGCGTCAGCCTGGGCGTGTACCTGATGGTGCAGGTGCCGTTCGTGTTCTGCTGCGGCGTGCTGTACCTGGTGAAGTTCCCGACGTTCTATTCGCTGCCCATCGCCTGCGCGATGGCGTTCTCGGTGTGGGGCCTGTATTTCTGGATGCGCGCTCGCAGCTCCACTCGGCGCTGCCTGTGCTTCGCGCTGGGCTCGCTGTGCATGGCGCTGGTGGCCGGGTGCCGCCCGCAGTTCCTGCTGCTGTCGTTTCTGGCCATACCGCTGTTCTGGCGCACCTACATAACGAAGCGGCGCATCCTGACCCCGGCCGGCATGCGCGAGATGGCGTGCCTGGTGGCGCCGTATATCGTGGTGGCAGCGGGCATCATGTGGTACAACTACGCGCGCTTCGGCAGCTTCACCGACTTCGGCGCGAACTACAACCTGACCATGAACGACATGACGAAGCGCGGTTGGGTGGTGGGCCGCTTGGCACCGGCCATCTTCAGCTACTTCCTCCAGCCGCCGAACGTGTGCGGCGTGTTCCCGTTCATCCAGCCGGCCGACTTCGCCACCACCTATATGGGGCAGACCATCAAGGAAGCCACGTTCGGCGGCGTGCTCGCGTGCCTGCCGGTGCTGTGGGTGCTGTTCTTCGCGGTGCCGGTGGTGCGGCTGCGCAACTCTCAGCGCTTCACCAACACCATCACGGGCGTGATCGTGACGCTTCTGGTGTCGGCGGTGGTCATCGCGCTCGTCGACGCGCAGATGGCCGGCATCCTCCAGCGCTATTACGCCGATTTCAGCTTCATGCTGCTGGCGGCCGTGGTGCTGCTCGTGTTCATCGTGAATGAGAACCTGGCCGACGACCCGCTGCCCACTCGCGTGGTGCCGCTCGACGCGACGCCCGCCCCGCGCCCGCTCGCCGGGCTGCGCGCGCGGCGCACGCTCACGATGGTGCTGCTGGCGCTTGCGGCGCTCAGCGTAACGTATAGCTTGCTATTGTGCTTCGTTCCCGAGACCGGGTGGTATTCTGATATGTACCCGTGGGCATACCAGGAGCTTTTGGAGACGTTCCTGTTCTGGACCTAGCACCCGGCAGGCCCGATCATGAGCAGACGCACGAAGGAGACCCTATGAACATCGTCATCGCGGAGGATTACGACCAGATGAGCCGCATCGCGGCCGACACCATCGCGGAGTGCGTGCGCGCGCTGCCCGATTGCGTGCTCGGGCTCGCCACCGGTTCCACGCCCATCGGAACCTACGAGTGCCTGGTGGCCGATTGCAGCGCTGGGAAGGTCGATTTCTCGGGCGTTTCCACGTTCAACCTCGATGAGTACGTGGGCCTGGCCGGCGACGACCCGCAGAGCTACCGTTACTTCATGGACCAGCACCTGTTCGACCATGTGAACATCGACAAGGCGAGCACCCGCGTGCCTGACGGCTCGAACCCCGACGCGGCGGCCGTGTGCGCCCCTTACGACGAGGCTATCTTCGACGCGGGCGGCATCGACCTGCAGCTGCTGGGGCTGGGCCACAACGGCCACATCGGCTTCAATGAGCCGGCTGACGAGTTCCCGGTGGGCACGCATATCGTCGATCTGACCGAGCGCACCATCGAGGCGAACAGCCGCCTGTTCGACAGCGCCGACGAGGTGCCGCGCCAGGCGTACACGATGGGCATCGGCACCATCATGGGCGCGCGCGCCGTACTGGTGGTGGTCAGCGGCGAGGATAAGGCCGAAACGGTGAAGGCCGCTTTCCGCGGTCCGGTGCGCCCCGAGGTGCCGGCATCGGTGCTGCAGCTGCACCCGAACTGCACGGTGATATGCGACCGTGCCGCCGCATCGGCCCTGTAGTCTCCACAAATGTTTCAAATTTGTTACACTTAGCCGGCAAGTTGATCTGAAGGTGAGGGGATCGATGTGAACAACCTTCTGCGTTTGATAGGCAACCGCCTGCTCTGGTTGCCTGTGATGATCCTGGGCGTCACCATCCTCGTTTTCTTCATCATGTCGCTGTCTCCCATCGACCCGGCCTATTCGGTTCTGGGAGAGAACGCCACGGTGGCTCAGGCTGAGGCCTACCGCGAGGAAATGGGCTTGAACGACCCGATCATCGTCCAGTACGGCAATTTCCTGGTCGGATTGGTGCAGGGCGACTTGGGAACCTACGGCGCATCACGCATGTCGGTGGCCGAGCGCGTGATGGAGGCCCTGCCCGTGACGCTGCAGCTGACCTTCATGGGCCTGATCTTCGGCGTCGTCATCGCGGTCATCTTGGGCGTCATCTCGGCGCTGTACCGCGACCGCTGGCCCGACCAGATCATCCGCATCTTCTCCATCGCCTGCATCGCCACGCCGTCCTTCTGGTTGGCGGTGCTGCTCATCTTGGCGTTCCAGGGCGTGCTACCTGCGTCCGGCCGCCTCCCTGACATCTTCGTCGACCCGAGCGGGTGGTTCATGCGCATGCTGCTGCCCGCTATCTCGCTCGGCGTGCCGGTGGCTGGTCAGCTCACGCGCGTCGTGCGCACCTCTATGGTCGAAGAGCTCGATAAAGACTACGTGCGCACCGCGCTCGGCGCTGGTATCCCGAAGAGCGTCGTGGTGGCTCGCAACGTGCTGCGCAACGCGCTCATCACGCCGGTGACGGTGCTGGGCCTGCGCATCGGCTACCTCATCGGCGGTGCCGTCATCATCGAGGTCATCTTCAATCTGCCGGGCATGGGCATGGCCATCGTCTCCGGCATCCAATCGAATTACCTCTACCTGGTGCAGGGCGTCGTTCTGACGGTCGCGGTGGCATTCATCATCATCAACATCATCGTCGACATGCTCTACATCCTGATCGACCCGCGCATAAGGACGGTGTAGGACATGGCAGACGGAATGAAAGACCTGAAGACGCCCGGTTCGGGCACCGATATGGCGGGCGTCACGCCCACCGGCAGCAGCCACCCCATGGACGGTGCGCCGAAGCTGCGCGAGAAGACCACCGAGAAGCTGGAAGGGAAGGTGCGCTTCCGCCGCTGGAAGAACATGCCTATCTCTTCTCGCATCGGTCTGGTCATCCTGATAGCCATCGTGCTGGTGGCGGTGTTCGCGAACTTCTTGGCGCCGTACAACCCTTACGAGATCACCGTGGCCCGTCAGGCGCCGGACGCAGCGCATCTGTTCGGCACCGACGACAAGGGCCGCGACGTGCTGTCGCGCATGATGTACGGCGCGCGCTACTCGCTCGTCATCGGCCTGGGCGCCAC
>CAJTXX010000069.1 GCA_910584145.1 uncultured Eggerthellaceae bacterium | reverse complement strand
CATCGGAGCCCGCATCCGGCCCAGGGTCGCCAGCAGCATCGTCATCGACGCTACCCCCCCCCGCCGATTCTTCGCCTTCTGGATATTCACCGCTGATCGGCAGCCCTACCTCGTCCGAGAGCAACGCCGCCTCTTCCGCGAACGATAGCGCACCTGCGGGCAACAGCGTTACTGCCAACGTCGCCGCAAGAACCACCGAGAACGCTCGTCTGAGCATCTTGTTCTCTTCCATGTCCATCCCTTTGCCCTATCGACCTGCCGCGCTGTCGCTCGCTACCCAGCCGAGCGCATAGCCCGAACAGGTCAGCTCACCGGCTGTCTCAGACAGCACGCAGGTACACCCATAGGATGCATGACAACCTATGAGCACGCTCAAAGGGGAATAGCGACGCTATACTCCAGCGAGTTCATCGATCAGCGTTTTCATTGAGCCGTCCCTTGCTACTTGAAAACTATTTGTTGTGCGCGTACCTGCTCCGAAGAGCCTTCCCATTGCAAAAGCCTTCTTAGGCATCTCTCTATATATCAAAGAATCATGCCAGGGATGCACAGAACCGCCACTCTTCATAAACCCAACAAACGCACAGATCGCAGGAAGCTCTTCGCACTGGCCACAGCCCTCTCCCTACCCGATCCTCTTAGAGCAACCGCAACGAGCAAGACACGCCGAACCGCCCGCTGAGCCAAGCACACCAGACACGGCCGGCACGCTCGGGGCTGCCAGCACATGCAACGGTCGCGCTCGGAACTGCGCCAGCGCGCAGTCGAGGAACGCGAGCCTGAGGCGGGAAGCCAGGCGATACCAGCAAGGAGCTGCCCCCTCAGCGGTGCGGCCGCGGTGCGCGCTGCCGGCATCGCTTTGACGCCATCGGGCAGCGGCAGAGGCAGAGGCGCGCTGCTATCGGGCACAGGCAGCAGCGCGCCCGCCTGCGGTCTGCATGCCGCAGGCGGGCGCGTCCCGCGTCCAGCTCCTAGTCTCCTACTCGGGCTCCTCCTCGCGGCGGCGACGGGTTGCCGCGAGCACGGCGGCGCCTGCTGAGGCGGACGCGATGGCGGCGAGCAGGGTGAGCGCTGCTGCGTTCAGGTCCCCGGTCTTTGCAAGCGATGTCAGGCGGTGCACGGTGCGCTCGACGCTGCCCATCGCATCGGTCTCGGCGCGCGCGGTGAACGCCACCTTCACCACGGTGTCGGCCTGCACATCGCGTAGCAGGTATCCGCTGTCGGTGTAGCCGCCCACTCGTTTGCCGTTCACCTCGACATACGCCACGCGGTATCCCACCTCGCGCACGAACGTGAAGCTCACGACCCCTCCGCGAGCGACGCTCACCGGGGATGCGGGGCTCACATAGCCATGGGATCGCCCAGAGGAGTCGGGCACCACCACACAGGTCACCGTGAACCGCCCGGTGCCGGATATGTCGGCATCCCCAGTGCTGCCGCCCGGGCCGTCACCGTCGTCGTTGTCACCGCCCGGGCCATCGCCATCGCCGTCGCCTCCGGGGCCATCCCCGCCCTCGGGGCCGAACACGAACTCCCAGTCCTCATCGGCATCTCCCGCGCCCCCGATCACCTCGGTCGACGTGCTCTCGCCCTCGCCTTGTGACGCATCCTCGAGCGGCGCTATGAGCGCGATGTCCCCTGCACCCACAGGCTCGCCAGCTCGCGCGTCACCCGCCTTCCTCACCTCGTATCGATACCCGTCCTTGGTCACCACCGTCACCGTGATGGTCTTGCCGGCGGGCACCTTCAAAGGAGGCTTTCCCACGGTGTTGGGGAACACCGCCCCATGCTCGCCTCCGATGACGTTGATGGTGATGTTGCGGGTCTTAGCGGGCGGACGGGCGCCCTCGCCATCTGCGAGCGGGCGGAACGCGGCGCGCACGTGCGTGTCCTGCTCTATGCCCGATAGCGCAAGCAGCCAATATCCCGCATCGCCTCCCGCAGGCCAGGCGACCCACGAGGCGTCTTTCGTGATATCGACCCAGGTGAGCTGCCCTGCGCGCTTCATGCGCACCGAGGAAAGCTCAGCATCAGCTGATGGCGCCGGTATCAGGTAGAAGCTGTAAGAGGTGCCCTTGGGCACCGCCACCTGGGCAGGCGTCGCCTCGGGAAGCGAGGATGGGCCAAGGCCGCCTTCTGCCACCACCTGCACATCCACCGTGGCGAACGCATCGGGCTTCACGACAGGCGGCAGCTCCTCTTGCTCGGCGAAGGTCACCACGATGGTGCGGTCGCGCCCGGCATAGGGCACCGACATCCCATAGGCCCCTGATGCCTGCGTGAGGTACGCTCCCACTTCAACGCTGCCCTCCATGGCGGTATAGAGCCTCCATCCGCGCTCGGGGAAGAGCGTGAACGTGGCCGGGCGCGATGCGGTCTGGCGCTTCGAGGCGCGCGAGATGGCAGAGGATGCCGAGGCATAGGGCGCATCGATCGAGCCGTGGCCGCCCTCTATGATGACCGTCACCTCGAAGGAAAGCTCTGCCGGGGCATCCTTTGAGCTGAACACCACGCGCACGGTCGCATCGGCATCAGGGGCGGTGAAGCTGCTCGCGCCATCTATCACGGCGAGCGGCACCTCGCCTGGTGCGCCATCGATCGCGAGCACAGCGGACTCCACGCTTCGGCTCGCGCCGGAAGGGGTGCACGTGATCTGGATGGCATCTCCCGCATCGAAGCGGTGAGGGGATGCGCTCTCGAAGCGGTTCACCGTCACAGCGACGCTGCCCTCCCCTTGCACCTGGACGGTGAGGGCATGGTGCTTGTTCGCGGGGTTATCGGGGCTGTCGGGATCGGTCGGGTCGACGGGCTTGTCGGGGTCTGTCGGGCGCCCCGTGCCCTCGAAGATGCCGACGATGCGCACCTCGCGCGCATCGGGCTCAAGCGATGCCAGGTCGAGGTCGTAGTAGCCGGCGAGCGGCACCCATGAGGGCACCTGCACAGGTGCGCCGTCTATGGTGACCTCGACAGAGGCGAGCTCGCTTCCCGGCACCACCGGCGTGAACAGGTAGCGCACAGCGCCGGCCTTGGGCCAGGTATAGGCGCCCTCGTAGTTCACGAACCCGTCCCCGCGCGCCTCGCCGATGACGCGCACCACATCGCCGCCATCGCCGTTACCGTCGCCCCCTGCGCGGTATATCCCCACCGCATAGGCGCCCAGGGTCGCATCATCGAAGGCGACGTACTTGCTGCCAGCGGCGTCGACGCGCACGGTGCATGCGCGCGCCTCTTTGGCGCCTTCCCCGTCGAAGGAGAACACCATCACCTCAGAGCCTGCGGCGAGCTCATCGGCAGCTGCCCCCTTGATGGGGATGACCACCCCGAGCGCGCCTTTGTAGGCAAGCGGTGCAGGGTCTGGCATCTCCATCGTGAACCGCGCCTCGAGATTCCACGCAGAGGCTATCTCATAGGCGCCTGCGAGGCCGCACTCTCGCGCATGGGCAGCCGCGAGCTCCATGAGGGAGGAATAGGTCGGCGAAAGGGGCGCGCACTCGGTGGCTGCGAGGTGCTGGACCTGCTTGTGGATGAGGCCCGTGGCAGAAGGCTCTGCGCAGGTGGCCACGCCATCGAAGGTCTCCTCGTGCACGGGGTAGATCGTCTTGGCCCCATAGGGGCTGCCGGGCACGGTGAGGAAGGTCACAAGGGCAGCCACGCGCCTTCCTTGCGCATCGTGGGCCTCGAAGGCGCAGGCGTACTCATGCCCTGTGGCCACCTGCAAGCCGCCCTGCGCCCCATCTGCCGAAAGGTCGAGCCCCCAGGTGCCATCTGGCCGCTGGGCAGCAGCATAGGTGCCCGCCGGCGCCCCGTCGCAGGTGACGGTCCACGCCCCGCTCATCGGGGATGCCCCTCCCTGCGTCTGCGCCCAGATGCGCCCATCGTAGAACGCGATGGCGCCTGCCGCGTCGCTTGCCGCATGGTCAGGCGAGCGCCCGATGAGCTCGAAGGCATCGCGTGCGACCTCGACGTATACGTTCGAGGAGGCCTGGCCGCCCTCGAAGCGCTCCATCTGCTGGCCGCCTGCGCTGTCTGACCCGATGCCGTCTGCGGATGAGCCCGCATAAGCGAGCGCGCCTGCCGGCAGCAAGCACATCGCCAAGCATGCTGCCATGCACGCTGCGATGAGCCTTCCCAGATGTCTCCCAATACCCATGTTCTAACCCTTTCGCCTCCCTTATCAGCTGAGCACGTTGAGCGTCACGATCGCAGCAGCCTGGCCCACCGGCTCTTCGCTCGTCTCATCGAGCGCCTCGAACAGCGCCGTGCACTCGTAGCTGCCGGCTGGCAGCACGACATCGAGCGCATCGCGCTGGATGTGGTGGTCCGGCTCGATGAGGTCGGTCGCATATATCTGCTCGCCGGTGTCGTTGCGCATGATGGTCACGCGCATGAGATAGCGGTTGCCCGGCACGTTCTCTATGCGCAGCTCCGCTGGCGCGCTGCCATGATCGAGCTCGATGACGCTGGCGATCGAGATGTTGAACATGCCCTCCTCGACCACCCGGTCGAGCTCTGCTCGCACCTCCGCCTCGCTCTTGCCAGCGAGCTGGCCGGCATCTCCTTGCCGGCGGCTCTTGGCATCGGTGCACATGGTCAAGGCGAGCGCGATAGCGAGCGCAGCTGCTATGAGCGCGATCGCGAGGGCTATGATGATGCCCTTGCGGCTCTTGCGCCGCGCCTCGACCGGCTGGCTCGTCAGCGGCGCTCGGTAGGCGCCTGCGCACGCAGCCGGCATCTGCGCATGCCAGCCATGCCCGGCGTGCTGTGCGGGTATGCTGCCCGGCATCTGCTCGGAGCCTTGCGCGGGAGGATATGCGCGCATACCCTCCCGCATGGCAGGCCCATACGAGCGCACCCCGCCCCATTGCGCTTCCGGCGCCTGGTCGGGCGCCCCTGTCCCTGCGTCTTTCCTATCACGGGGTGCGCTCATCGTCATCCGCCCTTACGCCGCCGCGATGGTGTAGGTGATCTGGAACGCCTTGTCCACGACCACGTTGCCCGCGTCATCGGTGAGGTTCATCGCATCGTTGCTGACGACCGAGCTCTTGCCGGCGAGGGAAAGCCCCAAGATGCCAGGCGCCCCATCGGAGTGGTCAGCGGCGTTGCCATCAGCCAGGCGCGCCTCGATCACCCAGTTGGGAGCGGTGCTCGTCGCCGTGCCATCGAGGTCGACCACAGCAGGCGTCCCTGTCTCGCCCTTATCGCCATAGCGGTTGCCGCCGTTGTAGTCCAGAAGCTCGCTCACCGCACCTCCCAGCTGGAAGATGTTCGTGCCGGTGGCATTCGCTGCCGCAGAGGGTGAGAGCGTGAGCGCGAGGTCTGCCTTCTTGCCGGTGGCGGTGTAGTTCGCAGCATCCACCGCAGTGGTGGAGGGCACGAGCTTCCAGACGGCTCCTCCCTGGAACTGGTTCTCGGCGATGGTGTCATCAGAGGAGATGCCCACCACCTTCACATCGAGCCCTGACCAGTTCTCGATGCGATACCCCTTGCCAGAGGCGGTCGTGCCCGGCTTCCAGTTGACGGTGCCGGTGGAGGGCACCGCTTTGAGCTCTCCGCCTGAGGCCTTGGCCATCACCTTCACGTTCAAAGGCACGGTCACCGACAGGTTGTCGATGAAGGTGTCCACCCACACGTTCGAGGCTGTCGTGCCCTTGTTGTCGGTGACCGCATCTGCCATCTGCTGATCTGCGCCATCGGTGCCGATGCTCGGGAACGTCTCGCGGTCGTTGGGGTCCCAGGTCGTGGTATCCCACGAGGTGCCGCCTTGGCCCTCGCCTGGCTTGTAGGGGTCATCCGCGAACGCGGGCAGGGCGCAGCCTGCTGTGAGCGCAGCGGAAAGGGCCATCGCCCCGAAGAGCTTGCTTGCTTTGTTCATGGTCTCATCCTCCTTGATGTCTTTTCTGACCATCTGTCCTTGCTCTATATCCAGCGGCCTTCCCATGACCGCTAAATACCTCTTGGATGCGCACGCCCTCACTCGAGGACGTTCAAGGTCACCTTCGCTGCAGCCTTGCCCGTCTCCTCGTGGGTCACCGGATCGAGCGCCACGAAGGTGGCTGTGGCGTCATGCATGCCGGCGTCGAGCGCATGCGTGAGCGTGATGTCTTCGATGTATTGGTTGGGCTTGAGCACGCCCGATTCGTAGACCGTCTCGCCTGTGGCGTCTTCGGTGATCGACACGCGCATGTCATAGCGGTTGCCCGGCACGTTCTCGATGTAGGCGGTGCCGGGGGCATCGCCTGCGTCGAACTGGATGACGCTCGCGATGGAGATGTTGAACATGCCCTCCTCGACCACCCGGTCGAGCTCGGCTTGCATCTCGGCATCGGTCTTGTAGGGCGCCTGCCCGGTCTTAGCGCTCGGGTCGAAGAGGGAGGCCCCATTGCAGGCGAGAAGCCATATGGCGAGCCACGCTGCGAGCGCGAGCACGACCACAGCGAGCGCTATCGCCACCGTCCGCCCGCGGCCTTTGCCCTGGGCGCTCTCGGGTGCGCCCGGCCCCATCTGCACCACCGGCGCGCCTGGGCCCCCTGTGGTGCGCACGCTCGCCTGGCGGTGCGCCTGCTCGCTTCCTGCTCTTCTGCTCTTGTCGTTGATCGTCATCTGATGCGTCCTTCTC
>CAJTXX010000068.1 GCA_910584145.1 uncultured Eggerthellaceae bacterium | reverse complement strand
CCGTGCTATCCGTCGGGCAGGTGATGCTGTAGACCATCTGCCAGACGGCGTAGAGGTTTATCTCCTTGAGTTCTTTGTCTTTTTCGTCTATCCCCATCGCTTTGAATATGTCGCGGATGCTTGAGGTACGCGGCAGCACGAATGTCGAGAGCTCTGCCCCATTAGCGCCCGCATCCTTGGAATAGCTCCACCCATAGAGGTAGTAGCCCGACACCTTATCCGCATCGGCCACCATATCAGCCTGCGGCAGCGGGAACGTCTCCTCATACTTGAGCTCGCCTGAGAGGTAGCCGCCTGGAAGACTCAGCTTATCAGCCGGAGCATCGCCCGTGAACCGGTAGAAGTTCACACGATAATCAGCATCTTGCTCCCACACAGCTTTTAGCGTGACATCACCAACGAACGGATGCCCATAATTACTACCAGGGAACCATCGCCATGAACCCTCAATGCCATTCCACGTTGTAGTAGTCAAGCTCCAATACTTGAAGGTATAGCCGATGCGCTGCGGTATGTTCTCGGAAACTCTCAACACTTGATTCCATGGACCATGTGACATGTCTTGGGCATCAGAGAACTTGATCTCAAAGCCAGACTCTACGGTCTCTCCCTCGTCAGTAACGAACCCGGGAGGCATGTTCCATACTGTGTCGCCGGTGTCGCCTACGTTCTTGTCAAAAAAGACCGTATACACGTTGGGCGCCCACTTGGCATAGAGAGTGTAGAATCCTCCCGGGTTAGGGGTCAGGTTCGGAAAGGTCGTGGTCGTCTCGCCATCTCCGAACGCCACATCACCCGCAGCGCTCTTAGCCCAGCCTATGAAATGGTAGCCGGTCTTGGTGTAGCCGTTCGTGGCCAGCGTTGTGTTCGCATCCCACGTGACAGACTCGGTATCAGCGGTAGAGCCGCCAGTGTTGGTGTTGCCGTTGTACTTGATCGTGTAGGTATGAGCCTGCCAGACAGCATAGAGGGTAACTTTAGCATTATGATCAGTTGCCAAATCAGTTGAGTATTCAGTTTTGTTGTCAGCCTTGAATTCACCACTACCGCTACTTGGTGACGAAACCATGCTCCAATCAGCGTAATCGTATCCTGTACGCACCCAGTTATTGATAGCAAATTTCTTCGGCTCTCCATACAGCACATAGTGAGACACAGGGGCCTCGCCCGTAACAGGCGTTGTTCCATCCTTCACATTCGAGTTGTAGGTGATCAAATAGCGGTTTGGAACCCAGCCTGCGTAGAGCGTAGTAGCCGATGTCTTATCCCAGTTCTTGGCCGAAGCTCCAGCGTCGGTATAGTATCGCGTACTGCTCCAAGTAGCCGGTTCATCATAGTAACCAACATGCTTATCTGAGCCATCGAACCAGCCTGCGAACCAATAGCCCTTCTTGGTAGGCGTAGCCGTAGTATTAAGAGAAGGCATCGCCTTGCCGTACTCCGCAGTAACATTGCTGGGCGCGGTACCTGCGCCACCATTCAAACTGAACGACACGGTGACCTTGCTCCATTGAGCATACAGATCGCGATTGCTCAAGTCCGGCGCATACGTTCCCGAGAATGACTTGGTACCGTCAGAGTTCTTCCATCCTAAGATGCTCTTATTCGTGCCTTCGTTGCTCTGGATGACACCGATACAGCCAGTCATCCCGTCTGAGAACAATTGATAGAATGTTATGGCATTGCTCGTTACGGTTACTTTATAAACGTTAGCCCATCCGTGATATGAGGTGCTCGCAATAGTTTTAACAGATGTGTCTACGCCATTAGTCCATTGCCATTTGAGCACACCGCCGTTCCCGTTAGCATAAGCAGATACGAACCACCGGGCATACCACGTTTGGGGACCAGGGTCAGAAGGAGTGCTGCTCGTTCTCTTCGATATCGTTCCCGTGCCCGACGCTTTGCCGCTGAGATATTGGGTCTCGCTGCTGGCGCTGCTGAAATAGCCGCCGAAGTTATATCCGCTATTGTCGATGGTCGGAACTGATGTCAGTACAGTATTACCATTCTGTGCCGCGTATGCTTGCCCCGCGAAATTCGTGCTCGACGATAGCTTGGATACGCTGTAGCCAAAAGTGCTATAGAAATAAATCGTTCTATCGCCATCAGAGACCGTAGTTCCACTTGGTGCATTTGCCACCAAACTAATAGGTACGCGCCAAACAGCCGTGAGGGTGAGATTGCCGTACTTCCCTGTACCTTTCAGCCATGCATCGTTTGAAGGCCAAACTTTTCCCGCGTAAGGCCCAGTAGTAGAATAATTATAGGTATACACTGTACCATTCGCATTTTTGCGCGGTATTGCCCAGAAAGAGTCCTCTGCTCCACTGATCTTCCACCCCATGAAGTCACATTTTTCTCTACTAGCAGTGGGAATTGCGAGTTCGCTTGCTGTGTCGTATTTAATTTCAGTGAATCCGGTGTCTGAACTTCCACCTTGAAGATCTAGGGTAACGGTATATTCCACTGCGGTGAACTTGGCAGTATATGTTTTCGCTGTTAATTGCGAGGATGCTGATCCTCGTACGTATAACGTTCGATAATCAGTTGCGTTTCCTACATTTCCTACATAGACATTTTTCGTTGAATCTGTCTCGTCAATCTTCGTTTCTCCGTCATACCAGCCCGCAAAAGTGTAGCCAGTCTTCGCTCTTGCGGTAGAAGATTTAGACCCCGTCACAACCCCAATATCAGTCTGCGCACCTGATGGACTGACGGTGCCACCCGTATCTGCACTGAACGTCAACACGGTTTTATTTTCTGAAAAATGTGCTGTGTACGTTTTCGCAGCTAATGGTGCAGTCGCAGACCCTTTTACCGTGAGCGTCCTCCCCTTGTCGCCGCCTACGTAAACGCTTCCTGTCGTAGCTTTGATCTGAGTGTCTCCGTCATACCAGCCAACGAAGGTATAGCCAGCGTTCGCTGTTGCAGTTGACGATTTAGAACCAGTAACCGTACCTACATTCTCTTGCGCCCCCGAGGGATTGACCGTGCCGCCTATCTGGGCAGCAAACGTGAGCGTCGTCGACTTCTCCCATGTTGCTGTGTAGCTTTTATCCCCAGTGCTACCCTTAGCTATTTGGACGCTCGTACTGGCCGTACCTGCATTATTCAGCTTCCAACCAGTGAAGATATAACCTGATCTGATTGGATTGGGCACAGCGAATGTATTGGTTTCTATGTTGTAGGTCTTTTTGTATACGCTGTCAGCTGTCACTGTTGTCCAGCCTGAATTCGCTAGCGATCCACCAGCCGTATTCAGCGTAACAGTGTAGGTAGTCGGAGCATATATTGGCCAGAAATCACGTATTCCATTTCCAGCAACCCCCCAAGATTCACAGCCCGTTATATCTCCGTACTTTGTTTGATGATCTATTTCTTCATTAGCAGCAAGTTTTACAATTGTGCCTTTTTTACTTCTTTCACTGCTTACGCCCCAACCTTGAAAGGCGTACCCATTCTTCCGAACATAAAGCCGTGTCTTGTAAACAGCTGAAGTTGTATTATCTGTCACAAAAGCTTTGCGACAGATATTGCCTCTTTGATAAAAAGAGTCATGTATGAGACAAGTTGCATCACGATCAGTACGTATTGTTACATTTTGAGATACTCCATCCTTCTTTTTCTTTTTGTAAAGAGGTATCAGCTTGTCAGTAGTCTGTTGGACAGCATGCGTTTTGTGATCAGGGTATCCAAATGAGGAGCCTTCACAATACTGAACTAATGTTCCACCGTCTAGATGAAAAGTCACCTCCCATTCCGGGAATTCCCCAGTAGTAATTGGCTTCCATTCAGTATTAACAGCAGTAGGAGGCTTCGCATCGCCCCATCCCAGAACAGGGTATTCAGAACTCCCAGGCTTGTTGTCCTCCCATTCCTCCCAGTGGATTCCTCGAGACAATGCCTGCACACTGGATTGGATAACCTCCACTGTCTTGCTTATTCTGGCAAAATCATCAAACGATTCTGCGTGATTCTCGATCGAAAGAGAGAGGTCCTGATTAATGATACTTGGAGTCACGAGAGTATCAGAATCGGCTGGGGCTTCGGCCGGCTCAGCCGGTTCCGTAGAGTCAGCGGCCTCAGAGCCCTCAGTGTTGGCTTCTTCCTGGGGAGCTGCCGCTTCGGGGTTCTCGGTGACGGCGCCCTCTTGGCCAGCCTCGGGCTCTGTCTCTCCACCCTCCTCCATCGGAGCCGGAGCAGCCCTCACGATGACCACAGCGGTGGCCTTGGCGAGCTCGGTGCCGTCGAGTGAGAGGGTGGCGGTCACAGGGGAGGTGCCAGGGGCCTTCGCTTTCACGATGCCGGTAGCATCAACGTAGATGGAGGCTCCCTTGTAGGAGTAGTCGACTTTGATATCGCCTGATGCTTTGAGAACAACGCCTTCTTGGTCGAGCAAGCTCGCCTCTTCGCCTACGGTAAGCTCAAGAGGAGCTGCAGGTGCTGCGATGTCGTACTCATGCAAGGTGTTGCCGCTTGCGGGCAGCACTGGCCATGCGGGAGTTGCGCTCGCTGGAGCGTAGATGGCTACACCTGAGGTGTCGCCGAGGGCTGTTGCTGATATGGTCGCTGCAGGTGCGAGCAGAAGGATGCGGGTGAGGCCTGCGCAGTCGGCAAGCGCGGCGTCTCCTATGCTTTGGATGCTCGCAGGCAGCATGAGGGTTTGGATGCCGGTACCCTCGAAGGCGCGCGCGGCGATCGCGGTGGTGCCATCGTGCAGCTCGATTGCGCCTATCGCATGGCATCCTGCAAAGGCAGCCTCGCCGATCGAGGTAGCGCTTCCCGGGATGCTCACGCTCACAAGGCTCGTGCAGCCCTCGAACGCATGAGCGCCGATGCTTGCGATGGTGTTAGGCAGGTTGATCTCGGTGAGCTCGGTTTGGTTCGCGAACGCGCCCTCTTCGATGACAGAGACGGTGTAGTCAACGCCATGCAGGGTAGCAGCTGAGGGGATGGTGCGCGTGCCAGATGCGGGAGCATCCCCTGTCCACTTCACGGAGAGCTGGCCGTTTTCCATGAGGGTGTAGGTAAGGCCGCTATCTCCCGGTGCTGGTGCTATGGTATCTCCTGGCTCTGCTGGCTTTGCGAAGCGGGTAAAGCCTGCTGCCTCCCAAGAGCCGCGCTCATCGGTGAGCACGGTTGCGCTCTCAGTGGTCGCTTGGCTAAAGGCAGGCACAGCGGTGTTGTCATCTGCAGTGGCAGATGCGTCATATGCCGGGTTCGAGAAGATGCTGTCGATGCTTCCCGCATCGACGATCGTCTTCAGCTTGCCGTTGCCCCAGAAGGCACCCTCTGCGATCGAGGTGCACTCAGGGGCGATGTGCGCGCTTGCACCAAGGCCAGCCGGTGCTGCAACAAGGGTAAGCGCGCCGTCGGGTTTCCCATCTTCGTTTCGATTGGTGCTATATAGGATGCCGTCTCGGGAGGTAAGGGCAGATGTCGCCATGCCCCCCGTTGATTGCTGAGAAGCAACAGTGATGGCCGTAAGCTTGATGCATCGGGAAAATACGCAAGCAGGGACAGTGGCCACACATTCGGGGAGCACGGCTGTGCCCTCAAAGCCCTCCGGGACGAGGGTGAGGCTTGTGAGGTCTTTTGAGAAGACCATGCCGTTGTAGCTGGTGTATGCGCTGTTGTCCGCATCAACGCTTATACGAGATGCGTTCGGGAACAGCTGGAAGAAGGCAGGATCGATGACTTCGATGCTCGCCGGGATGGTAACAGAGGTGACGCCGGATGCCTTCTCGGCCTCGGCGTAGAAGTCGGTAGCATAGGGGTTTGAGAGAGCGTCTTCGCGCGCACCCTCTGATGATGCAGGTTCGTTTGTTACCGCGTCAGCGGTCGGATTTTTTTCAGGATCTGGGGCGCTTTCCCAAGTCGGGTTTAGCGCTGACCCCCCCCCGCACACATTTCGATAGCGGTAAGCGTATAGGTGTTGGCACCGGATGTGACCTGCGAGGGGATCTGCAACTCACCTGAGAGGTTCGCTGCAGCCGAAAGCCCAACGAGGGATGCGGTCTTTGCGGTCTCGTCGGTGACGATGAAGCTCATGTTGTTGTAGGCGATAGCAGCCTGCACGCTCTCGCCCAGCTCGACCTTCGCTGAGAGCATCTCAACGCTAGAAGCAGCATCGGCTGTCTCAGGGGCTACAGCCCCACTTGGGGCTTTGGGCTGCTCGGAAGCGTCAGAGGAGGTGTTCGCGCTTGCGTCTTCTGCGCCTTCAAGCTCGACGGAGTCGTAGATGCGCTCAGGAGCGTCTGCTTCCACGTCAACCTCGGGCTGCTCGGTCGTCTCTTGCGCCTTACCTTCGATCTGATCGACGGCGTAGGCGATCCCTGGTGCAGAGACCAACGTGGCGACCATCGCGCAGGATATGAATGAAGATATCAGCCTACAGCCGAGGCTCGTCGTCTTTTTCATGCGTATGTCCGTCCCCTTCATCGAACCTGCCCATCTCGCATGAGATGTTCCCTGGCAAGATCCGAAGCTTTCCGTTGCACACCCTTGTCGGGCAGCCCGAATTATTCGCGCCGCTCCTTCGTTTTACAACCCCTGAGACACATGAATCTACACTCTCTCCACAATCAAGCGAGACCGCTCGCACTGGATTGATTTGGGTTGATTGCAATCTTAAAGTGGACATCTGCAATCTTGAACTGGACACCTGACA
>CAJTXX010000067.1 GCA_910584145.1 uncultured Eggerthellaceae bacterium | reverse complement strand
CGAGCGCGTGCACCATGCCGGCGATGGGCGTGCGGCCGCCGGCCTTCACGTTCGCCGCCGTGCGGGCGATGGCGCCGGTGGCGGGGATGCCCCCGAACAGCACCGAGGCGATGTTGCCGACGCCTTGGGCTACGAGCTCGGTGTTGGCACGATGGTGCGCGCTTATCATCGAATCGGCCACTACGCAGGATAGCAGCGACTCGATGGCGGCCAGGATGGCAATGGTGACGCCGTTGGCCAGCTGGTCGCGGAAGGTCTCCATGCTCAGCTGCGGCAGGTGGAACTCGGGCAGGCCGGCGTTTATCGTGTACAGGTCGCCGATGGTGCTCACGTCGAGGCCGAGGCCGCTCACCAAGGCGATGCCCGCGAGCAGCGCCACGAGCGAGCTGGGGACGCGCTCGGTGATGCGCGGCCAGAGGAACAGGATGACCAGGCACGCGGCGCCCACCAAGAATGCATGCAGGTTGAATGTGGAGATGTTGGCGGCCAGCGCCGCTATCTTCTCTGTCGTCTCCACGGTGGCGGTGCCGGTGGGGTAGGTGAGCCCCATCAGGTCTTTCAGCTGCCCGATGGTGAGCGTCACGGCGATGCCGGCGGTGAACCCGGTGGTGATGGTGAAAGGCACGAAGCGGATGACCGCGCCCAGCTTGAACAGCCCCATCAAGATGAGGAGGACGCCCGCGATGATGGTGGCGACGATGAGGCCTTCCATGCCGTCGGTGGCCACGATGCCTGCCACGATGGTGGCGAACGCTGCGGTCGGCCCGGATATCTGCACGCGGCTGCCGCCGAGGAAGGCTATCAGGAATCCGGCGATGATGGCGGTGTAGAGCCCCTGCTCAGGCGAGACGCCCGAGGCGATGCCGAGTGCGATGGACAGCGGCAGCGCCACGATGGCGACGACGATGCCCGCCACGATGTCGCGGGGTATCTGCTTCTTGAGCTCTTCGAGGGTCGAATGCTTGATGATGCTGAAGAGTATCGGCTTTATCTTGTCGCGCTGCTGCATATGCTCGCTCTGGCTCTCTCGCTCGTTGTGTCGGCCGCGCCTCCCGCGCACGGCGAGCCTTATCCGGCGGAATGCGGATGCGGCATCGGGCACCTATGGACCGGTGATATCGCGAGAACACGCGACCACGGATTCTACCGCGCCCCCGATGGGGGAACAAGCTACTGCGCCGAGCGTTCGGGGAGCGGGCTGAAAGCAAGAAGATACGCCGCTCTAGCCTTCAAAGAACGGAGCACCAGGACGCTTCTGGCCCCTCTCTACGAATGCGATCAGCCGCAAGACATCTATATCCGCACCGGATCATGGTCGCGGCAGCTGCTCGTATCTCAGCTCATCCGATGGGACAGCTTGCGATGATGAAGGACCGACCTCCCTGATCGTGACTCATTGATGTTCATGGGAAGATGAGCGCGGCGGGCTGTTTGCGTCGGTTTTGCTCGGTGCGCTCGTTATCTATAATGGTTTGGAAAGCGAAAGGAGCTCGATGTACGGATTGAAGACAGAAAGCAGTTTCGATGCTTCTCATTTTCTGACCGATTATCATGGTAAGTGCGAGAACCTGCATGGTCATCGCTGGCGCGTGGTGGCCTACCTCGAAGCATCTGAACTCCAGATAGAAGGCACATGTAAGGATATGGTAGTCGATTTCGGCGACTTCAAGGCTGCTTTGCGCGAGTTGACGGAGCGCCTCGACCATCGCTTCCTAGTCGAAGAAGGCTCGCTTGGCGAGGACACCCTTGCTTACCTGGAGAGGGAGGGCTTCTCGCTGCTCGCCATGCCCTTCAGGACGACTGCGGAGAACCTGGCGAAGTGGTTCTTCGACCAGCTCGCCGAGCTCGACCTGCCCGTTGCGCAGGTCGACGTGTACGAGACGCCCAACAACTGCGCGTTCTACCGCAAGGACGCCTAGCACCGTGGCGTTTCGCGTCCCCGAAGATCCCCGCGCGGCGTCGCCGTGCGCAGATGCGGCGCCGTCTCCTGCGGCCGACCTGGCCTTTCTCGTCGCCGAGAAGTTCGTGTCCGTGAACGGCGAGGGTTTGGCGGCAGGGCGTTTGGCGGCCTTCGTCCGCTTCGCCGGATGCAACTTGGACTGCGCCTACTGCGACACGCGCTGGGCGAATGGGGACGCCGCGAAGGAGCGGGCGGAGGCGCATTCGGTGGCGTCGCTGGTCGACTGGGTTCGCTCGACGGGCGTCTCGGCGGTGACGTTGACGGGGGGAGAACCCCTTTTGCAGCCCGGCCTTCCCAGCCTGATGTCCGCGCTTGTGCAGGTCGCCGACCCGCGCTCTCTTCGCGTGGAGGTCGAGACGAACGGCTCCTGCGACATGGAGCACGTGGTGCGGCTTCGCGAGGAATGCGACCGGGGCCGCCACGCAGCCGGCGCCGGCACCGACGTCGGCGACCGGATCCTTGCTCGCGGCCTGGCGCCGTGCGACGTGCATTTCACGGTCGACTGGAAGACGCCCGCCGCCGGAGAGGCCGCCTGCGCCGCCATGATGCGGAAGAACTTCGAGATGCTGGACGGGCGCGATGCCGTGAAGTTCGTGGTGGGGTCCGGCGCCGACCTCGAGTTCGCGGCGCGGTGCGCATGTGAGGCGAACCTGTGGGAGCGCTGTCAGGTGCTCTTCAGCCCGGTATGGGGCCGGATCGACCCGCGTGAGATCGTCGAGTACATGGCCCGGGAGCGGCTCGACCGCGCCCGACTGCAGCTTCAAATGCATAAGGTCATCTGGCCTGACGTGGACAAAGGGGTGTGAGCGCGCATGGTAGACGCGGTTCGCAGGAAGGTGTTGGTGCTGTGCTCGGGGGGCGTGGACTCCACCACGCTGCTCGCGAAGGCCGTTGAGGAGTATGGGGCGCAGAACGTGGTCGCGTTGTCGATTTCGTACGGCCAGAAGCATCTCCGCGAGATCGAGGCCGCGCGGGCCGTGGCCGGACATTACGGCGTCGAGCAGCGCTTCTTGGATCTGGCTGCGATCTTCGCCGACAGCCAATGCTCCCTTCTGGCGCATTCCGACGAGGCGATTCCGCAGGGCGCCTACGCCGAGCAGCAGGCGCAGGCCGATGGCTCGGCCGTGAGCACGTATGTCCCGTTCCGCAACGGGCTGTTTCTTTCCTCGGCGGCGTCCATGGCCCTTTCGCTGGGGTGTTCGGTCGTGTATTATGGCGCCCACCACGATGACTGGGCGGGCTCGGCCTATCCCGACTGCTCCCCGGAATTCGTGGACGCGATGGGTTCCGCGATTGCCTTGGGAACCGGCGGCGACCTTCGCTTGGAGGCGCCCTTCGTGAACGCGTCCAAGGGCGACATCGTCCGCGAGGGCCTGGCGCTCGGCGTTCCCTACGAGCTGACGTGGTCGTGCTACGAGGGTGGGGAGCGTCCTTGCGGAGCATGCGCAACCTGTCTTGACCGGGCTGCCGCCTTTGCCGCCAACGGGGCGGACGACCCGCTTCTCGATCGCTAGAAACGCTTGCCAGGAAGACGAACGGAGTGGACATGGGCACAGCAACGGATGCAGGTCCCTGCGCCTTCGCGAACCGAGCGGGGCGCGACGACGAGGAGACCCGTGCGGGCGGCGTGACGCTTCTGGGGAACCAGGGCACGAGGTACCCGTCCGGCTACGACCCGGGTGTTCTCGAGACGTTCGAGAACAAGCACCGGGACAACGACTATTTCGTGAAGTTCAACTGCCCCGAATTCACGAGCCTGTGCCCGATCACGGGACAGCCCGATTTCGCAACCATCTACATCTCGTACGTGCCTGACGTGCGGATGGTGGAAAGCAAGAGCCTCAAGCTGTACCTGTTCGGCTTCCGCAACCACGGAGACTTCCATGAAGACTGCATGAACATCATCATGAAGGACCTGGTCGCGCTGATGGACCCGAAGTATATCGAGGTGTGGGGGAAGTTCACCCCGCGCGGCGGGATCTCCATCGACCCGTACTGCAACTACGGCCGCGCCGGCACGCGCTGGGAGGAAGTCGCCTGGCAGCGCCTCTCGCAGCACGACCTGTACCCGGAGAAGGTCGACAACCGCTGAGCGGGTCATGGGGCGGTTCCCTGTGCCAAACATGCTCCGCTCCGATTCTGTGAGCCATCTTCTTCCGGATGCTCTTTCTGTGTGATTCGGTGGTCGATCATCCAACGCATTCCCAACGGCGCTGACCTTGCCAGCTTCGGTTGGAGCGAGACGAGATCGGCGCAATGCGACATGCCCTTCAGGTGCGGCATTAGAGCACATCCAGTCCCACATCCATCTAACTCCCTGCACCGCATCAAGAGAGAACGCCTCCTCCGGCACGTCTCGGTGTAGAATCCCGACAAGCTATCGTTAGGAGCAAAGCCTGTATGAGACGCAAAGACCGCGAGATGGATGCCGACTTCGCCATGGGCGTGCTTGCGCGCTGCGAGTTCGCGACGCTGGCCATGACGCTGCCAGGCGGCAATCCTTACTGCATCCCCATATCGCCCGCTTTGGTGGGTGGAACCGTGGTGTTCCACTGCGCATGTCACGGTCTGAAGGCCGACGCCATGCGTGCGAATCCCAGCGTGTGCCTGTCGGCAGCCTGCGACGTCTCGCCGGTTCCCGAGGAATTCACCACCGAATACGCAAGCGCCGTCGCCTTCGGCACCGCTGTCGAGGTGACCGATGATGCCGAGAAGGTGGCGGCCCTGCGCGCCATATGCGAGCGCTATGCAGCTTCGAATATGCGGGAATTCGATGGTGCCATCGAGCGCAGCCTGCACCGCACGGCCATCTGGCGCATCGACATCGACGGGCTGACGGGCAAGCGCAAGAGCGTGACGAAGGGAGAGAGCGATGGGTGAGCGGGCGGAGAAGCTGTCGCACGACGCGCACCAGGCGTCCAGGCGCGTTGGCGCTGGATGCGCTGCCACACCTCAGGCCGACCGGCCTTCCGTCCTGCTGGTCAACGACATGGCCGGCTATGGGAAGGTGGCGCTGTCGGTGATGATCCCCCTGCTCAGCGCACTTCGACTGAACGTGTGCAACCTGCCCACCGCGCTGGTCTCGAACACGCTGGACTACGGCAAGTTCGACATCTTGGAGACGACGGACTACATGCGCAGCACGCTGGGGATCTGGGACGAGCTGGGCTTCACGTTCGATGCGGTGGCTACAGGCTTCCTCGTGTCCGAGGAGCAGAGCCTGCTGGTGTCGGACTACTGCCGCGCCTGTAAGGAGAAGGGTGTCCCGGTGTTCGTCGATCCCATCATGGGCGACGAAGGTGTGCTGTACAACGGCGTCGCCGAGGCCAACGTTCAGCACATGCGCAACATGTGCTCCGTGGCGGACGTCATCATGCCCAACATCACCGAGGCGCAGTACCTCACCGGCATGCACGTGGGAAAGAGGATGCTTCGAGAAGAGGAGTTGCTGGGTATAGCCCAGGCGCTCCACGACATGGGGGCGAAGTCGGTGGTCGTGACCAGCGCGATAGTGGAAGGGGCGAGCGCAGCCTCAAAGACGGGAGAAGGCGAAGGTGCCGTGTGCCACGTGACGCTGGTATCGCAGCGCTGTCGAGCCGACGGGGGTGCCCGCACGACGCTGCTGCCTTACGAGGAGATCCCCGTGCGCTTGCCTGGAACGGGCGACATCTTCTCCAGCGTGCTGATAGGGCGCTATCTGAACGGCTGCACGCTCATGGAAAGCGTGCAGGCTGCCATGGATGCCGTTGTGGACATGCTGCAGCTTTGCAAGGGCAATGACGACAAGTACAAGGGCGTTCCCATCGAGCAGTACCTTGACCGCGTAGCGCTGTGATGTGAGTCACGGGACGGCTCTCTTTGCTTGCCGAAGCATAGGGACGGTTCTATGTGCTAGCTACGTCCCTATTTGCTGTTCACGCGCAACCTCGGTTCCGTAAGGCACTTTTGTTCAGGATGCTTCCGAGAAGAAGGCCGCCCTATAGGATTACTTTCATAGTGAATCCAGGATAGGATATCCGTATGAAAGTCAGTATTTATATAGAAAAGCTCGATGAGCCGCTCGGCGAGAGGGCTGGGATCCTTACGACGTCTGCCGCAATCAGATCGGGGATTCCAAAGGATGCTTTCTGCCGCTATGTGCGCAACCGCAACCTTGAGAAGGATTCCCAGGGGGTGTATGTGGCGGAGACGCCTTCCCAGATGAGTTTGCGCTGCTGCAGGCGCGCTTTCCGAAGGCGATCTTCTCGCACGACGCCGCGCTGTTTTTGCACGGAATGAGCGAACGCGAGCCTATTCTCCTGTCGGTCAGCGTGGAGTCGGGCTAGAGGGTGACGCAGATGACGCAGGACGAGGGTGACGCAGGACGGGGATAATGTCATCACCGGAAAGAGGGCGGCGGGCATTTCTGGATGATGCCCCTTCCGATCCCCGTGAGCCGCTCTATCTGCCGCACCGACAGCCCCATGCCTCGCAAGCGCCCAATCATCGCGTCGCGCTCTTCCTTCGGTGCCGCCGCAATCGAGTTGGCGAATTCATCCCCGCAGAGCTCCTTCGCCATCTCGACCGCGTCTCCGTCGGAGACTGCTCTGCGCTTCGACGAGAAAATCCCACTATAGGTCGCAAACTCCATCAGCTCCTGGTCGTCGGCCACATCGTCGTGGAACGCGGTGAACGCCTTCGCGCCGCCGAGCATATCGAGGACGGTATTCGCCTCCAGACAAGGGTGCTCCTCAAGGTAGAACTTGAAGCTGCTCCACCCGTAATCGCGATATCCGCATACGTTGGCTGCTTGAGGATTGTGGTGAATATAGCGGACGGTCTCGAGCAGCTGGGCATCCGTTTCCATGGGGATGCTCTTGTACCTGCCCTGGAACACCGGGCCCACATGTCCGTGGCGCCCGTTGTAGTAGCGCGCGAAGGACGTGTTGAGGGAGCGCATCA
>CAJTXX010000066.1 GCA_910584145.1 uncultured Eggerthellaceae bacterium | reverse complement strand
ATTCGCGTCGAATACCACCTTCATCGGCGCACTCCGGGCGCGCTCTTCTCGATCAGATGCGCGCGGTATTCGGCTTGCGCGTCGAACCCTTCCGGAAGCTGCACCGCGCCGACCAAGCACCGCAGCGCACGCCGCTTCTCTTCGATACCGCTCTGCGCAGGTGCGATGAACTCAGGGAGCTTCTGCTCGCGTGCCATATACTCATACAAACCGCGCACCACATCAGACGTGGACACGCCCGACTTCTCGAGCACCTGACCGCCGTGCCTCTTCAGATCTTCGGGCAAGCGGATGTTCAATGTCGCCGTAGCCGCCATAACGCCTCCTTCTGATGGCGTTATCATAGCTTATTGCATTACGTAATGCAAGCCTACCGGGAATGTTCCCGCTGCACCTGGTGCGCTATCCCGTGATGCGGCTTATTCTGGTTCGTCGCCGAACAGCGCGAAGGTGCGGCGCTCGTCGGCTATGGTGGTCAGCTGGTTGTGGCCGGGCAGCACCACGGTATCGTCGGGCAGGGCGGCGAGCTTCTTCATGGATGCGGCCATGTCGGATAGAGAGCCGCCCTCGAAGTCGGTGCGGCCGGTGGTGCCGGCGAACAGCGTGTCACCCGACACCAGCACCGGCAAGCCGTCGGCATGGTTGCCGAACTGCGGGATGCAGAACAGGCAGATGGAACCTTTGCTGTGCCCGGGCGTCTCTATGACCTTCCACTGCATGCTCCCTATGCCGAGCACATCCCCGGTGCCCACCACGCGATCGACCGCGCAAGGCGCAGCGATGCGCGACGTCCCCGTGTCGACCGGGTGCTCGATCAGCGGCGCATCGGCGCGGCCCGCCACCACGGGCGCGCCGGTAGCCGCGCGCAGCTCAGCAGCGGCGCCCACGTGGTCCCAGTGCGCATGCGTCAGCACGATGGCGTCGAGCGGCGCGCCATCGAGCGCCGCCAGTATCGTCTCGGCATCTTGCGAGGGGTCGACCACGAACGTGCCCGCCCCGTCAGAGATGATGTACGCATTGTTCTGGAGCGGCCCCATCACGAGGAACCGAACATCGACGCATAGCCCGCTCACCGTTACCAGATCTGCCATCGTATCTCCTTTCAAGAGCACGGGCGAGCACAGAGGATAGGCCAGCCCATCACGCTTTCGCGGTCTGCCCGGGCATGGTACGCCGGGCGTCGAACACCCCGTCAACGCTGGCCAGCTCACGGATGGCCACATCGATCATGGACAAGTCGCTCACCTGGAAGAGGAAGCGCATCTCCACCAGGCCATCGCGGTGCGTATTCGTCGAGCACGAGATCACATTCGCGCCCACATCGGATAGCACGCGCGTCACGTCGAGCAGCAGGTTCATGCGATCGAGCGCCTCCACGTATATCTCCACCTTGAAGGTGGATTCGCGCGGCGCATCGCCCGCCCACGACACGTCGATGATGCGCTCGGGATTGCGCTTCAGGTCCTGTGCGTTCGGGCAGTCAGCGCGATGCACGCTCACGCCGCGGCCCCGCGTGACGAACCCGATGATATCGTCGCCCGGCACGGGGTTGCAGCACCGCGACAAGCGCACCAGCACATCGTCGATGCCCTTCACCACCACGCCGTGGCTGGAATGCGCCTCGTGCTTCTTCGGGCGCTTCACGCTGGTTATCATGGGCGCCATGATGCCGGTGGAACCCGCGCCCATGCCCGGCTCGGGCGTCTTGGCTGCGGCGTTCGCGTCGTCTACCAGTATCTTCAGCAGGCGGTTCGCCACGTGCTGCGCGCTCTCCTTGCCGCGCGCAAGCTGCACGAACATGTCGTCGGCGTCGTTGAAGCCCATCGCCTCCGCCACGCTCTTCAGCGCCTTCACGCTGCGAGCGCTCGACAACCCGAGGCCATGCTTGCGCATCTCGCGCATCAGGATGTCGTGGCCCTCCTGCCGGTCGCTCGAACGCGTCTGCTTGCTGAAATACCCGCGTATCTTGTTGCGCGCCGAGGGCGTGGCCACCATGCCGAGCCAGTCACGCGAGGGGTTCGAGCTCTTCGAGGTGAGCACCTCCACGCGGTCGCCCACGTTCAGCTTGTACGACAACGGCACGATCTGCCCGTTCACCTTCGCGCCCACGCAGTGATTGCCCACCTCGGTGTGCACGCTGTAGGCGAAGTCGATGGGGGTGGCCCCGGCGCGCAGCGTCTTCACGTCCCCGTTCGGCGTGAACACGTACACATCGGCGTTGTCGAGGTCCATCTTCAGGTTCTTCAGGAATTCGCGCGAATCGTCGGCCTCGTCGGACCAGTCGATCATCTCGCGCAGCCACGCGAGCTGCGAATCGAGCTCGTCGCGGCTGACGCGCCCGCCGCCCTCCTTGTAGCGCCAGTGCGCCGCCACGCCGTACTCGCTGGCGCGGTGCATTTCCTCGGTGCGTATCTGCACCTCGAGCGGGCGTCCTGCCGGGCCCATCACCGTGGTGTGCAGGCTCTGGTACATGTTGTACTTCGGCATGGCTATGTAGTCTTTGAAGCGGCCGGGCATGGGATGCCACAGGGTGTGCACCGCGCCCAGCGCCGAGTAGCAATCCTTCACCGACTGCACGATGATGCGCACGGCTATCAGGTCGAATATCTCCGAGAAGCCCTTGCCCTTCTTCGCCATCTTCTGATAGATGGAGTACAGGTGCTTCGGGCGCCCCATGATGCGCGCGTCGATGCCGACCTTGCCCATCTCGTCGTGGATGATGTCCACCACGTTGTTCAGGTACTCCTCGCGCTCGCCGCGCGTGTCGGCCACCATGCGGCTGACCTGCTTGTACTTGTTCGGCTCGAGGTAGAAGAACGCCAGGTCCTCCAGCTCCCACTTCACCGAGTTTATGCCGAGGCGATGCGCGATGGGCGCGTATATCTCCAGCGTCTCGCGGCTCTTGAAGATGCGGCGGTCCTCGCGCAGGCTGCCCAGCGTGCGCATGTTGTGCAGGCGGTCGGCCAGCTTGATGACGATCACGCGGATATCCTTGCCCATCGCCACCAGCATCTTGCGGATGGTGGCCGCCTGCTCATCGGAGAGCGACCCCACCTCGATGCGCGTTATCTTCGTGACACCTTCTACGAGCTGACGCACGTCAGGGCCGAATTCGCGCTCCACATCCTCGGGGGTCACCTTCGTGTCCTCCACCGTGTCGTGCAAGATGGCCGCGCACACCGTCTCGGCGTCCATGCGCAGGTCGGCCAGTATCTTCGCCACTTCGAGCGGATGGTTTATGAACGGTTCGCCCGATTTGCGCAGCTGACCGTCGTGCGCCTCTTGCGCGAAGCCGAACGCGCGTGCGAGCATAGCCTCCTCGTCGGCGCTCATGTACTCGCCCGTCAGGTTCACGAGCTCAGCGAACACCTCGTCCGGGGTCCGGGATTCCGTCGTATGGTCTGCGGCCGTTGCCATCTAGCGTCCCTCGCGCTTCATATCGGGCGTAATAGGGTGCGTGACCCGCACCGTCAAACGCGCCGGGTCGGCGGCGATAGCCCATTCGCGGAAGGCGCGGAAGATGCTCAGCTCGTCCAGCCCTTCGCGATAGCGCACCGAATCGGTCAGCTCGCACTTCGGCGCACCGACGTTCACGCGTATCTTATGCAGCGTCACGCCATCATTATACGTTTCCTGCGCCTCGATCAGCCCGAGCTCGCGGAATACGGACACGCCGCAGGCCGCAGCCGTGGGTGAGACGATGCTGAGATTGTCGCTGGCTTGGCGCGCCAGGTCCTCGAAGCTGAGCGACAGGAAGCCCTCCGGCGATTGCTTCTGGAGCGCGCACAGGCAGCGGTACATCTGCGCCATGATGTCGCGGCTCGGCGTGAGGTCGGACAGGATGCCCTCGTTGATGGACACATCGGCGCTGCCGTAGAGCAGGTGCACCCAGGCATCGTGCCCGTCGCGGCCGGCGCGGCCCGCCATCTGGTTGAATTCCACGTCGTTGAACGGCATGTGGTAGAGCACCACGTTGCGTATGTCGGGTATGTCGATGCCCTCGCCGAACGCCGAGGTTGCCACCAGCACCTGTATGGCGCCCGCGCGGAACAGCTCTTCGATGCGCTTGCGCTCAGCGCGCGTGAGGCCGGCGTTGTAGAAGCCGATGAGCGGCGCGAGCTGCGGCACGCGGCGGCGCAGGCGGCGCGCCACGCCCACCGACTGCTCGCGCGAGTTCACATAGATGACGGTCTTGCCGCCCGCGGCCACCAGATGCGCCAGGTAGTCGTCGCGGTTGCGGATGTTGCGCTGATCGTTCACGTGCAGGTTCTCGCGGGCGCATTCATCTACCACGCTCTCCTCGATGGGGAGTTGATCGGCTATGCCGCCGGCCACATCGGCGGGGGCGGTGGCCGTCACTGCCAGCACCACCGGAGCGCCGAGCGCGCTTATGACGTTGTCGAGCTGCGTGTAGGCCGGACGCTGGCCGGCGCGCGCCATGCCGATATGATGCGCCTCGTCCACCACCATGAACCCGATACGCCCGCTCGCGGCCAGCCTGTCGGCGTGGAAGGACAGGTATTCCGGCGTGGTGAGCACGATGTCGATGCTGCCATCGGCCAAGCCCGCATACACCTGCTCGCGCTCGTCTTGCGAGCATTCGCCGTTCAGCACCGCGCATGCGAGGCCGAAGCGGCCGAACTGCTGCGCTAGGTGGAACGCCTGGTCGGCCATGAGCGCGCGCAGCGGGTACACGAACAAGCTCGCCTTATGGTCGATCAGCGCCCGCATGGCCGCATACACCTGGAAGATGAGAGACTTCCCACGCCCGGTGGCCATGACGCCCAGCGTGGAGCGGCCCTGCATCAGCCGATCGAGTATCTGCCGCTGCGCCGGATGCAGCGTGCCCTGGCCGATGATAGACGCGATGATCTCGGTCTCGAGCGCCTTCGGGTCGCGCTTGCCCAGCTCCTCCCAGCGGGCTCGCTCGGCTGCGACCGGCTCGGCTGGGGCGGCCGCACCCGGCTCCCGCTGGCGCTGCTCGCAACCCGCGCCGCACCTGACCGCCTCGCCCGCGCGCTCTGGCGCCTGCCCGAACAGCTGCTCGAAGAACTCCCGCACCTGCGGGTCGAGGCACGCGCACAGCGCATCGCACGTACGCGCCGGAGCCAGCGTATCGAGCATGGCCTTCACGCTGCGACGGCCGCGCCACTCATCTATCTGCACGCTGAACGCGGCGTCGACCACCGAGTCGTTATGCAGCAGGTCCTGTATGTTCTCGCAGTGGAACAGGATGGCGCCCACGCTCGCGCGCCCATTCGTCAGGCTGCACGAGAAATGGTTCTTGTCAGCCCCTACGGCACGGCAGTTCTCCAATGTCACATTGCGCGCGAGGAAATGCGGCACCGGATTCTCCTGCCCGAACGGCGCCAGCGCGTCGAGCATCTGCACAGCGGGCAGCGTCAGCTCGTCGAGCCGCACCACCGCGTCCACTTCCGTCATGGGTGCGAAGGCGCTCTCGGGAAGCGCATCCATATAGGCTTGCAGCCGCCGCGTGAACTCCGGCAGGTTCGCTGCCGGTAGCGTCACGCCCACCGCAGCCTCGTGGCCGCCGAAGCGCGTCAGCAGGTCCTCGGTGCTCTCAATGGCGGCGAACAGGTTCACGTCGCCCACCGAGCGGCCGCTGCCGCGCGCCTCATCCCCTTCGATGGTGAACAGCAGCGCGGGCACCCCGTACTTGTTCACCAGCCGGCTGGCGACGATGCCCTTCACGCCCTCATGCCAGCCGCGGCCAGCCACCACGAGCGCGCGCTCGCCGCCATAGACCTGGGCCGCCTGCTCCTTCGCCACCTCGGAGAGCTGCGCTTCGATGGAGCGGCGCTCGTCGTTCACGTGCTCCAGCCGCTCTGCCAACGGGTACGCCTCCGCGTACGAGTCGCACATCAGCAGATCGAGCGCCAGCTGCGCGTCGCCCATGCGGCCAGCGGCGTTCAGGCGCGGTACCAACGTGAAGCTGAGCGAGGTCGAGGTGATAGGCTTGCCAGCCGCACCGCTCGCCTCGGCGAGCGCCGCGATGCACGGCCGCGCGTCGTCATTCATGCGGGCCAAGCCATCAGCCACGAGCGCGCGGTTCTCGTCGCGCATGGGCATCAGGTCGGCCACGGTGCCGAGCGCTGCGAAGTCGGTGTAGCTGCGCCAGAGGTGCGGGAAGCCGCGCCGGCTGCCCAGCACCTGCACCAGCTTCAGCGCCACGCCCACGCCAGCCAAGATGCTGCTCGGGCAATCGTCGACGGTCTTGGGGTCGCACACTGGCACGCCGACGGGCACGCTTGCACCGGCTTCGTGGTGGTCGGTTATGGCCACCGGCACGCCGTCGGCTACGATGGCAGCCACCTCTTCCGCGCACGAGATGCCGCAGTCCACCGTCACGATCAAATCGGGCTCGAGCCCTTTCAGGCGCTCATAGGCGGTGGCCGTTATGCCGTAGCCCTCCTCGAAGCGCTTGGGGATGAACGGCGTGGCCCGACCGCCCAGCGCGCGTATGCCACGCGTGAGCACCGTGGTGGCGGAGATGCCGTCCAGGTCGAAGTCGCCGAACACCACGATATGCCCATGCGCATCGATGGCCTGACCGACCGCATCGGCCACCGCAGCCATGCCAGGCATGTCATAGGGGTTCAGCCAGTCGCGCTCCAGCGTCGGCTGCATGAAGGCGCGCACCGCCTCGGGCGTGTCCAGCCCCCGCGCCACCAGCGTGGCTGCCAAGAAATGGGGCATGCGCAGCTCGCGCTGTATACGCGCCACGGCATCAGCCGCAGCGGCTCTGACTTTGAATTGGGTCGGCATCTGCTACCTTACGCGCTTCGTTATTCTTACGTGAGATTGTCGCACAAACCGACCCCGCAGAGCACCCCGCGCCAACACCCCTCGAAAAACTTCACGTATCAGCTATGCAAGAAACTTCTCGTACTAACCGCACACCCCACTCCTGTTCTCTCAGAGTAAGCGCA
>CAJTXX010000065.1 GCA_910584145.1 uncultured Eggerthellaceae bacterium | reverse complement strand
ATCATGATGGTGTTCATCGATCCCATATCCGAGTTCATCAACAAGACTGCCGAGATGAAGATACTCGCGCTGGTGTTCATCGCGGCTATCGGGGTGCTGCTGGTGCTCGATTCGTGCGGCATCACCACGGGCATCGAGCTGCTCGACATGCACTTGGAGAAGCTGATGGTGTACTTCGCCATGGTGTTCGCCATCGTGCTCGAGGTCATCCAGATGCGCTACAACGCCAATGTGCGCCGTTACGAGGCCGAGCGCGCCCAGGCGGGCGCAGAGGCGCCGGCTCCTCCTCAGGAATAGAGCCGCAGGCACTCATCGGAGACCACGAACGTGGCCGCTGCGGGCAGCATGCGCACTTTGAAGGGGGTAGCGGTGCCGGTTATCTCGCCGTCGTATTGCACCATGATCGGCGGCTCAGCTTCCACCTCTACAGCGCAGCCGCGGTGTATCTCCAACGCGTCGGTGCGCGCCGGGAACTCCCCGTTGCGGTCGAGGATGGCCGCGAGCAGCACCGGTATCAGGCCGAATGCGTCTTTGGTGTGGAACACCACGACATCGAACATGCCGTCGCGCGGCTGGTTCTGATGCACCACCGGTATGTCGAATTGCAGCTTCGAGAAGTTGATGATGAGCACGCCCACGCCGCTGGTCTCTATCTCGGCGTCGTCGATGCGCAGGCGCAGGCGCGAATGCGTGGGCATGGTGTTCGCGAACGCAGAGGTGAGGTAGGCCATCGGGCCGAACAGCTTCTTGCTCTGCTCAGCCGACTTCATGATGGCGGCATCGTAGCCCGCGCCGGCCATGATGGCGAAGCCGAAGCGCTCGCCGTCGCTGAGCTCTATCTCGCCCAGGTCGAATTCCATCGTCTGCATGCGGCGCGCCGTGCGCACGAGCTCTGGCACATCGGTGGGAGAGGCCAGGTTCATGGCCAGCAGGTTCGCCGTGCCGGCGGGGTAGGGCAGGATGGGGATGCCGGTGTCTGCCAGCATATAGGCCACCGACGATACGGTGCCGTCGCCGCCCGCGGCCACCACGCAATCGAAGGCATCGGCATCGCGCAGGAAGGTGCGCAGATCGCTCGTGCCGTCGGTCGTGCGCAGCACGATCTCGTCGCCGTCGCGGGCGAAGGTGCGGCAGAAATCGAAGACCGAATGGTCTCCGAACCCTGAAACGGAGTTGTTGATGACGAGCAATTTCACTTCGATTTCCCTTCTTGTTAAGATGGTACTACCAAATGGACGGAAAATGCATCAGATGGAAGGTTCGCATTGCTCTACATCTCCACCCATAAGGCTCTCGAAGAGCTCGTGCAGCACGCGGCGTCGTCCTCCGTTCTGGCGATAGACACGGAGTTCATGCGCGAGAAGACGTATTTCCCCAAGCTCTGCCTGCTCCAGCTCGCCACCGATGACGAGGTGGCCATCGTGGACCCGTTCACGTGCGGCAAGCTCGACGTGCTGGCGCCGCTTTTGCGCGACGAGGCCATCGTGAAGCTCTTCCACGCCGGCAGCCAGGATATCGAGATACTACTGCGCGAGGCTGGCTGCACGCCATGGCCCGTGTTCGACACGCAGATAGCGGCGGCGCTGCTGGGGCAATCGCATCAGGTGGGGTTCGGCTCGCTCGTGCACACCATGTGCGGCGTGCGGTTGAAGAAGCGCGATTCCTACACCGACTGGTCGAAGCGGCCCTTGGCCGACTCGCAGATCAGGTACGCTGCCGATGATGTGATCTACCTGCCGCAGCTCTACGCCATCATGCGCGCGCAGTTGGAGGAGAAGGGCCGGCTCGGCTGGCTCGATGCCGAGTTCCGTGAGCTGACCGACCCGGCGCGCTACGAGGCCGACCCCCGCGAGCGCTATGCGCGCTTGAAGCGCGTGAACCAGCTCAGCGGCGCGCAGCTCGCCGCAGCGCGCGAGGTGGCGGCGTGGCGCGAGGTGGCGGCCCGCAAGCGCAACATCCCCCGCAAGTGGGTGATGGGCGACGAGGAGATCGTGGAGGCCTGCAAGCGCGAGGCGACCGATATCGACGAGCTGTTCATGGTGCGCGGCGTGAAGCAGCACGTGTGCACCCGCGACGCGCGCGAGGTGGTGGCGCTGATAGCCAAGGGGCTCAGCCTGCCCGCCGAGGAATGGCCGCATATGGGCAATCCGCAGCACAACGAGCCGAATGTCGATACGGCACTCGATCTGATGCAGGCCCTCGTGCGCCTGCGCGCGAAGGAGAACGGCATCGCCATGCAGACGCTCGCTTCGCACGGCGACCTCTGCCAGGTGGCCCGCGGCCACGCTGAGCGCTCCGAGGTGATGCGGGGCTGGCGGCGCGAGCTGGTAGGAGACGACCTGACCGCGCTGCTCGACGGCCGGGTGTCGCTGCGCCTTGACGGCAACGAGCTCGTGGTGGAGGGCGTCTGATACGGCGAAGGTAACCGTTCTTTGAACGCTGCGGCCGCGGTTCTGTAGCGAACTTCTGTATGGTATCATCGTCGGGAAACGATGGAGGTTCAAGATGATGGATTACAGCTATCTCGCATTGATCGTGGTCACCTTGGCCATCGGCTTGGGTGCGCAGGCCTATGTCAACTCCAAGCTGACCAAGTATTCGCACGTGCGCGTGCAAAACGGCCTCACCGGCGCGCAAGCTGCCCGGCAGATGCTCGATTACTACGGCATCCAAGGGGTCGAGATACGCCAGGGCGGCCACGGGCAGGATTTCTTCGATCCCCGCACGAACTCGGTGACCCTCTCGCCTGAGGCGTATTCGGGCAGCAGCGTCACGGCTACGGCCACGGCGTGCCACGAGGTGGGCCACGCCTGCCAGTACGCCGCCGATTACACGCCCATGAAGATACGCACCTCGATCGTGCCGGCGGTGAACATGGCGTCGAACGCGTGGATATTCATCCTGCTCATAGGCATATTCCTGAATATGGCCGGCCTGGTGTGGGCTGCTATCCTCATGTATGCGGTGGTGGTGCTCTTCCAGCTGGTGACGCTGCCGGTGGAGTTCAACGCCTCCCGGCGCGCGATGGCCTACATGGGCAGCATCGGGTTGCCCGCGGCTGAGCAGAAGGGCGCCTTCGACGTGCTGCGCGCATGCGCGTTCACGTATCTGGCCGCGGCGCTCACCTCTATCCTGCAACTGCTCTGGCTGCTCGGCCAGAACCGCGACTGAGCGGGCCGCGCACCGTGGCGGGGGAGAGGGAGGAGCAGGCAGCTCTGAGCGTCTCGGCGGCGATGGGCCTTGCGAAGGGCGCGCTCGAAGGCGTGGTGGTGCGCATCGTGGGCGAGGTGTCCGAGGTGTCGGCGAACGCCCGCTACAAGGCCGTGTACTTCACGGTGAAGGACGCCAAGGCATCGCTTCCCTGCATGATGTGGAACAACCGCTACGCCGCGGCGGGCGTGGAGCTCGCGGTGGGCGCTTTGGTGGAGCTCTCGGGCAGGTTCACGCTCTATGCTGCGAAGGGCCGCATGAACTTCGATGTGTTCAGCATCGCGCTGGCCGGCGAGGGTATGCTGCGCATGCAGGTGGCGAATTTAGCGGCGAAGCTGAAGGCCGAAGGGCTCTTCGATGCCGCGCGGAAGAAGCGTGTGCCGGCCATCCCCGAGCGCATCGGCCTGGTCACCTCGCCGCGAGGGGCTGCGGTGCATGACGTGCTGCGCACGCTCAGGAGGCGCTTGCCCCTGTCCGAGGTGCTGTTCGCCGGCGTGACGGTGGAGGGGCAGGCGGCGCCCGCGGAGATGATGGGCGCGCTGCGCATGGTGCAAGATGCCGGAGCTGATGTCATCCTGCTCGTGCGCGGGGGCGGCTCATTCGAGGATCTGATGCCGTTCAACGACGAGGCGCTCGCGCGCACCATCGCCTCGATGGAGGTGCCCGTCGTCACCGGTATCGGGCATGAGCCCGATACCTCCATCGCCGATATGGCGGCCGATCTGCGCGCGTCCACCCCGACGGCAGCTGCCGATGCGGTCTCCGCATCGGCTGAATCGCTCGCGGCGGGCTTGGATGGCCTGCGCCGGCGCATGGCGCACGCGATGGAGGCGCGGATGCGCCGCGCGCGCGGCGCGCTCGACGTGCTGCGAGCGCGACCGGGCCTCTCGGAGCCGCTGCGCATCGTCGAGCCGTATGCCCGCGCGCTCGACGATGTCTCGCGCGACCTCGCAGGCGCGTTGCCCGGAGCGCTCGCGGAGAGCCGCAGCGCGCTCGAGCGCCTGCGCACGGCGCTTTCGGGGAGCCTGCGCCGGGCGGCCGTCGCGCCGCGCCATGAGCTCGCAGCTGCTCGCAGCGCCTTCGGGCGGGTGGGCATGCATCTGCTCGACCCGCAGAAGGAGGGCATGGCGCTCTGCGCTGCTCGGCTGCACGACCTCTCGCCGCTCGGCGTGGTAGCGCGCGGCTATGCCATCGCGCGCGGAGCCGATGGGTCGGTGGTCGCATCGGTCGACCGGGTGGCTATAGGCGATGCGATGCAGGTCGTGCTCGCCGATGGCGTCGTCGGCTGCACGGTGGTATCGAAGGATGAGATAGAGATGTCGTTGGAGGAATGGGAGGCATGATGGCAGAAGATCGCAGGCCGATAGCGGAGCTGACGTTCCGCGAGGCCATGACCGAGCTCGAAGGGATCGTGGGCCTGTTGGAATCAGGCACGCTGGAGCTCGAGGACAGCTTGGAGCGCTATGCGCGCGGCGTGGCCCTCTTGGCCGACCTCCAAGAGCGGCTGGCCGGCGCCGAGCAGCGCATCGAGGTGCTGATGGGCGAGCTGGCTGCGGCGCCCGATGACGAGGTGCAGGACACGACGCTCTTGAAGGCATAGGAGGAGCCCCATGAAAGACGATTGCATCTTCTGCAAGATAGCGGCAGGCGAGATACCTGCTGCGAAGGTCTACGAGGACGACGAGGTGCTGGCATTCGAGGATGCGAACCCCATGATGCCCGTGCATACGCTCATCATCCCGAAGGAGCACTACGACAACATCGCCGACAACATCCCCGATGCCACGATGGCGCGCCTCATGCAGGCGGTGGGCAAGGTGGCTGACGTGAAGGGCGTGCGCGAGAGCGGTTTCCGCGTGGTCATCAACACCAACGACGACGCCTGTCAGACCGTTCACCATGTGCATGCGCACGTTCTCGGCGGTGGCGCGATGAACGACGGCGACCCGTCGCCGCGATAACCCATTCGCCGAAAGAGATACCAGCTTACGGGCGCTATCATGGCGCACGTAATATCATTATCCGAATCGGATCGGCCGCGAATACGGAGGCATCGCCTTGAACGTTCTCGTACTGAATGCAGGTTCCTCTTCGCTGAAATACCAACTGGTGAACCTCGAGACGAAGACCGTCCTCGCAAAGGGTATCTGCGAGCGGGTCGGGTCGAAGGAGGCCTCCCACAAGCACGGCATCGACGAGAACGAGATTGTCATCGACGCCGAGATGGCCGATCACAACCAGGCGATGGGGTTGGTGCTCGACGCGCTCGTCTCCGGCCCGAACAAGGCCGTCGATTCGCTCGATGAGATAGACGCCGTGGGGCATCGCGTGGTGCAGGGCGGCAAGTACTTCGACCGCTCCGTGCTCATCGACGATTACGTGATCGAGAAGATCGACGAGCTGGCCGAGCTGGCGCCGCTGCATAACAAGGCAGCGCTCATGGGCATCGAGGCATGCCGCGCGTATCTGCCCGGCAAGCCGATGGTGGCGGTGTTCGACACCTCGTATTTCCAGACGCTCGCGCCGAAGGCGTACATGTACCCCATCCCGTACGAGCTCTATGAGAAGCATGCCATCAGAAAGTACGGCGCGCACGGCACTTCGCATCGCTACCTCGCTGAGCGCGCGGCTGTCATGCTCGATGAGCCGTTCGACGACCTGAAGCTGATAACCTGCCATCTGGGCAACGGCTGCTCCATATCGGCTATCGACCACGGCATCGCGGTGGATACCTCGATGGGCCTCACCCCGCTCGACGGCCTCATGATGGGCACGCGCTCCGGTGCCATCGATCCGGCTATCGTCACGTTCATCATGGACCACGAGGACATGAGCGCCTCCGAGGTGAACGACCTCCTGAACAAGAAGTCGGGCCTGCTCGGCATATCGGGCATCTCCAACGACCTGCGCTCAGTGCGCACGGCATCGGAGGAGGGCGACGAGCGCGCGCAGCTGGCCTACGAGATGTACTCGAACTCGGTGAAGAAATACATCGGCCAGTACATCGCCGTCATGGGCGGTGTCGATGCTATCGTGCTCAGCGCAGGCGTGGGGGAGAACTGCGACAAGATGCGCCGCCTCATATTCGCCGGCCTCCAGCCGCTCGGCATCGTGCTCGACCTGGAGAAGAACAAGGCCCGCGGCGGCGAGCGCACCATATCCACCGACGATTCAGCGGTGCAGATACTCGTCATCCCCACCGAGGAGGAGTACATGATCGCGCGCGATACGTTCGATATCGTGCATGAGTCGCTCGCCGGGCGGGACGCCGCCGCGGCTCTCTCTTAAGGGCTGGGCCCTAGCGCCGTGCCTGCGCTTGGACGCAGGTGATGGCGGCCACGCCGAAGATATCCTCAGCGCTGCATCCGCGCGACAGGTCGTTCACGGGTGCTGCGATGCCCTGGGTTATGGGACCGTAGGCCTCGGCCTTCGCCAAGCGCTGCACCAGCTTGTATCCGATATTGCCCGCGTCGAGGTCGGGGAACACCAGCACGTTCGCGCGCCCAGCCACCTCTGACGCGGGGCACTTCGAAGCAGCGACATCGGCGCACAGGGCGGCATCGAGCTGGAGCTCGCCGTCGATGGCAGCGCTCGGTGCCAGCTCGCGCGCGATGCGCGTAGCCTCCACGACCTTGGCCGCATCGTCGTTCTTCGCCGAGCCGTAGGTGGAATGCGCGAGCATGGCCACATAGGGCTCGCGGCCGATCAGCGTCTCGAAGGAGCGCGCCGAGTTGACGGCGATATGCGCCAGGCGCTCGGCGTCGGGCTGCACTTCGAGCCCGCAGTCGGCGAACAGGAACGTGCCATCGGCGCCGAGGTCGCAGTTGGGCACCACCATGATGAAGAACGAGCTGACGAGCTTCGTGCCCGGAGCGGTCTTGAGCACTTGGAGGCAGGGCCGCAGCACATCGCCGGTGGAATGGCATGCGCCGGCCACCATGCCGTCCGCGCGCTCGGTCTTCACCAGCATAACGCCGAAATAGAGCACGTCATGTAGCAGCTCGGCAGCCTGCTCGGCCGTCATGCCCTTGTGCTTGCGGATGCGGAACAGCTCGAGCGCCAGCTCCTCGCAGAGGTCGGAGGTGGCCGGGTCTATGAGCTCGGCCCCGTCGAGCACGTAGCCGCTGTGCGCGATGGCGTCAGCGTCCCCTAGGATGATGAGGTCGGCCACGTCCTGCGCGAGCAGCTGCTCCGCGGCTTTGAGCGTCCGCTCGTCGTCGCCCTCCGCCAGCACGATGGTCTGCCGGTCGGCCTTGGCGCGCGCCACCATATCGTTCAGGAATGTGCTCATGTGCCCTCCTCGTGTATCTGCGTTCCCGCTGATTCTACCTGTTGCTCTCCGCTGGGCTCCTCAGATGATGCCTGCCGCCGGCCGTGCGGTCTTGTGGCTCGGATAACGAATCTGTCGCTGCTGGCGGCGTTTCGGTAGAATAGGGTGGATAGATCGCAAGCGCGTGAAAGGAAGGCGACCAGTGGGCGTCTCATACATAGATTTCAAGGATGCGGATATATCCCAGTACGAGGCAATCGTGGTGGGCAGCGGCTTCGCGGGCGCCGTCAGCGTGCGCCAGCTCGCCGAGAAGCGCGGCTGCAAGGTGCTCGTGCTGGAGAAGCGCGACCAGATCGCCGGCAACATGTACGACGAGTACGACGAGGCCGGCATCCTGGTGCACCGCTATGGGCCGCACATCTTCCACACCAACGATTCCAAGGTGTTCCATTACCTGCGCCGCTTCTCGGGCTGGCTCGGCTACCAGCACCACGTGCTGGCCGACTGGTACGGCACCTACATGCCCGTCCCGTTCAACAAGAACTCGATGGAGATAGCCTTCGGCGAGGAGCGCGCAGCTGAGCTGATCGAGAAGCTGATCGAGGTGTTCGGCGACGAGCGGAAGGTGACCATCAACGAGCTGCGCGAGCAGCGCGACGCCGACCTGGCCGAGATAGCCGACTTCGTGTACAAGAACGTGTTCCTGTACTACACGCAGAAGCAGTGGGGGCAGA
>CAJTXX010000064.1 GCA_910584145.1 uncultured Eggerthellaceae bacterium | reverse complement strand
GGGAAGGCTGAGCGAGCTTCCCCGGAACAAGAGAAGACGTGGTATCCCACCACATCTTCTCGCCGTGAGGAGGCGAACGAAGCCTTCCCTCGGCTCCCCTTCGACCGGTCAGTTATGGTAATAGTCAAGCTTCTTCTCCACACGGTTCAGGATGAACTCGATGAGCAGGCAGAACACCCAGTAGATGAGCGCCGCCAGCGCGTAGGGCACCATCGACACCTCGCGCGCCGCGAGCGCTTTCGCTTGGCTGAACATCTCGGCGATGCCCAGCACGAATGCGAGCGAGGTATCCTTCACCAAGGTGATGATCTCGTTGCCCATCGCGGGCAGGATATGCTTGATCACTTGCGGGAGCACGATCTTCATGAACGTCTGCGCCCGGGAGTAGCCAAGCACGCTGGCGGCCTCGTACTGGCCGCGCGGGATGGACTGTATGCCGCTGCGGTAGATCTCGCCGAAGTACGCGGCATAGTTCAGGATGAAGCCGATATCGCACGCCCAGAACTTCCAGTCGCTGCCCATCTGGGCGCCGAACAGGTAATACGGGCCGAACATGATGGCCATCAGCTGGAGCATCAGCGGCGTGCCGCGCAAGATGGAGATGTAGAACTGCGCGATGATGGCCACCGGCTTGAAGCGGCTCATGCGGCAGAGGGCCACCACCACGCCGAGCGGGAGCGCCCCCACCAGCGTGACGACGAAGATCTGGGCGGTCAGAGCGAGGCCGTCCAGCAGCAGGCTCATCATCACACTGAATTCCACGTGGTTCCCTCCGTCCTGTGCAGACGGGGCGCCCCGGAAGAGGAGCGCCCCGATCGGCAGATGCTACTTCAACACCCAGTTGGCGTCGTAGTCGACACCGTACTCGGCGTACTTGTCGCAGATCTCCTTGGCCTTGCCGGAGGAGACGAGCGAAGCCAGCGACTCGTTCACGATCTCGGCGAGCTTCTGGCCGCCCTCGGACTTGTTGAAGCCCACGGCGTAGTGCTCGCTGGAGAGCGCCTCGTCGAGCTGGGCGTATGCGTCGGCATTCGCGGCCATCTGATAGGCGGCGATGCTCAGGTCGCACGCCACGGCGTCCACGTTGCCAGCCTGCAGCTGCATGAAGGCGTTGTTGTAATCGCTGATGGTGTCGAGGCGCGCGAAGCTGTCAGCCAGGGTGGCCTGATCGCCCTCGAGCACGTCGAGCGCGGCGGAGTCGATCTGGGTTATGACCACCTTGCCGGCCAGGTCTTCGAGGCTGTTGATGCCGGAGTCGGCCTTCACCACGATGACCTGCTCATTGAGCATGTAGGGGTCGCTGAAGGTGTAGCTGTCCTCGCGGCCCTCCATCGTGAAGCCGTTCCAGATGCAGTTGATGGTGCCCTGCTCGAGCAGCGCGTCCTTCGCGTCCCAGTCGATGGGCTCGGCTGCGAATTCCCAGCCGTTCAGCTCGGCCACGGCAGCGGCCAGGTCGAGGTCGAGGCCGGTGTACTCGCCCTGCTCGCCGATGAAGCCGTACGGCGGATAGCTGTTGTCGAACCCGACGGTCAGCTTGAAGCCCTCGCCGAAGTCCTCGGCCTCAGCGCCTGCGCTCGACGACGCCGAGCTGGATGCGCTGCCGCCCGAGCATCCCACCAGGGCGAACGCGCCGAGGGCCAGCGCGCATGCGGCGGCGATGGTCACGATCTTCTTCTTCATCTTCTCTCCTCTGAAAGGGGCTCTGCGGAATGCTCTGGCGCATTACCGCTCTACTGTGATAAAGCAGAAAGAGTATATCACGCGCAGTACACCATTCGGTGTATTTAGGTGACGAATGGGAAAAGATGCCGGGACGCTCGCGCCGCGCGGCGCGGCGGATGGTACATTGCGACGCAACGAAGGAGGTCCGACATGGAGAACAACGGCAATCATCACATACCGCAGGGTCATCCTGCACAGCCCGGGGCGCAGCCTCAGGCTCAACCCGGGGCGCAGTCCCCGTTGCAGCACGAGGCGCATCCGGCGTATTACGCGGCGTATGCCTCCGATGGCTCCGGCATGCACGCTTCGCAGCCGCAGCCGAACCACCCCCAGGCCGGCACGACGGCTCAGCATGCAACCGGCGCTACCGCTGCCGCTCCCGCAGCGGCGAAGAAGGGCTCGGGCGCGAAGACGTTCCTGCTCGCCTTCGTCGGCGCGCTCGTGGCGTGCGTGCTGGTGTTCGGCATAGGCGCGGCTACGAACATGTTCGGCATGCTCGGCTCGCGCACGCAGCTCGGCGCGGTGGAATCGGCGTCGGTGGAGGCCGCCACCGAGGAGGCCACGCTCGCTGAGGCGGTTGCTTCGAAGTGCATGCCGTCAGTGGGCTCGGTCACCGTCTATGCGTCGCAGGGCGCGCAGTCGGGCAGCATCTATGACTACCTGTACGGCTATGGCTACAGCCAGGAGCGCGACGATTCGCTCACCCAGAGCGGCATGGGCTCGTGCGTCATGCTGTCGGAGGACGGCTATGCCGTCACCAACTACCACGTGGTGGAAGGCGGCAGCAAGTTCGAGGTGACGGTCGATGGCGAGACCTACGACGCTGAGCTCGTCGGCGACGACGCGTCGTCCGATGTGGCCGTGCTGAAGCTCGATGGCAGCGGATTCACCCCGATGGCCCTGGGCGATTCCGACAATATCACCATCGGCGAGTGGGTCATGAGCATCGGCAGCCCGTTCGGGCTGGAGCAGTCGGTGGCTACCGGCATCGTGTCGGCTACCAGCCGCTCGCAGATCATGGAGGCATCCGGCGACATGTTCGGCAACAGCACCGGTGCTCCCACCATCTATCCGAACATGATACAGACCGATGCGGCCATCAATCCTGGCAACTCCGGCGGCGCGCTGGTGGATGCGCAGGGGCGCTTGGTCGGCATCAACACCCTGATAACCTCGTATTCCGGCAATTACTCGGGTGTCGGATTCGCCATACCGGTCAATTACGCCATCAGCCTGGCGCAGGATATCATCGAGGGCAAAGACCCCACCCATGCGCAGCTGGGCGTGAGCCTGACCACGGTGAACGCCGCCATAGCGCAGCGCTATGGATTCTCGGTGGACGAGGGCGCGTATGTGTCATCGGTAGTGCCCGATAGCGGCGCTGCGAAGGCAGGTCTGGAAGTGGGCGACATCATCGTGCAGTTCGATGGCCAGAAGGTTGCCAGCGCAAGCGACTTGATGCTGGATGTGCGCACGAAGAACCCGGGCGACCAGGTCACCTTGAAGTACGTGCGCGACGGTCAGGAGGCCGAGGCGCAGGTGACGCTGGGCAGCGACGAGAATGCGAACAGCTCCCCGAAGTCGTCCAGCAGCGCTGACGCCCAGGCACCGCAGCAGCAGAACCGCAACCAGCGGGGCGATAGCACGCTGTAGCGGCGAGCGCGATAGAGCGTCCTCCTCTCTCCTGAGATGCGCCTGGGCGACCGGGCGCATCTCCTTTTATGCGACCGGTTCGCGCCATCCGTTCAGGTTTGCTGGGCTGGCGTTGTATAATCCCCGAATGAGCTGAGTGGATGCGCTGTTTCTGTAGAGGGTTGATCTGATGGGCACTTTCAACGAAGACTACCCGGAGTTCCGCAGGGTCGATTCCGGCAATGGGTCGGTCGACCGCATCGTCCAATCGTATGCGGCGAAGGATGCTGCTCGCGCGCGCAATGCGCGCATGCGCATGCAGGCCCCCGCAGAGCCCGATATCTACCAAGATGGCCGCCGGCGCGATTGGGAGGCGCAGCGGGCGTTGCGCGACGCGCGCCAGCGCCGCAACGCGAACCGCGAGGTCATCGACGGCCGCGGCAGCATAGATTCGCGCGCCTTCAACGAGAAGAACGAGCTGGTGGGCTACACCATAGACGAGCACGACCGCCACGAGCCGATGGTAGACGTGAGCGAGTCGAAATCGCGGTGGCGCTCGCACGATGGGCGCACCACCTATCAGCATCTGCCGCTGTCGGGGAAGGCGAGCGCCCCGCGCCCGACGCGGATAGGCCTCCAGGGCGGCTCGATGGGCAGCAGGCGAAACTTCGCCGCTTCGAACCGGCCCGGCATCCCGCTGTTCGTGAAGATAGCCATACCGCTGATCGTCGTGCTGATCGGCGTCTTGATCTTCTTGCTCACGCCTTAGAATGCATGAAGAGGGCAGGGCAGGGCACCCTGCGGAGCGCAGTTGTGTGCGCGGTGCGCTATCGCCGCGTCATGCGGTTGTAACGCAGGCGGCTGGCGTGTGCAACCGTCGCCCGGCGGCGAGGAGCTCCTCGCTGTTCGCATTCAAGGACTGTCGCAGCTCTTCAGGCGTCGTGCCGCGCAGCTCGGCTAGGTCGCGTATGGTGTTGCGCAACTCTTCGCTCCACATGCCCACCGACCAGGGCATGCCCTCGTGCGGCGGGTTGTCAGTCTCTACCAGCAGGCGCTCGTCGGGCACGGCCTTCGCGAATATGCGGCCCGCATCGGTGGCGAGCATGCGCATGCCCACCGAGAACCAGCAATCGAGCGACAGCGCGCGCCCGAAATCGTCCGGCGTGCCTTGGAACCAGTGGAATACGCAGGTGTGCCGCTCGGCGGTGCCGCAGCGGTCGAGCATGGCGAGCAGCCGGTCGCCGGCGCGCACCCCGTGCAGGAACACCACCTTGCCCGCGTCGCAGGCGCTGAGCACGCCGAGCAGCCGGTAGAGCACCTCTTCCTGGCGCTCGCGCGTCTCCTTGCGCTTGCCGTGGAGATCGAGCCCGATCTCGCCGATGAAGGGAGCGTCGGGTGCAAGCTTCTCGAACCGCGCCAAGTCGACCGCGCCTATGCGCTCTTGCGCCACCCACCACGGGTGCAACCCCAAGGCCACCTGCACGGCGGGCCAGGGCTTGAATTCCTCGAGCGCAGCAACATAGCTCGACGGGACGACCGTAGCGCACAGGGCGGTCATGCCGGCCTGGTCGAGCTCGGCGGCCACGTCTTTCGCGTTGTCCGCGAAATCGAGATGGCAGTGCATATCGTATAAGGCTGTCATCGCTCCTCCGATCCACCCGCCGCACCGGCGCGCGGCGATATCAGGCACATCGCCAACCTTACCAGCCGCCGCGCTGCGCCGCCGCCTTTTCGGGAAGGTGTTTTGGATGCGTTGCCTCATTGTCTATAATGGAGCGATGGATATCTTATTCGAAGCGCTCAAAGCGCTCTTCATCGGCATCGTAGAGGGCATCACCGAATGGCTGCCCGTTTCATCGACCGGGCACATGATCTTGGTGGACGAGTTCGTGAAGCTCGACGTCACGCAGGAATTCCTGAACCTGTTCCTGGTGGTCATACAGATCGGCGCCATATTGGCGGTCATCATCTTGTATTTCCACAAGCTGAACCCGTTCTCTCCCCGCAAGACGCCCGAGCAGCGCCGCGGCACGTGGCGGCTGTGGGGCATGGTGGCCATCGGCTGCATACCGGCGGCTATCGTCGGCTTCGCGCTCGACGATTGGGTGAACGACACCTTCTATAACGCGTGGACCGTGGCGGCCATGCTCATCTTGTACGGCATCGTCTTCATCATCATGGAGCGGCGCAACCGCAACCGCGAGGCCGCGCAGTTGGCGAAGGGCGCCCCGCAGCACCGCATCGGCGCGCACGACCGCGCAGAGCGTGCGGCTGGCGCCCATGGCAAGCACGCGCGCATGCAGCCGGCTGTGGGCCCCGGCATCGACGGCGACGATGCCGAGCAGTCCCTGTTCAAGGTGCATACGGTCGATCAGATCGACTGGAAGACGGCTCTGAAGATCGGCCTGTTCCAGGTGCTCGCCATCATCCCGGGCACCTCGCGCAGCGGCGCCACCATCATCGGCGGCATGCTGTGCGGCTGCTCGCGCACCGCAGCGGCCGAGTTCACGTTCTTCTTGGCCATCCCCATCATGCTCGGTTGGGGCTTGGTGAAGGTGGTGAAGTTCCTCGCTGCGGGCCTCGCCATGACCTTCACTGAGATCGTGGTGCTGGCGGTGGGCATCGTCACCGCGTTCGTGGTATCGGTGCTGTCGATCAAGTTCCTGATGGGCTACATCAAGAAGAACGACTTCACCGCATTCGGCGCGTACCGCATCATCGTGGGCGTGGTGGTGCTGGCTTACTTCGGGGTGAAGCTGCTCGTCCTGTAGGCGGCCGTCCATTTAACCAGTTGGAAATAATCCTCGGCGGGTTTGGTTTATCATGTTCGCACACGGGCAACTTCCCCGTTATAGATGTGTGAAAGGAATCATGATGACTGAGGACAACGCAGCCCTCGCCGAGATCCAGAAACACCGCGAGCAGATCGACGCGATCGATCATGAGCTCGTGGCGCTGCTGAACAAGCGCGCGGGGCATTCGCTTGTCATCCGCGGCTTGAAGCCGGAGGCGCAGATGGGCCTCTTCGACGCGAAGCGCGAGGAGGAGATCTTCGAGAAGGTGGCCAGTTATAACGAAGGCCCGCTGTATAACGAGTACCTGCGCGAGATCTACGCCACCATCTTGAAGGTGAGTAAGGAGACGCCGTCGGTATGAATGAGTCGAAGATAGAGGGCATACCGTACCTGGGCCAGCGTACGGACGAGATAACCATCTATGCCGGCCCGTGCTCGGTGGAATCGGCCGAGCAGTTCGACGAGGTGGCGGCCTGCGTGAAGGGCTTGGGCCTGAGCTGGATCCGCGGCGGCGCGTTCAAGCCGCGCACGAACCCGCACAGCTTCCAGGGGCTGGGCGAGGAAGCGCTGAAGATCATGCGCGCGGCCGGCGAGAAGCACGGCCTGATGACGCTGACCGAGGTGATGGACAGCGCGCATTGCCAGCTGGTGGCCGACTATGTTGACGGCCTGCAGGTGGGCGCGCGCAATTTCCAGAACTTCAGCTTGTTGAAGAAGATCGGCGAGGTGACGGCCGACACGCGCCAGATGGTGCTGTACAAGCGCGGATTCGCGGGCACCGTGGCCGAGTGGCTGGCGGCCACCGACTACATCACCGACAAGGGCAACACGAACGTGGTGCTGTGCGAACGCGGCATCCGCACGTTCGAGACGGCCACGCGCTTCACGCTGGATATCGCGGCGGTGCCGGTCATCCATAAGCAGTCGCTCTACCCGGTGTGCATCGACGTATCGCATCCGGCCGGCCAGCGCGACCTGGTGCCGGCGCTGGCGCTGGCAGCGGTGGCGGCGGGCGCCGACAGCCTGATGATAGAGGTGCATCCCAACCCTCCTGCGGCGCTCTCCGACGGCCCGCAGCAGCTGACGCCGGCTCAATTCGAGCAGCTGGTGGCCGAGCTGCGCGTGGTGGCCGAGGCTATGGGGAAGCGTATCGTGTAGCATCCTGCCTGCTCGAAGGGTTCACGGGAAGCCGTGCGACCGAGATGGGTCGCACGGCTTCTTCTTTTGCGACATAATGTATGGCTCGTATCGTCTGGAGGGGAGAGCCGCATGCCCATAGACTTGAACACGTTGAACGAACCGCAGGCCCAGGCCGTCATGTGCACGGAGGGGCCGCTGCTGGTGCTGGCGGGCGCCGGCTCGGGCAAGACGCGCGTGCTGACCTATCGCATCGCGCACCTGCTGGAAGACCTCGACGTAGCGCCATGGCGCGTGCTGGCCATCACGTTCACGAACAAGGCGGCTGCCGAGATGCGCGAGCGCCTGGGGCAGCTGGTGGGGCCGGCGGCGCGCGGCATGTGGGTGTCCACGTTCCATGCGTGCTGCGTGCGCATCCTGCGCGCTGATGCCGACCTGCTGGGCTTCGGCAAGAACTTCACCATCTACGACACCGACGATCAGAAGCGCCTGTTCAAGGCCATCATGATGGAGATGGATATCGACCCGCGCCGCTTCCCCGCGAATACGCTGATGGCGCGCGTGTCGCAGGCGAAGAACGAGCTGAAGGTGCCCGGGCAGATGGCCGAGGAAGCCGCCGACCCGGTGCAGAAGATGGCGGCGCGCGTGTACGCGACCTATCAGGAGCGCTTGCGGCAAGCGAACAGCATGGATTTCGACGACCTGCTGATGTATGCGTGGCTGCTGCTGAAGAACCACGAAGAGGTGCTGAGCGCTTACCAGGAGCGCTTCCGCTACATCATGGTAGACGAGTATCAGGATACGAACCACGCGCAGTACGCCATAACGAAGCTGCTGGCTGCAGGGCATGGGAACATCATGGTGGTGGGCGACGACGACCAGTCCATCTATTCGTGGCGCGGCGCCGATATCCGCAACATCCTCGATTTCGAGGAGGACTACCCGAATGCGACGGTGGTGAAGCTGGAGCAGAACTACCGCAGCATGGGCAATATCCTCGACGCAGCGAACGCGGTGATCGGCAACAACGAGCACCGCAAGCCCAAGCGGCTGTTCACCGCGGCTGGCGCGGGCGAGAAGATCGGCGTGTTCATGGCCGCCGACGAGCGCGACGAGGGGCGCTGGATCGCTGGCGAGGTGGAGAAGCAGCGGGCTGCGGGCGTCGGCTACGACGAGATGGCCGTGTTCTACCGCACGAACGCGCAGAGCCGCGTGCTGGAGGATATGCTGCTGCGCGCCGGCGTGCCGTACCGCATCGTGGGCGGCACGAAGTTCTTCGACCGCGCCGAGATCCGCGACGTGA
>CAJTXX010000063.1:4584-9102 GCA_910584145.1 uncultured Eggerthellaceae bacterium | reverse complement strand
TCGCCTTATGCGGCCAGGGGCAGGTTCCAGGCTATTTCAGTGAGACCCCCCCCCGGCAAGTGTTCGCCGGGTCGAACAATTCACGGTACAGGGCGTCCATCCGCTGCACCGTCTCGGTCGCGTCCAACTTGAGAAGGCCGCCGCGCCATGACTGGTAGGACTGCTCCACCTGCTCCATGGTCATGGTGCCGCGCGCGACCATTTCCGCCTGCTTCTTGAGCTTCCTGCGCTCGCGTGTGATGCTCTCGCGCGACGGCCTCACGATGATGCGTCCCGTCTCCGTGAACGTGAACCGCTTTTTGAGGAATCTGAAGCCGCGGGACAGCTTGACGATCTGGGTCTTGCGCGGGTTGAGCATCGCGCCGCGCTCAAGGCAGAGCGCCTCGATGCACCCGAGCACGACCTGCAGGCGCTCTTTCGACGAATCGAGCACGTAGAGGTCGTCCATATAGCGCCCATAGGCCTCCACTCCGCAGCACTCTGTCACGAAGTGGTCGATCGGGCTGAGGAAGGCGACGGCGTGGGTCTGGTTCGGCTCGTCTCCGAGACCGAGGCCGACTTCGCCCTGCTTGTCTATGAAGTGGGCGCCCAGTTCCCTGAGCCGGGAATCCTCAAGCTCGCCGAGTATCTCCTTCGCGTGCGCGTGGTCGATTCTGCCGAAGTAGTTGGACAGATCGACTAGGAGGATGTAGCCGGCCTCGCCGTGCTTTCGGTAGTGCCTCGCCAGCTGCTTCTTGATTCTCTTGATGGCGTAGTCCTGGCCGCGCCCCCTGACGTTCGCGGAGTTGTCGGCGACGAGCGTGGGGGTGACCGCCGGCACGAGCGCGTTCTGGTTGTATGACTTCTTGATGACGCGCTCGGGAAAGCAGACGGCGGCGATGTGCCGCTCCTTGCCGCGCTCGTATATCGTGAAGCGGTGAACGGGGCGGCAGACCTCGTTGCCCTCCATGAGGTCATGGTTGGCCTTGACGATGCCGCGGAGTATGCGCGTTCGGTACCGCTGGACGCTCGCCTTCCAGGACACCCCGCGCGATGCCTGCTTCGCCGCGTTGTACAGGGCGTTGAGGTCCGCTATATCCTTAAGGGTGCAGTCTTTGACGCGCTCGGCCCTCTTGGCCGCGCGCTCCTCCTCGCGCCGTTGCCGGCGCGCCGCTCTTCTCTCCTCCGAGTTCACGAGTGTACCCCGCACGGCTCCCAATGGAGCGTTCTGCCAGCCGCGTGAAGGTGTGGCATGAAACGGCGCGGAACGTCCAACGCGCCGCCATGCAAGCAGCGTCCGCCACCCTTCGCGGGGTACTTATTGACGGGGTTGCCCCCGAAGGTCGCGCATCCCTTCCTCTTAGGCACGGCGTTCGCAGAGCTACTAGGACTGGCCGCAAGGGAATCAGGGCGCCACGCCCACCCCGGTGTTCGAGGCCGAGTTGTTGTTGGCATTGCCGTTCGAGTTGACGTTGCACGCGTTGGACGAGCCGAGGCCCGACACGCAGCGGAGCCACACGTTGGACGAATATGCGACACGCGACCGCTGGCCATTATACCCGCCCATCGCCTCGCATCAAGATGAGGTCTCTGAGCCTCTGCGCCTCCTCCTCGGCGGCTCTCAGCCTGTCCTCCTCGCTCTCCCCGCCGATCAGCTTGACGCCGTTCTTGGCTGCCTGTAGCAGGCCGATCTCGCCATCCAGCAGGGTCAGCAGCTCCCTCATTTCGTTGAGGTCGATGCCCGAGCGCCCAGGCTCCTCGGAGCCGTCCGGGTTCTTCTTGGCGCCGCCGCGCACCTCGACCAGGCAGGCGAGGTCATCGTACAGGGTGTTCGCGTCCGCTATGGCCATGGCCAGGTACTTCTTGCGCTCGATCACGGCCCAGCTGCTGTTCGGGTAGAAGGCATCGGCCCGCTCGATGTTGGCGATCATGGAGCGGGCGGTCTCGCACATGGGGACCGCGAAGGTGAATCGGTAGGACTTCGGCACGAGCCGCTCCTTGTGCACGACCCTCACGACCTCGTCGCGTATGCACATCGCGCGGAAGAAGAACTCGCGGCTAGACAGCCCGCGCTTGCGCGCATAGACGCCCATGGCAAAACCTCCAAAAAATCGAAAATTGCAGCGACCGCTTCGCGGTATAAAGATCAGGAGCCGCGCGAGGCGGCTCCTGAGAAGTATACGGTACGGCTAATGCTTAGCCTAGGAGGAAGCAGGGCGCCACGCCCACCCCGGTGTACGAGGCCGAGCTGTGGGGGGCAGAGCCGGTCGAGTGGACGGAGCACGCGCGGGACGAGCCGAGGCCCGACACGCAGCGGAGCCACACGTAGGACCTGGTGCCGTCGGGCGTGCGGAATATGCGGTCCCTCGGCAGCTGGAAGGCCGGAATCTGTCCGACGAGGCCGCTGCCGTACCGGCTGCCCCAGTAGACGCACCCGTATATCTCCCCCTCGTCGGGCAGCCACAGGCGCCCCACGTTCTTCCACGCCCACGTGGTCGAGTCTGACAGCTTGGCGGATGCGCTGTAACGCTGCTCAAGCACGCAGACGCGCTCCTTCATGACCGCGCGGACCTCCGCCGGGAACTTCGGCAGCAGGGTATCGCGCAGGTACCTGAAGACGTTGCTGGCCAGGTAGGGGAACGGCTCGGCCGCTGTGCCGTTGTTGTCGTTGGTGGTGTTCCACTGCACGCGCTCGGGGAAGGCCGTGCGGGTGCACATGAGCAGGCTGGGGCCTTGCTCGGGGTCGCAGCATCCCTTGTCGTAGTCGAACGCCCCGATCATGTACGGGTACGGGTTGGCCTCGACCTGCACGTTGGCGTAATCGCCGACGCGGAGGCCTGCGTACGCCCGCATGCCCACGGCCGTGTCCCTCGCCAGGTCAACGCGGTCGGCTAGGTACTCCCATACGTTCGCGTATCCGTTGGCGATCTCGTCCTCGAAGAGCACTTCGAGGTCGCGGCCCTCGAAGGTGTCGTTCGCCTGCTGGGTGTTCAGCAGGATGGGGCCGCCGCGGAAGCCCTCATCGACTTCCTCAAGGGCGGCGATCTTCTTTTCCTGCTCGCCGATGAGGGTGCGCCCCCCGGCGTCAACGATCTCGCGCTTCTCGCGCACGCCGTCATCGTTCACAAATGATAGGTGTGTGACCTGCGGCATATTATCGCTCTCCAATCTCTAGGGTCTCGGTCTCGTCGTTCATGCTGGCCACCTTGAAGATGGCCACGGTGCCGTTCTCATCGTCTTCCTCATACCCCGCCATATCGAAGGAGGCGAAGAGAACGTCCGCAACGGCCCACACGTCGCCGCGCTCGCGGGTCGCGCGGTGGGCGAGCTGGTCGATGGCGGCGAGGATGCCGTCCATGTCGAAGCCCTGGCCGTGTATGGCGTCGATGATCGCCTGGGCCTCCCGGCTGATGACCAGGGCGCTGGCCACGGCATCATCGATCTCGCGGGCGCCGTTCAGCACCTTCTGGAGCACGTCCTCGGTCACCTCGGGGAGGAGGGTGTCGTACACGTCGCCGCTCTCGTTGATGAGGAAGGGGCGCTCCATCTTCTGGGTGATGATGCGCTGATCGAGGCCTAGGTAGCCGATGATCGTGACGAACAGGCGCCCTTCGGTGAGCAGCACGTTGGCGGGAATCTCGCACTGGCCGCCGTTGATCTCGATGGGGTTGCTGCGCTCGCCGTCGGCGGCGTTCACGAAGATGGCCACCACGTCGGTCATGTAGTCCCACTCGCTGTCCCACGCCACGCGCAGCACGTCGCCGCGCACGCAGTTCTGCACCCAGCGGTCGTTTCGCGGGTAGGTGATTTTTCGGTCCACGATTCGCACGTCGTGAATCCTTGCATTTCTGGGCATGCCGGTCCTTTCTATAGTCCGAGCAGCTTCTCAAGCGTCGCCACCTTGGATGCTAGGGCTGCTGTCGCCTGGGATGACTGCTTCGCGGTCGAATCTCCGAGGTCTATGCTTGAGTTGTGCGGCTCGTTTATGTCGATCGTCTGCCTGATGATCTCAAGCGGCTCGTCCAGGCCGACCAGGGGGTTGCGGCAGTGGTACCAGTCGAGGAGGTGGAACTCGTCGGGCGCGAGGTCGATGAGCGAGAGGTCGTAGGCGCTCACGGCCGCGGAGTGGGGGTACCTGTTGTTCTCGGCGAGCCATGCGCGCGCGGAGCTGAGCAGGTTGGCCGGCTGGGTCACATCGTCCCAGGTGTGCGTGCCCTCGATGATTCCGTACTTGGCCATGGCCTCCGCATCTTCGATGTACTCGCGCCCGCCGTTGGCTCCGGCCACGGTGATGCGGTCATCGCTGTCTTCGAGCTTGGCGCCCAGGGGCCTCAGCCGCGTGATGATCTGGGTGGGGTCCTCGTCCATGCTCACGCTGGCCATGTTCCTGGCCACCTCGATCGGCGTTTCCCTGTCGGCTCCCAGCTTCGCGCTGTAATCGAGGTAAAGCAGGCCGTCGGCCTCGTTGCGGCGCACGATCATCTCGCCGCCGAACACATCGACCAGCTTCCCGAACAGCGTGTCGCGCGTGCTGTCGCG
>CAJTXX010000063.1:0-4574 GCA_910584145.1 uncultured Eggerthellaceae bacterium | reverse complement strand
TTGTACACCCCTCCCGTGGTCGCGTAGGTCACGAGGTCCACCTCGCCGCGGTATACGCGCTTGTGGGGCTCCACGCGCTCGTTGTGGCGCGCCAGCACGTAGTCGATGAACTCTTGGAGGCCCGTGCGCCCGCTCCCGCCTGACCACTGGCGCTCCGCGAGATAGGGCTGGGTCGAATCGCACAGGTAGGCCTCCACGCCCTCGCACTGCACCGACTTGAAGACGGCGCCGGTGCCGTCCATGGACGCCGGCGCCTTCACGATGCGGCCGTCGAAGTCGAGGCGGCCGGTCTTGCCGTTCCTCACCTGAATGGTGGTCTTGAGGCTGCGCAGCAGTTCGTAGCCGGGGTTGTCCGGGTAGATGGTGAAGCTGAGGCTGTCGATGGCGTTGCGCTCCTTGGCAATCGGCGCGGAGGCGATGCGCTCGTATCGGTCGTGGATGTTGACGGCCTCGCCGTCGTTGAAGATCGTGACGGTGTACAGCATCACATGCGCTCCTCGAACCAGGTGATGACGGCGCCGCCGCCGTCCACCTCGATCTCCACCAGGCCGCTCTCAAGGCAGAGGCTCGTGACCTGCTTCCTGCGCACCGTGACGGTCTCGCCCCCCACGGTTATGGCTGCCCAGTCGCGCAGCGGCTCGGCCGTGAGGCGCACCGGGCGCCCCTCGTTTATGACGTAGTTGGTGCCGACCTCAAGGGCGGCCGTGCTCTCATCGTCCGCGACCATGAAGGGGTAGAGGTCGAAGGACGCGGTGACCTTTGCCGTCGCGCCGCTCTTGGCGTGCTCCCACGATGTATCCGAGCAGCTGCCGTGGTTGTGGAACTCCTCGAACATGCTGTCGCGTATGTCGGCGTTGTAGATGCCGGAGAGCCACGCGACGAACTCGCGCACGCCCTCCATCATATCCTCGACGCCCTTGAAGTCCTTGGCGAAGGTGTAGGCGATCGCCTTCTCGTCGTAGAACGCCTCGCCGTACACGCCGGTGTAGTCGAGCGAGCCGTTCGCGTATGGCACGGTCACCTTCGTCTGGCGCAGCTTCGGCGGCGTCTCCTCGCGGTCGATCAGGCGCCACCCGAAGTCATCGAGGGAATGGTAGCCCTCCACGCTGATGCCTGGGTTCATCATAGTGCCAGTCCTCTCCTTGCGTTGCTGTACCTGCTGCCGTTGATCTGGTCGAGGTATGGCGCCAGAGCCTCGCCGACCGTCTTGCCGTCAAGCATGATGACGGTCTTGCCGACGCCCGCCTGCGCCAGAGCCTTGACGATGGCCCTGGCCAAGCTCGCCTCGTTGATGCCCCTGCCTCCCATGGCGTCCAGATCGTGGGCCACGGCCTCGGAGAACGGCTTCATGCGCGAGCCTGCCAGCGGCACCACGGCCTCGGGGCCGGCCTCGCCGATGCCGATGATCTGGGCGCTGTTGAAGATGCCGCCCTTGGCGTACCACTCGATCGATAGCGACGGGATGGAGCCTTTGAGCAGGTCGCCGATCTGCCAGCCGCTCGGGGATATGGCGAAGTGCGGCAGGTTGATGTGGGGCAGCTTGATGTGGAAGTTCGAGAAGAAGCCCTTTATCGTGTCGATAATCCCCCTGAGCGTGTTCTTCGCCGTCTCGATGGGGTTGGTGATGGCGTTCTTCACGCTGTCGAAAATGCCCATGACGGTGCCCACCAGGTTGCCGAAGGTGCCGGTGATGTTGCTCCAAATGCCCTGCACCGCTCCCATCACGGTGCTGGTGATGGAGCTCCAGATGCTGCTCACGGTGCTGAACACGCTGTTCCAGATGCTCGCCCAGATGTTGTAGATGCCGGTGAGCACCGAGCTGATGATCGAGGTGAGAGCGTTGAAGACGTTGGCGCCCGCCTGCAGGATTCCGTTGATGATGCTCTCGAAAACCTGCTTCACGCCGCTCCACACCGCGTCCCAGTCGCCGCTGATGATGCCGGTCACCACCTGGATGATGCCCTGAATCACGCCCATGACCGTCTCGACCGTGTTGCTGATGTTGGCCCAGATCGTCGTGGCAACCGCCGAGACCACGCCCCAGCACGCCTCCCACACCGCCTGCACCACAGGCATGACCGCCGAAATGATGCCCTGCACCACGGCCATGCCCGCCTGGACGATGGGGGCGATCTGCTCCCACGCGCTCGTGACGGCGCCGACGATGGCATCCCACAGGGCCGAGAAGAGCCCCTGGAACTCTTGGAAATGCGCCATGAGGGGCGTGATGACGTTTGCCATGACCCAATCGGCGATGGGCTGCACGGCGGCCTTCACGGCATCCCACACGCCAATCCAGAAGTTGCGGAACTCCTCGGATGTGTTCCACAGGTACACGAAGGCGGCGACGAGCGCGCCGATGAGAGTTATGACGATGCCGATGGGGTTGAGCTTCATGGTGCCGTTGAGCAGCTTGGTGGCCGTGTCAACGGCGGTCGTGGCCACCGCTCGGGCCTTCTCGGCCGTGGCCACCGCCATGGAGTACGTCTTATAGGCGATGAGGCCTCCGCCCAGAGCCGCGAGAACCGGGATTGCCGCGTCGATGATGCTGGTTACGGTCTCCATGTTCCCGCCGATCTCGTCGGCCAGGAAGCCCCCGAAATCCTGCAAGGCGGGCAGGACGGTGCCGGTCACGAGGTCAATGGCGCCCCCAAGAGGCTCCCGGAACTTGTCTGCCACGGCGCTGCCGAACTCTGCGAGCCATGCGGCGCCCTCCTCGATCTTGGGGAGCAGCGACTCAAGGCCGGGCACCACTGTGCCGGTGATGAACTGCACGGCGCTGCGCAGTGGCTCCTGCAGGTAGTCGTAGACCTTGAGGCTCAGCTCCTCGAATGCCGACCCCATGGCGGCTATATCGCCGCCGAGGTTGTCGGTCATGATGGCGGCCGTCTCCTCGGCGGTGCCGGCGCAGCCGTAGAGCTCCTCGCGGAAGCCGACCATCTCGTCGGCCCCGGCGTTGAGCATGAGATTCAGCCCCTTTATGCTGTCGGCTGTGAACGTGCTCTGCAGGGCTGCGGCCTTCTCTGCCTCTCCCATGCCGTCGGTGGCGGCCTGAACGTCGGCCAGGATTTCGGTGAAGTCGCGGTAGTTCCCCTGCGCGTCCATGACCGCGACCGACTGCTCGCCGATGGCGATGGCGCCGTCCTCCATCTTCGCGGTCATGTCCCGCAGCACGGCGTTGAGCGCGGTGCCGGCCTCGGAACCCTTGAGGCCCTGGTTGGCCATCATCGAAATGGCGGCCGATGTGGTCTCCACGTCCATGCCGGCGGCGTTCGCGTTGGCGGCGCAGTTTTTGAAGGCCTGCCCCAGGCCGTCCACCGTGGTGTTCGCGTTGGCCTGGGCAAAGGCGAGCACGTCCACCATGCGCGCCGTCTCCGATGCCTCCATGTTGAAGGCGCTGAGGTAGTCGGTCACGAGGTCGGACGCGGCGGCCAAGTCCATCTCGCCGGCCTGGGCGAGCGTGAGAACGGACCCGACGCCTTCGAGCATCTGCTCGGTGTCCCAACCCGCCAGGGCCATGTAGCCGAGCGCGTCGGCGGCCTGCGAGGCGGAGAACGTGGTGGATGCGCCAAGCTCCCGGGCCTTGGCCTCAAGCGCGGCCAGTTCGTCGCCCGTGGCGCCCGAGAGGGCGCTCACCTTGCTCATGGACGTCTCGAAGGTCTGGCCGATCTGCACAACCTCGGAGCAGAAGTTCTTGACGGCCCCGGCTGCCGCTGCGATGCCCGCGGTGGCCAAGTTGGCCAGGATGCCCTTGAGCACCGTGAAGCCGTCGCCGGACTTCTTGGCGGCGCTCTCGCCCTCCTTGACGCCGGACCAGTTGAGCGACCCGTCGGCCTTCTTGATCTCCTCTAGGCTGACCTTGATCTGCTTGGCGCCTGAGACTACGCCCTTCTCGTTCAGCTTCGCGTCGATCGTTACGTTGTTGCCCGCCATGCCTTACGCCCCCTTCTGGGCGGCGCGCTTCATGGCCGCGAACATGCCGGCGGCGGTATCGTTGGCCGCCTGCGCCGCGTCTTCCGCCTTCTCAAGGGAGAAGTGCTTGCGGCGCGCCTCGAAGGCGTCGCATAGATCGGCGTTGTGCTTGGTGCGCTTCGGCGGCTTGGCCGTTCGGTAGTAGATGGCCTGCTGGAACGGCGTCTCGGTGTCCGCTTCCAGCAGCATTCCGAGCAGCGAGCACATGTCGGCGTAGGACAGGGCGCGGGAGGCCTCGTCCCAGTCGATGCCGAAGCACTGCAAGAGCGAGGCGCGGATGCGCGCGGCGTCCTGCTCGAAGTCGAAGACGGCGGCCTCGTGCTCCGAGGCGTGGCGCCGGTCCTCTGAAATGTCGAGGCCGAAGGCCTCCCAGACGATGTGGATGAGCAGTTCCCCGAGCCGATCGCCGGCCATCGCGATGGCTTCGGCGGGGTCGGGGAACAGCATGCGGATGAGGAGCCGCGCCTTCTCGTCGGGTCGCAGCTCCTCATCTTGGAACAGTTCGATTACCAGGATGCCGTTTCGCGCGGAATCGAAAACGCCAACCTGCCGGCCGCTCCATTCGTAGGTGCTGACCAGTCGGCCATTCTTGTGCTTAGTCT
>CAJTXX010000062.1 GCA_910584145.1 uncultured Eggerthellaceae bacterium | reverse complement strand
ACTGGGATAAGACGACCACTGGCACCAAGACCCTCTACGCCCATTGGCAAGCGAACTCCTATACGGTGACGCTCGATCTGAACACCGGCAGTAAAGCCTCCGGCACCAATGGGGCGAACTTGCCGAACTCGACCAGCGTGGGCTACTACCAGAAATTCGCCGACAATCTCGGAGGCAAGGACGTCATCAGGGTGCCCGAGAAGACTCACTACACATTCGCTGGCTTCAACAGCAAGAAGGATGGCAGCGGTACGGCCTACATCTCAAAGAAGCGCTTCGCCGATCCGGGAGCGCACGAATACTACGATATCCTAGAGATCGACGATACGTGCCAGTCATGGACGACCGCTGCTGGCGGCACCATCTATGCGAAGTGGAACTACTCGATCTCGTTCAACGCCAATGGGGGGTCGGGCACGGTCGCTTCGAAAACGGGGACCTACGACCCCGATGATACCGACAAAACGAAGATAACGCTGCCCAGCAGCACGGCATTCACAGCCCCTGCGAACAAGTACTTCGCCGGCTGGAACACCAAGGCCAACGGAACAGGCACGAGCTACGCAGCGAGCGCCAAGGTGGGCAACCTCGGCAACACCACGCTCTTCGCTCAGTGGAAGACCAAGCCTACGGTCACGCTCGACCCGAATGGCGGCGCTCAGGAGAAAGCATCGTGGATGGGCACGGCATATGATGGCAAGTGCACCGTCATAGCTACCATCGATCAGTATCTTCCCGACGGCGGTATGACCAACAAGGCAAAAGCACCCACGCGTACAGGCTATACCTTCGACGGTTATTACACGAAGGCCGCCAACGGTGCTTGGGGTGCGAAGTATTACGGTTCGGCTGAAGCCAATGGTACGCACTACTTGATCCCGACCGCCACCTGGACCATCGCCAACGATACGATCCTTTATGCCAAATGGACCCCGCTCAGCTCGAAGGCCCTTCTCGATCCTAATGGCGGCACGCAGAACCCCTGGTCTTGGTCGCAATATGATAATGGCACTGCGCTCTACTACGTTACGGCAACATACGATGCGCCGATGCCGCAATCTCAGAGCAACATGAAGGCCCCGGTGCCGACTAGGACCGGGTATACCTTCGATGGCTATTACACGAAGACGGCTGATGGCTCTTGGGGTAAGAAGTACTATGGCACGATGACCGAGAGCGGCTCGAAGTGCTTGAGCAGCGCGGGCAATTGGAAAGAGACAGCCTCTGTGGTGAGGCTCTACGCCAAATGGACGCCCAATGTCTACAAGATAACGCTCGATAAGAACGGCGCCACTACAGCCGGCACCGCCGTGCTCTATCTCAAATACGAAGATGGCTGGTATGGCAGCGGCACTCCTGCTTCGGCGGCTAATGGCGGGGCGGGTTCTGTCGCGGGCAGCAAGCTGTCCTCGATCACTAAGCCCTCCGGGTATGCTGGGCACACTTTCGCCGGTTACGCCAAGGACGGCAGCATCGAGTTCATCGACAAGGATGGCAAGATCGCAAGCGGTAAGACCGCGCTGTTCACCGCTGACGCCACCGTGAAGGCGAAGTGGACGGTGAACAAGCACAAGGTCAAGTTCGATGCGGGCATCTCGGGAGAGACGACGAGCCCGACGGCGACGAACATGCCCGCCGAACGCGAGGTCGCCTATGGCAGCTCCACGACCCTGCCCGATCAGGCCTCGTCGCCGCAGAGGCTCGGCTACACCTTCTATTGCTGGAGCGACCAGGCCGATGGCTATGGGACGCGGTATTGGCCAGGTGGCAGCTACACTTTAAGAGGCGACAAAGATGTGACCCTTTATGCGGTGTGGAACCGCGGCACGGCAAGCTATACCGTCGAGTATTACTACCAGAACAAGGACGGCTCGTGGCCTACCCCTGGCTATCCGAATCTCAGGAGCACGGGCATAGGCAGCACTGATCTGTCCCATACCATCGGCGGGAGCTCTCTGGTACCGAAAGATCACAGCGACGCTGCCACCATCCCAGAGCTCGATGCGGGGGAGCGGCATCTTCTCAACAACGACAAGTACGGCAAGAAGAATGTGCTCACCGCCACCATCGCAGCTAATGGCACGACGGTGTTCGAGGTGTACTTCAAGCTCCAGTTCCAGGTGACATACGGCAACAGCAAGCCCGAGGCGGGCACCGTCTCAAGTGCTATGAACGGGTGGCGCGACTACAACAGCGCGCTCGGTGCTGGGCCGCAGGCAACCCCCAATGATGGATACTACTTCGAGGAATGGTCTCCGGGCAACAGCATCACGCCGGGCTATGCCGCTTCCAACCTTATAACAGGGGTGTTCTCTTACCTCGCGAAGTGGGGGATGCATACCTACACTGCCACGCTCGGAGCAGAAGGCGGCACGATATCCGACCCCGATTGGACATACCAAGCATGGCCTGTCTGGTCGCGGGAGTTCAACGTGGAGTCGCCGACCTTCCACCTGCCTGTCCCTGAGAGGCTCGCCTACACGTTCAAGGGCTGGACGGAATGGAAGGATGGGGCTATCATCGGCGGCCCCGAGCTTGACGTAGCTGTTCACACGGGTACGGTCGGTGATAAGGAATGGCGCGCCGAGTGGGAGCGCAACCGCTACACCATCGCATTCGACGCGAACCAACCCGAGGGCGCATCCACGCGCGTGACGGGCGAGATGGCCCCTCAGGAGGTGGAATGCTACAGCACACCGAACCTCACCGCGAACGCCTATGTGCTCGACGGCTATACCTTCGGCGGCTGGAAGGGAACGGACCGCTTCGGCAACGAGGTCGAGTACGCAGATGGTCAGCAGATAGAGGCGAACAGCCTGTGCGTAGATGCGGATGCTACCGTCACGCTCTATGCCATCTGGGTGCCCAATACCTATAAGCTGACCTTCCTCGAGAATAAGGGGAGCCATCCGGGAGATCACGTGGGCAATATGCCTGACCCGGCCGAGATGGATGTCGTCTTCGATCGCAAGGATGCCTATCGCATTCCCGACGCGGAGCCTGCGCGCGTGGGGTACGAGTTCGGAGGCTGGGCGCTCGCGGAGGGCTCGACCGAGGTGTTCGCTCAGCCGGGGGATACCTATACCCATGAGGTCGGCGAGCATATGCCTGTGGCAGGCGACCTTGCGTTGTATGCCATATGGTTGCCGGCTGAGGGCGGCAACGGCTACCGCTTCCACTTCTACAAGTTCACCGACAAGGCACATGACAAGAGCCTCTGCGAGTTCACGAGCGCCTTCACAGGGCCTGTCGACTTCGAGATCGCAGGCGAGCCTGCCCCCATCGAGCTTCCGGGGGACCGGACGCTTCGCACCGACAAGAACCGGGTGGATGTGCCGGGGTATTTCCTGTATGGGTGGACCTGGGTATCTGACTGGTCGGGCATACCGGAAGGCGAGCGTGCCCGCTACATCCTTCCCACCGACACCGACATGCGCGAGATCGTCATCGACAAGCTCGGCATCACAGACCCGGCTCTGCGCGACATAGAGCTCTTCGCGGTGTGGCAAGTGGCATACCACTTCGATGTGCCGGCAGATGCTGCGGTGGCCTCGCTCGTGCTCGATGCGAGCGAGAAGGAGACCTGGCGCGCGAGCGATGTGGTGCTCGCCTCCACCACGCCCTGCCCCATCACGGTAGAGGCATGGTCTGAGGCGCAGCCGGTGAGCTCCGAGGTGTTCCCAGCCACAGACCTCGCCCAGATAGACTTCCTCTACGACATCGGGCAGGGCCGCGATAACCCTCAGCTCGCCCTCGACGGGTCGGCGCGCCGCACCCAGCAGATAGGGACCGTCCCCGCAGGGACAGCGGGCGCTGCCGGCAGGCTTTCAGGCAAGCTCTCGGTCACCTTCCGCGATAAGGCCCAGGTGAACATCTCCCAGAAGGTGGCGCCCGGGTCGGATGGCACCGTCATGAACGGCACCGTATGGGACGAGCCGATAGCGCGCATCCATTGGCTGCTCTCGATGGACCCGGCAGGCGCTCTCACGCACACCCTGCTGACAGCGCCGCCGAGCGCGCCCGATGCGGGCGAGGGCCTGCCGGGAGATGGCAGCATCGAGGTGCAAGCGACGCCCTCTGAGCGCGCTGACGGCCCTGGGGCGTGAGAGCGCCTCCTCGTGAGGGGAGAGAGGCGCGCCCCTAGGCAGAGCCTCCTCTCCCCTTGAGCACATGGACCCTGAGCAGATGCCCCGGATGCGCGCGCATCCGGGTCTGAGGAACAAGGAAGACCACCACAGACAAGGGAAGATACCTGATGGAACGCAGCACTGAACAGAAAAGGCAGATGCCCTCTGCCACCCCGACCACCCTCGATGCGCGCGCATTCGCGCCGAAGGGAGCCATCCCTCATGCAGGCTCACCCGAGCAGAAGAGCAGCCGCAAGCGCGCGGCTGTGATCGCCATCATCTGCGCGCTCGCAGCCATCGCGATATGGCTTCTGGTGTGGCTGTTCGCTTGCAACGGAGCGTCTCTGTTCGACCCGAACGCCCAAGACGGGCAAGCTCCCTACAAGAGCGCAGAGGAGATGCAAGCAGAGCTCGACCGGGTGGTCGAGGAGGGCATGTTCAACATCAGCATAGCCGGCGCCATCCAGTTCGATGATGGGGCATCTGAGGGCACGGCCTACATAGAGAACGTGCCGGGCAACCGCTACAACATGCGCGTGAGGATCACCGAGGACGCCACAGGGGATGTCCTCTACGAATCGGGTGTCCTCAAACCCAACCAGTTCATCGAGAAGATAGCGCTCACCAAAGACCTCGATCAGGGGAGCTACCCTGCGACCGCCACGTTCACAGCGCTCGACCCATCAAGCTATGACGAGGTGGGCCAAGCCGCGGCCAAGGTGGTCGTGAACGTGATCGGGTAGAGGGCCTGGGCGCCTCCATGAGGGCGCACCGAAGACGGTCAACCGTGCATCGGGGAATGCACTTGACATAGCAAGGACAGGAAAGATGGCTTCACGACAAAGGAGGAGCAAGCCATGAAGAAGAGCAAGATGATAGGGGCAGCAGCGCTCTCAGCAGCGCTCGCGCTCGGCACTGCGGTGCCTGCGTTCGCAGTGGATGAGTACGGCACCAGCGTGGATGAGATAACCGACGATCAGCGCACAGAGGACCACAAGCAGAACGATTCGATAGCCACCGATGTCCATGTGGCGACCATGATCACGAACATAAACGTGGCGGTGCCTCTGAACGTCACCATCGTGGCTGATTCGGCAGGCGGGGCTGTCCTCAAGCCCTCGGGCGGCCTCAAGCACTATGATGCGGCAGGGGCCTTCGTAGCTGACGGCACCACGGGATACCGCATCGAGAACTACTCGAGCTACCCCGTGAAGATCGACGGCGTCAAGGTCGAGGAGAATGAGAACGGCTACTGGAAGATCGTAGGCGCCATCGATGACGCGAACGTGTCGGGCACGATAGGAGACCTCGACCTCACGCTCTCACCCATCGCAGCCAACAACAAGAAAGATGACGCCACCGGTGCGATCCAGGTGACCAAGAACGAGGGCAACGTGGCCGCCGATAAGGCCGATGAGGTCGTCGCGCTCGAGGATGCGCTCACCGCAGCGGCGCTCCCCGGCTGGATCATCGACCGCATGACCCCTGGCACCACCGAGCCTTCCATCATGGGCCTTCTCATCGATGGCACGAGCTCCAAGCTCAAGAACGTGAACCAGAACAGCGTCCTTCTCGCAGGCCCTGATGGCCCGGAGGATGAGGACCGCTTCATGCCCGATGACGCCTTCAAGATCATCTACACCGTGGCAGCCGCGAGCACTGCGGCGCCGGCTGCGACGCCTGAGCCGTAAAGGCTGAGAGCAGCGAGCATCCGAGGAGGAGAGGTAGACCATGACGCAGGCTGGACGCCCGAGCGGCACGCAGAGCGCACCGCACCCAGGCCCTGGGCCGGGCGTCCAGCCGCGCACGTTCGGCATGGCCCGCGCTCATGGTGGGCATCGCACAGCTCATGGGCACGCCTCGGGCGCACCTTATGGGCAGCCCTCGGGAGCTCCCTATGGAGCGGCTCCTCAAGGGAGCTTATCCGGGCAGGGAGCCCCCGGCTCAGAGGCCCCGTGGGCGCAAGCTGGCTATGGGGCGCCTGGGGCCATGCCGGCTAGCGCCTACAGCGCAGCAGGCGGCAGCGCCTATGGAGGCGCCGGGGATGCGCCCTATGGAGGCGCGCCTTGCAGCATGCCCTATGGCATCCCATACGGCGCGCGCCCCGACGGCGGGCAGGTCGCATCCGAGCGCCCGGGAAAGAAGCGCCATCGGGCGCGCTGGGCCATCGCCATCCTGCTTTCGCTCTGCATCGCAGCGGCGCTGCTGTTCTCGCTCTTCGATTGCAAGGGCCCGAGCAAGCGGGCGGGCATATCGGGCTCTCTCGCCGGCAAGACGCCAGAGGAGATACAGTCAGAGCTCGACCGCATCGTCGATGATGGCATGTTCAGCATCTCGATCGCATCCACTGTGCAGATGGCTAGCGGCACCTCACCTGCGGAGCTTCGCATAGAGAACGTGCCTGGCAACCGCTACCTCATGCGGGTGGTGATAACCCGCGATGACACGAAAGAGCAGCTCTACGAGACCGACCTCATAGAGCCGAACTTCCACATACAGCAAGACACCCTCGATGTGGTGCTGCCAGCAGGGAGCTACCCCTGCACGGCGACCTTCTATGCCTATGACATGGAAACCGAGGAGCAAGCAGGGCAAGCAGCCGCGCGCATGACCGTGAACGTGGCCAGCTAGGATGACAAGGGAGCAGGAGATGGGGAACATATCGAAGCGATCGGCCAGGCGCGCTCTCGCGGCTGTGCTCGCAGCAGCGCTCGCCATGAGCATGATGCCGGCAGGCGCCCTCGCGCAGACCAGCTCGGCGAGCGCGATGGGAGGAGCCGCGCAGGCAGAGGGCACGTCCGCATCTGCGAGCCCGAGCGTGGGCAGCGCCCCTGTGCAGCAGGGGCTCGCAGATGGGGACACCATATCGACGAGCGTGGCCGTGGCCGTATGGTCGAGCTTCCACCTCACCACCGAGCCTGGCTATCTGGAGTTCCGCAACAAGGCGCAGCTCATAGGAGACGACCGCTTCCTCGTGAGCGCCTTCGAGGGCGGCTCGCGCATAGAAGGGGCACCTGATGGGCTTCCCTATGAGAGCTCTTGGGCGCGCGAGCGGTGGGATAAGGCCGCGAAGGCATACGTGGCAGAGCAGCCAGGGGAAGATACGTTCACCTCTACCACGACGTGCGATGTCGCAGAGGATGGCATGGTCATGCGCTATGACCTCACCGCTGATGAGTTCGCATCTGACACGCGCTACCGCTACACGCTCACCGCGCGCGATGCAGCGGGCATCGAGCAGGTGAACCAAGTGGAGGTCTTCTGCGGCAACCGCTACATCTTCGACCCGGTCGAAGGCGGGACCTCGCGCGGCATGAGCACCTGGGTGTCGGTGAGCGCTCTGCGCCTGTGGGATAGCTATCTGGGGGTAGAAGAGCTGCCGCCCGAGGCGCGCAACGAGCTGTATCCGCTGGTGGGCGGCTACGTGATGGACTCTGCGAGCAACGTATCGCTCACGAGCGACACGGCCACAGAAGAGGAGCCGGCCTATGTAGTGCCCCCTGAGATGGCGCTCACCATACGCTTGAACGACCAGGATGTCCAAGAGGGCACCCCTGTGCGCGTGGTGTCGGTGCAAGAGGGGCGCGCTCGGGTGGTATCTGAGCCTGATGCGCGCGTGGAGGTGCAGGATGGCTACAAGGTGGCCCGCGTGGGCAGCGCATCGGCTGATATGGCGCACCAGACAGGCGTGGCCGAGCTCGGCATCTTCGCGGTGGCCTACGCGCCAGCAGGAGGCACAGCCGATCAGATGCGCGTGACGAGCCAGGTGGGGCGGGTGCCCGGGCAGGCGAGCCCGCAGGGCGCTGTGGTGCCGGCGAGCGCAGCGCAGCTCTACGCCTCTGGCCAGACGATCCGCTACACGTTCCTGCCCGAGTACGGATGGGAAGTGGCGCACGTGACGGTGGGCCCCGATGCCGATGGGGCGAAGAACCCAGCGGTGGATGCGTCGACGCCGGGATGCGCCCTCGGGCTGAACTTCCTCGACTACACCGTGCCGACGCCTGCTGCGGCGGGAGCAGACCACATGTACGTGACCGTGTTCTACAAGGCATCTGAGATGCCAGGGCCTGTCGACCCCACAGACCCTGACGACCCCGACGACCCCTTGAACCGCGGGTATGCTGTGGTGGCGATGGCGGCAGATGACCTGCCGGGATACGACGGGCGCGGGCAGGTGCGCATCGTGGGCGCGAGCGATGACGATGTGGACGATGCGGGCAACCCGCGCGTGTATGTGCTTCCCACCAAGAGCGCCACCATCGAGCTCATACCCGATGCGAACTCGGTGCTCGCGCATGTGACGGTGCAGCAGGGCAGCAGCGCTCCTCAGGAAGCGTCTGTCTTGGGGTCGCACCTCGTGCTGCCCTCCATCACATCAGACACCACCGTGCGCGCCTACTTCAAGCACGGAGCGCATGTGCCCCGCACCGAGCTCGACATCACCTACGATCAGAACGTCGATGCCTCAGAGTGCGGCTGGGAGCTCACCGGCACATCGGATACCGTGTTCTATGGAGACCCGCTCACCGTGATGGTCGAGCGCACGGGGGACGCCGCTGATGGCTGGCAGCTCGCCTCGCTCACCGTGAACGGCGAGGATGTGCTCGAGCGCGCAGAGGGGTCAGCTGCCCGAGCGTTAGCAGGCGATGGCGCTTCCGCCCGCGCATCTGCCGGCGCAGGAGCGGGGCATGTGAGCTACTACGTCGACTACGTGGTGCGCGACACAGACGTCGCCGCCGTGTTCGAGGAGAAGAGCCCCACCGATCCGGATGACCCGAACAACCCGGGAGGCCCGGGCGGCCCTGACGACCCGAACAACCCCGGTGGCTCCGACGACCCCGGCAACAGCGACAACAACGGCAACGGCGACAACGACAGCTCAGGAGACATCGCCTCCAAGGTGTTCACCGTGCGCGCCTATACCGCAGGGCACGGCATCATAGAGCCTGCAGGCGAGAGGCGCGTGCAGGGAGGTTCCCGCATCACCTTCCGCACCAAACCGGAGATCGGCTACCGGGCAGCCCAGATCAAGGTGGCGGATGCCTCAGGCGAGCGCACGATACCCCATACCTCGACCGCATACACCCACGTGGTGACAGGAGACTGCACGGTCACCGCCGTGTTCGCCGCCCAGCCGGTGCCCGCATCAGACAGCGCCGCTGCGCGCACCATCCGCCGCTTGCGATCGCTCGCCCAGACAGGGGACTTGAACCTGCCGATAGCGCTCGCGCTCGCCGCCACCGCAGCAGCTGGGGCGGGCATCGCCCTCATCGTGAGGCGCCGCCGCGACGAGGAGGAGCC
>CAJTXX010000061.1 GCA_910584145.1 uncultured Eggerthellaceae bacterium | reverse complement strand
CCTGCGACATCCTGCTCCCAAAGCAGGCGCGCTACCAGACTGCGCCACGTCCCGAGCCGGATATGCATTCTATCATACGCTAGTATCAGCATATAAGCCCCGATATAAGGAGCATGTATGGATATCAAGACGATGATAGACCGGGTGGCGGCTGCGGTGCAGGCGGTGCGCGAGGCGAACCCGCTGGTGGGGTCGGTCACCAATGGCGTGACGATGGAGTTCGTGGCGAATGCGCAGCTCGCAGCGGGCGGTTCGGCGGCGATGGTGTATCTGCCCGACGAGGCGGAATACCTGGTGGAAGCCAGCGGCGCGTTCTACGTGAACATGGGAACGCTGATGCCCGTCTACGAGGAGACCATCCCGGCGGCTACGCGCAAGGCGGCCGCGCTCGGGCGCCCGTGGGTGCTCGACCCGGTGGGCATCGGCATAGGGTCGCTGCGCGGGCGGCTGCTCGCCGATATGGCGGCGTGCCCGCCGTCGATCATCCGCGGGAATGCGTCCGAGATACTGGCGCTAGCGGCTCTCTGGGGCCTCTCTGACGAGCAGGGCTGCGTGCGCGGGGTGGACGCCACCGATGAGGTGGCCGCAGCGCGCATGGCGGCCGTGGAGCTCGCGCGTTGGACGTGCGGTGCGGTGGCGGTGTCCGGCGAGGAGGACCTGGTGACCGACGGGCATACCGTGGCGACCTGCCGCGGCGGTTCGCCGCTGATGGAGAAGGTGACCGGGTTCGGGTGCTCGCTCGGCGGGGTGATGGCCGTGCATGCCGCCTCGGCCGACCCGTTCACCGCAGCGCTGGCTTCTGTCTTGCTGTATAACTTGGCAGGTTCGCGGGCGGCGGTCGCGGCGCAAGCGCCGGCGAGCTTCAAAGCCGCCTTCCTCGATGAGCTCTATCGGGCCGATGCGATGGATGTATCGGGGAACCATTTCTCCCTACAGGAGGTGTAGGCGATGAACGCGCTGATAGCGGTGGCCATAGCGCCGTTCGGGGTGGGCGACGAGCTCTCGGGGGAAGTGGCGCAGGTAGTGCGCATCATCCGCGAGAGCGGCTTGCCGCATCGGGTGGGCTCCATGTTCACCGAGATAGAGGGCGAGTGGGACGAGGTCATGCAAGTGGTGCGCGATGCGACATTCGCGCTGGCCGAGCAGGGCATCCGCACCGAGGTGGTCTTGAAGGCCGACGTGCGCCCCGGGTTCACGGGCACGCTGACCGAGAAGGTGGCGAAGGTGGAGCGTTTGCTGGAGGGAGCAGAGCATGGCACGGCGCATTGATGTGTCGGCGTATCTGGTGCTGGGGCCCGAGAACACGCTCGGGCGCCCGGTGGGCGATATCGTATCGCAGGCGCTCGCGGCGGGATTCACCTGCGTGCAGGTGCGCTCGAAGGAGTGCTCGGCGCGCGAGCTCATAGCGTGCGCCGGCGCGGCGGCCGAAGCGATAGCCCGAGCGGGCGCGCAGGATGAGGCAGCTCTGCTCGTGGATGACCGGCTCGATGTCGCGCTCGCGGCGCGCGAGGCGGGCATCGCGGTCGATGGGGTGCACGTGGGGCAGAGCGACATACCCGTGGAGGTGTGCCGCAAGCTGCTGGGCCCCGATGCCATCGTGGGGCTCTCGGCGCGTACCGAGGAGATGCTGGCGTATGTGCGCACAGCCGACCTCGGATCGGTGGATTATCTGGGCGTGGGGCCCTTGCACGAGACGGCGACGAAGCGCGATTGCGGGCTCGATGCCTCGGGTAAGGTGGTGACGAAGAGCCTGGATGATATCGCCATGCTCGCAGCGGCGAGCCCGGTGCCCATCGTGGTCGGCGGCGGCGTGAAGGCAGCCGACCTGCCAGCGCTGCGCGCGACGGGCGCTGATGGCTTCTTCGTGGTGTCGGCGGTCTGCGCGGCAGCTGACCCTGGTGCAGCGGCGCGCGGGCTCGTGCAGGCGTGGCGCGACGCGGCGCGCTAGCTTCGCAGACGTGCATTGTGGCCGCGGCGCGGCGGGGCGTATAATGGCGGCATCGAGCCTTTCGGGCTTGCGTGAGATGGAGGTCGCCATGTTCAAGGTGCGTGCGAGATATCTGCTGCTCATCGCCGCGGGCGTCTGGTTCCTCGCTGGCATCAACATCGTCCGGCTGGGCGTGCTCGCCTGTATGGAAGGGGCCGCGTCACCGCTTTTGCTCTGCTTGGGCATCCCTGCGGTATTCTTGGCATTCCACCCCATGTTCAGCAAGCTGGTGGGCAAGCATGCCGACCGCATCCGCAGCTATGGCGAAGACCGCATGCATGTGCTGCGCTTCTTCGACGTGAAGGGCTACGTCATCATGGCCATCATGATGGGCGGCGGTATCGGGCTGCGGGCGCTCGGGGTCGTGCCGAGCTGGTTCGTGGCGTTCTTCTACACCGGCCTGGGCACGGCGCTCACGCTCGCCGGCATCGGGTTCCTCGTGCATTACGCGCATCGCGGCGGCGAGATAACCTGCCCCGTTACGAAGAAGACCCGCCTCGCGTGAGGCGTCTGCGCGCTCGTTCCCTTACGGGCCTTCCCGCTATGCGGAAGAGAGAGCGCTGTGCTCACTGGTCGGGCTAGGGTTGCGATAGTGCGGTTTTGGCCCTGCGTGGTATAAAAGAAGATGATGGATGATCGGTCGGCTGCGGTCTGAGGAGGATGCGCTATGGAGGCATGCGGAACAGGCGGGAATGTGGAAGGTGCGGCGTTCGAGGAGCTGCATGAGGAGATGCAGACCGACCTGTACTGGGTGAGGTTCTTCGCGCGGCCGTGCTGTCCGGCGCCGGATGCCGAGGGTGCGGCGAAGATGCTCGATCGCCTCAAGCTCGATGTCGCGGCCCGCGATGACCTCTCCGCGGCCGAGCAGGAAGCGCTCTGCGCGATTATCGACGCGCGCAGGGAATGGTATCCCACCTCGGGCCTCTGCAAGCACTAGCGCGTTCGGCCGACTGGTGCGCAGCCGGCCGAACGCGCAGATGGTCGCTAGCTGTGCAGATGTATGCCGCCGTCGACCATGAACGACTGGCCGGTCAGATATGCGCCATCGTCGCTGACCAGGAATACGATAAGGGGCGCACAATCCTTCTCCGTGGTGCCGATGTAGCCGACGAGCGCTCTGTTCTCCAGATTCTTCAAGGCTTCCGGCTGGGTCTCGCGGAAGGTGTCGGTGGCGATGATGGGCAGGAACACATTGGCGGTTATGCCGTCGCGGCCCCACTCGCGCGCAGCAGTGCGGGTGATGGCGCGGATGGCTTCCTTCGCCATGCCGTAAGCGCCGAACCCGGAATTGCCATCGTAGCCAGCGGCTGAGGCGGTATTGATGATGCGCCCATGCCCGCTCGCCTTCAGATGCGGATAGCATTCCTGCATGAACAGCAGCGTGGCGAGCGCTCCGCTCTTGAAAGCGGTGAGCGCGTATTCCTCGTCTATATCATTGATCTCGCGGTACAGCATGGCGCCTTGCGCGCAGTTCACCAAGATATCGATGCCGCCGAAATGCTCGACGCAGGCATCCACGGCAGCTTTGATCTGAGCTGGGTCGGTCACATCGCACGGCACGGGGAGCACTTCTGCGCCCTCCTTCGCCATCTCGTCGCGCAGGTCGTTCAGGTTCTCTGCTCGGCGTGCGCAAGCGCACACTTTGGCTCCTTGGCGCGCTAGCACGGTGGCCAGGCCGCGGCCGACACCCGAGCTCGCTCCGGTGACGATGGCTATCCGTCCGTTGAGGTCCTGCATGCGTTCTCCTTCCTCACAGCCGGCTCTGCGACGACCGGCAAGCGAATCTGCGATATGGACGATACACGTTCTGCCGCCCCGCCGAGGGAGGGGCGCGCCGATGGGCCTGCCGAGCGGACTGCCTCAGACCATGAGGGCGGCGAACATCCTTGAGGAGAGGAAGAAAGCCGCATCGGGAATAGCGGATGAGCGGCTTTCGGTCATGCGGGTTGCCTCGCACCATACCACCGCGCGGTGAGCCTCTCTTCTCTCGGCGCGTTCCTTCTTTTGGATAGCCGGGGCTGGTGAGACAAGCGATGGCGGGGTGCAACGTCTGTATAATCTCGAAGATGAAAGAGCATTTCTTTGTCATGAGCATGTACGAGCGCGATGCTCCTCACCGTGCGGTGAGGATACGAGGACATCGTCCGCCGCAGGCTAGAGAGGAGCGCATCGTGGGCGAGGCGTTGACGTTCGCGGATAGGCGGGAGTTCAGGGAGTGGCTCTCTGCGCATGGTGCTTCGAGCGAGGGCGTTTGGCTCTTGTTCGGTAAAGCGGGCGGTCCTCAGACCTTGAAGGCGGCGGAGGCTCTCGAAGAGGCTCTCTGCTTCGGGTGGATAGACGGGCAGATGCGCAAGATCGACGAGGTGTCCTATAAGAAGTACTTCGCGCAGCGGCGCCCGAAAAGCAGATGGTCCGAGAAGAACAAGGCTCTGGTAGGAGAGCTCGAAGCGCGTGGGCTCATGACGGAGGCCGGTCGCGCCAAGGTGGAAGAAGCGCGGCGCAACGGTCAGTGGGATGCTTTGAAGCCGGCGGATGTCACTGAGGAGCAGATCGCGCGCATCGATGCGCTGCTCAAGGGGCATGAACCGGCTTGCGGGAACTTCCGAGCCATGTCCCCGTCGGTGCGGAGGACTTACGCGCGTGCCTATTATGACGCCAAGACCGATGCCGGGCGCGAGAAGCGCTTCGCGTGGATGGTCGCGCGGCTCGACGAGAACTTGAAGCCGATGTAGCGATGAGATGTGAACGGGCCGCTCGCTCCTTGTGCGGCTTTTCTGGCTTTGCTATGATGCACGGCCCTCATGCTATCGGAAGGAATCCTTATGGACGCATATGATTGGGCCGGCCAAGCTGCTCGGCGACTTCACGCTCTGTTCGGAGAGCGCTTGGCTTTCGTCGGGCTTCAAGGCAGCCGTGCGCGGGGAGAGGCGCACGAGGGGAGCGATATCGACTTGGTGGTGCTCGTCCGCGATCTGTCGGCGGCAGATCTGCGAGCGTATCGGGGTCTCATCGCAGAGCTGCCGGAAGCTCATCTGGCGTGCGGGTTCATAGGCTCTCCTGATGTCTTGGCTTCGTGGCCGCGCCATGAGCTCTTCCAGTTCGTCAATGATACGCGCTCGGTGCATGGCTCGCTCGACGGCATCGTCAGTACCGCCTTCACCCGCGAGGATGCTCGACAGGCCGCTCGCATCGGCGCGTCGGGGGTCTACCACGGGGCATGCCATAGCTATGTGTTCGATGGCGAGGCGGCCGATGCTATCTTGGGCGCTCTCTTCAAAGGGTCTTTCTTCACCTTGCAGGCGCTGCATTTTGCGCGAACCGGGAGCTATCCGTGCGATAAGGCATCGCTCGCGCCGCTGCTCGAGGGCGATGAAGCGCGCATCTTGGATATCGCCCGCACCTGGGAGAGCCATCGCCCGCAGACCGACGACGAGCGGCTCGCGCTGGTCGATCTGTTGCTGCGCTGGTCGGGAGCCATCATCAGCGAGAGCTGCTGACGATGCTCGTTCAGATGCTCATAACCGCAGCTATCGGGTTCCTTGCGGGGTTCATCCTGCGCCGTCTGGGGTTGCCGGCGGGTGGCTTGGTCGGCGCGTTCGTGGGCGTCTCTGCGTTCTCGGTGGCGACGGGGAGCGCATACCTTCCCTCCGATTCGCGCATCGTGGTGCAGATCGTGGCGGGCGCTTTCATCGGGTGCTCGATCAGCCGCGACGATGTCCGGGCGATCAGGAGCATAGCGAAGCCGGCGCTGTTCATGCTCGGGTGGTACCTTGTGCTGACGTTCGCAGCAGGGTGGCTGATCTTCGCCGTCACGCCGCTGAACCTGCCGACTGCGCTCATGAGCTGCGTCCCGGGCGGCATATCCGATGTTCCCATCGTGGCGGCTTCGATGGGGGCGAATGCGCCGGATGTTACGCTGTTGCAGCTGCTCCGGCTGCTCATGGGCATCGGGCTCTTGCCGATAGCCATCAAGCTCTTCGCGAAATGGGAGGCTCGGCGCGGTGTTGCGGTCGCTGAGCCCGGCGAAGCTGCTTCTCGGACGGGCGCTGCCGTTCGCGAGGTGCCGCCGAGCGGGCTCGTGCCAGAGATCGGCCCCGAGGCGTCGCGCATCGATCTTCCCGATCCTGCGCTCGATGCGCCTGCTCGGACGCGCTTGTTCCTCATGGGAGCCGCCACGTTGGCGATAGCTGTCGTCGCCGGGCTGCTGGGCCGCGCTACCGGCATACCTGGCATGACGTTCACGATCGCGAGCGCTTGCGTGCTCGCATTCAATCTGAAGACCGGGTTCGCCTTCATGCCGAAGTGGTTGAAGCGGCTCACGCAGTATCTGGCGGGCGCCTACCTCGGCACGCAGGTTACCGCTGGCTATCTTGAGGCGCTGCCCGAGCTCGCGGTGCCTGCGCTCATCATCTTCGCGGCGTTCTCGGTGAGCTTCGTCGCGCTCGGCATCATCGAGCACAAGCTGTTCGGCTTCACGAAGGTCGAAGGGCTCTTCATCGCAACGCCGGCCGGCGCCAGCGACATGGCGCTCATCATGGACGAGATGGGCGTGTTCAACGCGAACGTCGTCCTCATGCAGGTGATCCGCCTCATCGTCGTGCTCGCGGTATTCCCGCAGATCGTCAACGCCGTCTTGTTCCTTGTCGGCATGGTGTAGCTTTCCGGGCGTGCGGAGGCATCCGTCTGCGTTCTGTGCGCGTTGTGCTCTCAGCTTCCGTATACTTCTTTCGCTATGCGGAAGGCGGCCCAAGCGTTCGGCCAGCCGGCATAGAAGGCTACGTGGGTGAGCAATGCTGCCATCTCCTCGGCGGTGATGCCATTGTCCTTCGCGGCGACGATGTGGTACTGGAACGACTGGTCGACGAGGCCCTTCGCCACGAGGGTGGTCACGGTGAGCATGGAGCGCGTCTTGGCGGGGAGCGTCTCGTCGTTCCAGACGCGGCCGAACAGCACGTCATCGTTGAGCTCGGCGAACATGGGGGCGAAGGCGCCTAGCTGGTCGCGCCCTGCGGTCTGCTCGATGGTCATGGGGTTCCTTTCTGAGTGGGTGGATGGGATATGGTGCGAGCGGGGACGCAGCGTCGTCGGCGGCGTCATCCACATGATGCTATGCTGGGAGATGAGGACGTATCGCGCTGGATGAGCAGCGCGATACGCCTACTCGCGCGGAGCGAGCTATGGCAGCACGTCGTATTGCTCGTCGGTCACGGGGTCGAGCCATTCGTTCGAGCAGCCGGTGCCGGGCGCTTCGAAGGCCACGTGCGAGAACCAGCTATCGCGCGCCGCGCCGTGCCAGTGCTTCGCGCCAGCGGGGATGAACACCGCATCGCCCGGGTGCAGCTCGTGTGCTTCCTCGCCCCAGAGCCGGCACCAGCCGCGCCCATCGGTGCAGAGCAATATCTGGCCGCCACCGGTTTCTGCATGGTGGATATGCCAATGGTTGCGGCAGGCGGGCTCGAACGTCACATTCGCCACGAACTGCGTCTCCTGCGGGTCGGTGAGCGGGTTCAGGAACGATGCGCCCGTGAAATACCGAGCGAACGCTTCGTTGGGCTGCCCGAGCCCGAACAGGCAATCTTCGGGCCTGTGCGGCCCGGTGGTGGCAGCTTGCCTGCTTGTGGGTATCGGCCTGGATGGGGTCATGGGCAGTCCTTTCGCTGTGTGGTCGGTCGCATGGGCCTTCGAGTCGATCGTATGGCCTGCGCGTGAGGATGTACAATGCGCATCAGAGGATCAGCTATGCGCCAAGTGCATACTGGAGGTGCCATGCAGATAGAACAGCTCTGTCAGATCGAAGCTATCGAGCGGTTGGGGACCATCTCGGCTGCGGCGAGCGAGCTCCATCTATCGCAGCCGGCGCTCAGCCGCTCGATGCAGCGGTTGGAAGCCGAGCTGGGGCATGCCCTGTTCGATCGCATGAAGAACCGCGTAGCCGTGAATGCTGCCGGACGCGCTGTCGCCGAGCATGCCCGCAGCGTGTTGCGCGAGGTGCAGCTGCTGCACGACGTTGTGGATGAGGTGGCGCGCCGTTCGCGGACGCTGCGGGTGGGAACCTGCGCCCCGGCGCCGCTCTGGGCTCTGACAGCGCGCATCGTCGAGTGCTTTCCCGGCGATATCCTCAGCTCTGAGATGCTGAGCGAACGCGAGATAGAGCAGCGCGTGCTAGACGGCAGCATCGACTTCGGCATCTCGCGCAAGCCGCTCCTGTTGCCGGTGGTGGACAGCACGCTGTTGATGACCGAGACGCTGTCGATCGCCGTGCTGCCGTCGCACCCGCTCGCCGCTAAGGGATGCGTGCGCTTCGACGATATCAACGGCGTCGAGTTCCTGCTGTTGGAAGATATCGGCGTGTGGCATGACTTCCATCGCCTCTACATGCCCGATTCGAACTTCATCAAGCAGAAGGACCGTGAGGTATTCACGCAATTAGCGAAGACGAGCAGCATGCCCATCTTCGTGACCGATCTTCCGCTGCAAGCCGGGCTCTTCCCTGAGCGCGTGCGCGTGCCTATCGACGAGCCCGAGGCTACGACCTCGTTCTACTTGCTCGCACGACAGGATGCTGCGCCTCGTATCCGCGATATAGTCGACCGCATAAAGGATGCAGAGGGGGTGCGGGCAGAAGGTGCGCAGGAGCCTCTGCCCGCTCGCGGCGCCTCGGGCGTGCTCAGCCTTGCTGCCAGCGCTTCAGGTGGGGGAGCAGCGTTGCCATGAGGGATACAGCTTCTTCGCGCGAGATGCCCATCGCATCGGCTTCCATCTGCGCGGTGGCCTCGATGAACTCGTCCATGTCGACGCCTTTGGCCGTGAAATCGCCTTGCTGATAGCAGTACTTGCAGTAGCTCGCGCTCGATGAGCCATCCGCCTCGGTGCCGTGCAGCTCAGGCTGCGGGATGGGCATCGAGCAGCACTGGCAGTAGTATTCCATCGGCATGTCGAAGAAGCGCTCGAGCGGCACCTGGAAGGTGGTGCAGATGAGCTTCACCATATCGATGCCAGGTGACGTATCGCCGGCTTCCCAGCGTGACACCGCCTGACGCGTGACATAGAGCTGGCGGGCCATCTGCTCTTGGGTGAGGCCCCTCTCGGCGCGTATCTGCGCGATGGTGTCCTTCATCGCCATGTCGTCTCCTTCCTCCGGGTGAGCTGGTAGGCCCATTATCGCGCGGCTGGTGCGCCGGGCAAAGCAACGAATCGTTGCTTTGAGCTAGGGTTGTGAACAGGGGACGTAGCACTGCTCACGAGGCGCGGCTTGTGTGCGTCGTTCAGTGCGGCTCATCCTACGTTTTTGTTCGATCGCGTTTCGAGGGGACAGCTTTGTTGGCGTCCCCACGCTTCAGGATCGAACGAAAAACCTGTCCCTGCTCCAAAGCCACTCGTTATGTGCTGCTCCGAGTTTTTACGATATTGATATTTCTTAGAGTAGGAAATCGATCTTCCAATCCCCGTTCACCTGTTGTCGCGCTGTTTTTGAACGTTGCAGAAATGTCCTCTGAACTGATATTATCCGCGATAACTATATTGTTTTGCGATCGAGGGGCGAAGGGGATTCTGCAAATGATGGCAATGGCGTTCGCAACAAGAGCGAAAGGCGGCATGTCTGCTGTCTTCTCCCATGTGAAAAAACAAAAAAAAGGGGGGGGGGCGGCATGCGCGTAGTCGCTTCTGTCATCGTTGCGGCAGCGCTCGCCATGCCCGCGTTCCCGCTCTCTCAGCTTACTCCCGCCTATGCCGACACGGTCGACGCTGCCGACCAGCAAGCCGCTGTCAGCTCCGCTGAATACACCTCTTCGCAACCCAGCCAGATCAACGTAAAGGTACCCACCACTGGCGTGACGGTAGACGCCGACGGGCAAGTCGTGGACGCACCGCTGTCTTCGGCCGACTACATACACGAAGACGCCAAGCTTCAAACCCAAGAAGAGATCACCGCAGGCGAGATCGTCAACAATGCGGACGAGGCGGAAGTCCAAGCGCTTGCTGCGCAAGCCACCGCCAACGGGACACAGCAGTATGCCTACCTTTCCGACCTCAGCATCATCACCACCGACAACTGGTCTTACAACGGCTGGGCGGGGCATAGCATTCAGCACGACAAGAACCAGGAAGGACAACCCCTAAGCCTGATCGTCG
>CAJTXX010000060.1 GCA_910584145.1 uncultured Eggerthellaceae bacterium | reverse complement strand
CTGGAAGACGCTTGGGCGCAGATCGGCTGCACCATGCCCTCGCCCTTCATGACGATGGCGCTCATCCCGCTGGCCTGCCTGCCCGAGCTGCGCCTGACGAATCGGGGCTTGGTCGACTGCACCACGTTCCAGTTCACCGACCTGTTCGTAGAGGAGTAGGCGCCCGCGCCCGACAGCTCGCCGGTCAGCTCGGAATGCCCGGCGAGCTGTTCTTCTGATGTGCATCTGCGCGGCGCACGGCCGGTCTTGGTACACTAGGCAGGTTGAGAAGGAGGCGCTGCGGCCGGTCGGCGTGTGCTGCGACCGCGCGCGGGGAGACGGGGTTAGCGCGGCTGAACCGCCGAAAGTACATATTGATATTCTCTATCGCCACCACGCTGGTCATAGCGGCGGTGTGCGTGTATCTGGTGCAGCTCTCCTCCACGGTCGCCTCGAACCTCATGACCACGGTCGACGAGATATCGCGCCACGATGTCGAGACGATCGAGGGCTCGCTGAACAACACCTATGGCCGTTTGAGCTCGGTGGCGAAGCGCATGGAGGTCTACGATGTGGAGACGATCTCCGAGGCGCAGCAGCAGCTGAACCTGGAGGCTGCATCGTCCGAGCTGTTCAATGCCATCTATCTGCTCGATGCTGACGGCTCGCTCTACAGCAGCACCTACGTGCGCCTCGACGCGGATGAGCACGCCTACGACGAGCTGATGGCCGACGGGCGCGAGCATTTCGCGATGCTCTACGACGATGCGAACGGCCGCTTGGAGACGACACGGGAATCGCTGATATACGGCATCCACCTGCATCACATGCAGATAGGCGGCCACGACTTCGTGGGTATGCTCGCCCGCAGCGACCTCTCGAGCGTGAGCGCTCAGCTGCTCATCGAGAGCTTCGAGGGCCAGGGCGTCTCGAGCGTGGTGAACCCCCAGGGCTACTACATCGTGAACACCTCGCCGGCCACCGACCTGGCGACCCGCGACAACTTCTATGACGTGCTGGAAGCGGGCTATATCGAAGACGGCATGACCATGGAGGACGTGCGCCGCAACATCTCCGAGGGCAAGAGCTTCGTCATCAATTGCGTGACGGCCGACAACCAGCAGCTGGTCATGAGCTTCGCGCCGGTGCGCGGGACGGCGTGGTCGTTCATCATGACAGTGCCGACCTCGGTGTTCGCCGAGCGCTTCGCGCCGTTCATCTTCATGACGGCGTGCATGCTGTTCGCGGTGGTGATCGTGCTGATGATCATGATGGCCATCATCTACCGCTTCATGAAGAGCTCGGTGTCGGCCAATGCCGAGGCGACGGCGCGCGCTGAGTTCCTCTCGAACATGAGCCACGAGATACGCACGCCGCTGAACGGCATCATCGGCCTGAATCACCTGATGGAGCGCAACCTCGACGACCGGATCGCGATGGAGGGTTATGTGCGCAAGCTGGGCAAAGCCGCGAACTACCTGCTCTCGCTGGTGAACGATATCCTCGACGTGTCGAAGCTGCGCGCAGGCAAGGTGGAGCTCGACTGCCGGCCGTTCAATCTGAACAGCGCTATCGGGAACGTCTGCGAGATGCAGCGCGAGCCGATGGATGAGCGCGGCATCAGCTTCGATATGCAGGCGGCCGATCTGCCCTATCCGTACCTGATGGGCGATGAGGTGCGCTTGAGCCAGGTGCTCATGAACATCCTATCGAATGCGGTGAAGTTCACGCCGGCAGGCGGCACCATAACCATGAAGGCGAGCCAGCACTTGCATGCCTCAGGGGCGCGGGCGGGCTTGACCATCTCCATAGCCGATACCGGCTGCGGCATGACCGAGGAGTTCAGGCAGCATATCTTCGATGCATTCGCGCAGGAGCGCAGCTCTAACGACGAGAGCCAGAAGGGCACGGGGCTGGGCATGTCCATCTGCCATCTGCTCGTGGAGCAGATGGGCGGTTTGCTCGAAGTGGAGAGCGAGCTGGGCGAAGGGTCGCGCTTCACGGTGATCGTGTCGCTGCCGCTGAACCCCACGAAGCTCGCGGAGATGCCCTACGAGCCGCAGACCGCTGCCGCTGCATCCGAGGCTGCGCCCGGGCCGTCGGAGGCGGCTCCGCGCGACCGCGGCATGAAGCTGCTGGTGGCAGAGGACAACGAGCTGAACGCCGACATCATATCGAGCATCCTAGCCGAAGAGGGTTATGAGGTGGTGCTCGTGGCCGACGGGCAGCAGGCGGTGGACGCCTTCGCTGCATCGGAGGAGGGCTCATTCTCTGCCGTGCTGATGGACGCGCAGATGCCGGTCATGGACGGCTACGAGGCGGCCCGTGCCATCCGCGCGCTCGATCGCGTCGATGCGCGTGCGGTGCGCATATTCGCTTGCACGGCTTCCACGTTCACCGAAGACCGCAGCCGTGCGCTCGAGAGCGGCATGGATGACTTCCTGCCGAAGCCGCTGGATGTGCGGCTGATGCTGGAGAAGCTCGGCGAGATAGGGAGGGCGGACGGATGAGATGCGCGCGCAAGGCGGGATCGGCCGTGAGGGGATGGCTCGCGAAGGCAGGCGCGATGCTGCTGGCAGCTTCGCTCGCGCTCGGCTCAGCGGCGTTGCCGGGGTGCGCCGTGCAGGAGCCGCGCGATACGGTGCACCTGCTGGTGAAGGTGCCGCGCACCGGCCACGATGTGGTGTTCGACGAGTCGATCGCGTATGCCGATCAGGTGATCTCGCGCATGGCTGAGGGGTTCGAGCGCTCCTATGACGGGGCTGATGTCGATATCGAAGTGGAGGTGTTCGAGCAGAACCAGTACGATACCGCCATCGAGCAGTCGTTCGATTCCGGCGAGGCCGCCGATATGCTGTACGGCGACTACTTCAACATGTCCACCTATATCCATACCGGGCGCGTGGTGCCGCTCGATGACGTGGTGACCGACCAAGTGCGCGAGGATGTGTTCGACTACCTATGGGGCCTGAGCACTATCGGCGGGCACGTGTATAAGATGCCCTACCTGGCGCGGCAGAACGTGCTGGCGTATAACAAGGAGATGTTCCGGCAGGCAGGGCTTGCGGGTTATATCGCCGATGGCGAGATATCATCGTGGTCGCTGGCCGATTGGACGCACATACTCGATACGCTGGCGGCGAACCTGCCCGACGGGCAGTATCCCATGATGATGTACGCGGCCAGCTCGCAAGGCGACACGCACATCATGACGCTGCTGCGCTCGGCAGGGTCGTCGTTCTTCGACGAGACGGGGCATTTCGACCTGAGCTCGCCGGAGGGCATCGCTGCGCTCACGTGGCTGCAGGGCGGCGTCGCGCGCGGCTGGTATCCGCCGCATAGCGAGAACCTGGAGATAGAGGACTGTTCGAGCCTCTTCCGCCAGGGTCAGCTCGCCATCTATATGGTGAACAACGCCTCCATCACCCGCTATGGCGACACGGTCGGCCTGGTGAACTTCCCGGGGCCAGGCCCGGAGGGCTGCGCCACCTCCTTCGTGTCGGGGTTCGAGGTGTTCGACAACGGCGATGAGCGGAAGGTGCAGGTGGCCAAGGACTTCCTCGCGTATGTGTACGGCAACCGCGAGCTGTTGAGCTATGCGGCCGGCACGCTGCCCGCCTCTCAGGCGGTGGCGCAGGCGTACAGCGGTGACATCCCGAAGTTCGACCTGTTCTTGGAGAACCGTCGCAACGTGGTCGACTTCACCGGCAGCAATCCCGACACGCGTGCGGTGCGCGAGGTGTTCTACCTCCATATCCATGATCTGCTCATGGGCACTGTGAGCCCGGAGGAGGCCGCTGCGCTGATAGATGAGGAGTGCAATCGCGCCATCGACGCCGGCGTGGCGTCGAGCAGGTTGCACGGATGACACCGATGGAGGCATCTTCGATGGAAGAGCGACCGATACAGGTCATACTGGCCAGCAGCAGCCCGCGCAGGCGCGACCTGCTGCGCGAGGCGGGCGTGACGTTCACCGTGCGCACGCCGGCAGCTGCGGTCGATGAGCATCTGGAGCCCGATCAGCTCGCCATGCCCGCCGAGGCGGCCAAGAAGCTAGCCGAGCGCAAAGCCGGCGCAGTGATGCAGGAGCTGCTGGCCGAGAAGCCCACCGGCATGTTCGCTGTCATAGGTGCCGACACGATGGTGGTGAAGGACGGCGCGGTGTTCGGCAAGCCGCGCAACCTGGATGACGCGAAGCGCATGCTGCGCGCGCTTTCGGGCTGCACGCATCAGGTGGTCACGGCGGTGTCGGTGTGGTTGCTGGCTGCGCCGGAGGCCGAAGAGGTCTCGATGGGCTACCGCACCTTCGCCGACGCGAGCAACGTCACCTTCCGCGCGCTGACCGACGACGAGATAGCCGCCTATCTGCGCTGCGGCGAGTCGTTCGACAAGGCGGGCGCTTATGCCATCCAAGGCGAGGGGCGTGCGCTGGTAGAGGGCTACGAAGGGTCGCTCGATACCATCATCGGGTTGCCGGTGGAGCGCCTGCTGCGGGAATTCCCCGACCTCAAGGGTGCTTGATGCCGCACGGGCGGCGCCATCCGGGCGCCGTGTGGCATGTATGTTCGTAATCGGCGCGTCATTAAATCGCGCAGCCATAATGCTAAACTGGGCACTTATGGAAACCGCGAAGGGAATGGCAGTGCACGACGACGTATCCAGGCAGCTTCTCAGCGGCGGGCAGATCGCTGCGCGCGTGGCTGAGCTGGGCGCGCAGATAACAGCCGACTATCGGGCTTGCGCCGCTCAGGGCGAGCGGATCGTCATGGTGGGCATCCTGCGCGGCGCGGCCATCTTCATGGCCGACCTCGCGCGCGCCATCGAGCTTCCCGTGGAGATGGATTTCATGTGCGTGTCGTCGTATGGCGACCGCGCGTCCAGCTCGGGCACGGTGAGCATCCAGAAGGACCTCGACCGCAGCATCGAAGGGTGCCACGTGATCGTGGTCGAGGACGTGGTGGACACGGGGCTGACGCTGGCGCGCTTGAGAGACGAGCTCGGCTCGCGCGGCCCGAAGACCGTCGAGATAGCAGCGCTGATGCGCAAGCAGCACGCTGGGCAGGTCCCGCTCGATTGCCGCTATGTCGGCTTCGAGGGCCCCGATGAGTTCATCGTGGGCTACGGGCTCGACTTCGCGGAGCGCTACCGCAACCTGCCCTATATCGGGGTGCTCAAACCAGAGATATACCTTTAGCAGTGAGGGATACATTTCAGCATGGCAGATAAATCGAACAGACCGAATCCGCAGAACCAGCAGAAGCCGGGCGGCAAGCCCAACCCCGGCCAGCAGCGCACCACCATCATCTTGATCGTGGTGCTGTTCTTGGCGGCTGCCTTCATCGGCAGCCAGTTCCTGAACATGGGGCAGAACAACACCACCGACACGCTGGAGACGGGCGAATTCGTGCAGGCGCTCGACCAAGACCGCGTGGAGAGCGTGGTCTACGCCGCGAGCGACTACACGGTGACAGGCAAGTACTTCCCGGCGAGCACCGCTGGCGCCGGCATCGCGGATGCCTTCAACGAGGCGTTCGACGCCATGAATGCGCTCATGGCCGAGCAGCGCGGCTCCGACGGGCAGAAGCTCGGCGGCGTGGGCACCAAGACCCTCGACGTGCAGCGGCTCGGCACGGCGCGCGGCTATTCGAGCGTGTACGTGGGCGCCGACTCGCTGGGCGAGATACTGGCGAAGCATCCCGACGTGCAGTACCAGATAACGCTGCCGAGCGGGTGGTTGTCGGTGCTGACCACGCTGCTGCCCATCCTGCTGATAGCGGCGCTGCTGTTCTTCTTCTTCAGTCAGATGCAGAAGGCGAACAACTCGCAGATGAGCTTCGGCAAGAACAAGGCCAAGAAGACGGTGGAGGAGCGCCCCGACGTGAAGTTCGAGGACGTGGCCGGCGTCGATGAGGCTGTGGAGGAGATGCAGGAGGTCAAGGACTTCCTGGCTAACCCCGAGAAGTATCAATCCATCGGCGCGAAGATACCGCGCGGCTGCTTGCTGGTGGGCCCTCCGGGCACCGGCAAGACGCTGCTCGCACGCGCGGTGGCTGGCGAGGCGGGCGTGCCGTTCTTCAGCATATCGGGCTCCGACTTCGTGGAGATGTTCGTGGGCGTGGGCGCGAGCCGCGTGCGCGACCTGTTCAAAGACGCGAAGGAATCGGCGCCGTCCATCATCTTCATCGATGAGATCGACGCGGTGGGCCGCCAGCGCGGCACAGGCTTGGGCGGCGGCCACGACGAGCGCGAGCAGACCCTGAACCAGCTGCTGGTGGAGATGGATGGCTTCGACGCGAACGAGTCGGTGGTGCTGATAGCGGCGACGAACCGCTCTGATGTGCTCGACCCGGCGCTGCTGCGCCCCGGCCGCTTCGACCGCCAGATCGTGGTGGATACGCCCGATGTGCGCGGGCGTGAGCGCATCCTGCAGGTGCACAGCAAGGACAAGCCGATGGGCAGCGATGTCGATCTGGCTGCCATCGCCAAGATAACCCCGGGTTTCACGGGTGCCGATCTGGCGAACCTGATGAACGAGTCGGCTCTCCTGACCGCGCGCAAGGACAAGAGGATCATCACCATGCGCGAGGTGAACGAGTCGTTAGAGCGCGTCATCGCGGGCCCGGAGCGCAAGGGCCGCGTGATGAACGAGGAGACGAAGCACATCATCGCGTACCACGAGAGCGGGCATGCGCTGGTGGGGCATCTGCTCGACCATGCCGACCCGGTGCACAAGATATCCATCATCAGCCGCGGCAGGGCGCTCGGCTATACGCTATCCATCCCCGACGAGGACAAGGTGCTGAACTCGCTGTCGCAGATGAAGGACGAGCTGGCCGTGTTCATGGGCGGTCGCGTGGCTGAGGAGATATTCTGCGACGACATAACCACCGGCGCTAGCAACGACCTTGAACGCGCGAGCAAGATGGCGCGGGCTATCGTGACGCAGTACGGCATGAGCCCGCTGGGCACGCAGGTGTTCGGGCAGCCGAACCATGAGGTGTTCCTGGGCCGCGACTACGGCAACACGCAGGATTACTCCGACGAGACAGCGCGCCGCATCGACGACGAGGTGTCGAAGATCATGCGCGAGGCGCACGACCGCGCGCATGCCATCTTGACGGCGCACGCCGATCAGATGGACCTGATGGCGAGCGTGCTCTTGGAGCGCGAGACGATCGAGGGCGAGGCGTGCCAAGCGCTGCTCGACGACCGTTGGCAGGAGTATCTGGAACGCGAGGACGACATACTGGCCGCCAAGGAGGCCGAGGAGGCTGCTGCGCGCGCCAAGGATGCCAGCGACCATCCCGAGCTCGCCGACCCGGCATGGCGCGAGGAGCGCGTGGAGCCGGGCGACCAGAACCCGAACGGGCCGTATTGGCCGGCCGCGGCGGATGCCGACCGGTCGGATATGCCCACGCAGCAGCAAGTGGACGCCAAGATACGCCGCGAGGATGCGATGGACGCCACCTCGCAAGCCCCCGACCCGAATGCTGCTGCCGACCCTTACGCCGACCCCTACGGCCTGAACGACAAGAAATAGCCCCAGCTAGCGCAGGTCGCTGGCTGGCTCAGAGAGGAAGGCGAGCCCTTGATCTGGCATTGCGGCGCACACGACTTCAACACCACTACGCCCATCATCATGGGCGTTCTGAACATCACGCCCGACTCGTTCTCCGATGGGGGAGATCTCACCGATGTGGAGACGGCGGTGGCGCATGCGCAGCAGATGGCAGCCGATGGCGCCGCCATCATCGACGTGGGCGGCGAATCGACGCGCCCGGGAGCTTCCGAGGTCGATCCTGCGGAGGAATGGCGGCGCGTCGGCCCGGTGATCGAGCGCCTCGTCGCCGAGGGCCTGTGCGTATCGGCGGATACGCGTCATGCCGAAGTGGCCCGCCGTGCCGTGGAAGCGGGCGCTTCTATCATCAACGATGTGTCCGGCTTCGCCGACCCAGCCATGCAGCAGGTGGCGCTCGATTGCGATGCGGGGCTGGTGGTCATGCATATGCAGGGCACGCCGGCCACCATGCAGGACGATCCCATCTACGACGATGTGGTGGCCGACGTGCGCGCGTGGCTGCACGAGCGCACGCAGCAGCTGCTCGATGCAGGCATCGCGCATGAGCGCATCTGCATCGACCCGGGCCCTGGTTTCGGCAAGACGCCGCAGCAGACCGTCGAGCTGATGCGCAACCTGCATGAGCTCGTGCGCTTGGGATTCCCTGTCATGGCGGCGGTGTCGCGTAAGAGCTTTCTCGCGCATGCCTATCATATCGACGACCCCGACCCGAAGGCCCGCGATGCCGCATCGGCGGTGGAGGCGCTCATGGCCTGCGAGCTGGGCGCGTCGGTGGTGCGCACGCATAATGTGCCGGCGACCGCGGCCATGCTCGCACAGCTGCGGCCGTACGTGATCTTGTCGCTGGGGTCGAACGTGGCGCTGGTGGCTGAGAAAGGCGAGGAGCAGGAAGCGAAGATCGCCCAGATCAACTACGCGGTGGGCCAGCTCTGCCAGCTGCCCGATTCCCAGATCATCGACATGGCGTCGTTCTACGAGAGCGAGCCGGCGTATTACGAGGACCAGGATGCGTTCGTGAACACGGCGCTGCTGCTGCGTTCGGGGATAGCGCCGAAGGAGCTGCTGGGCTACCTGCATGCGGTGGAGGACGGCCTGGGCCGTGTGCGCGAGCGCGAGAACGGCCCGCGCACGATCGACATCGACATCGTCGATTATCAGATGTACGACTACGCCACCGACGATCTGACGCTGCCGCACCCGCGCGCCACCGAGCGCGATTTCGTGGTGAAGCCGGTAGAGGAGATGCTGCCCGGCCATGTGCTGGCCGACGGCGTGCCGCTCGCGCAGGTGCCCGAGCAGGAGAGGGTAGGCCGGGCATGCCGGATAGCCTGACGTTGTTCCGCATCTGCGAGCACGACGAGCTGCCTTCCACCAACGATGCCATCAAGCAGGCCATAGACGCCGGCGCGCCCGAGGGTGAGGTGGTGTGCGCCCGCGTGCAGACGGCGGGCTATGGCCGGCAGGGCAGGGCCTGGAAGAGCCCTGAGGGCGGTCTGTACCTGTCGGTGCTGCTGAGGCCTGCGGTGCCGCCGGCGCAGCTGCCGACCTTGAGCCTCGTGGTGGGCATAGCCGTGCGCCGTGCGCTCGCCGCGCTCACCGGTAGCGACGCTATCAAGGTGAAATGGCCCAACGACGTGGTGCTTGAGGCCGCCGGCGCAGGCGAGGCGCTTGACGTTGCTCCGGCGGCTGTTGCGCCGTTCCGCAAGCTGTGCGGGATATCGTCGGAGCTGCACGGGAAGGCGATGTGCGTCGGCATCGGCGTGAACGTGGAGGCGCCGGCTGAGCTGTGCGCGGTGGGGGGCAAGAATGCAGCTGCCTATACGGCCGATCTGGCCGCAGGCCCGGTATCTATCGTGCAGGTGCGCGACGCGGTGCTCGGCGAGCTGGCGCGCTGCTACGAGCGCTGGCAGGCTGAAGGGTTCGCCGCGTTCGCTGAGGAATACGGCCGCTGCGCAGCGCTCACGGGGCGGCAGGTGCGCGTGGAGCGCGCCGACGGCTCGGACATAGCCTGCGGCACGGTGCAGGGCGTGGACGAGGCGGGAGCGCTGATCGTGCAGGATGGGCGCCGCCAGGTGCCCGTGACCTCCGGAGAAGCGCATATAACCCAGCTCTGATGCCTTTCAGCGTTAAATATTACTAAATTACTAATATTTAACCGGATAGGTTATCTGATTCGGGTAGAATGGTCGCATTCCCAAAGAGAAGAGGTCGATCATGGACAGAATCACCACCGACGCTATCGACGACATGCCCAGCGCTGCATCGGCTGCCGCCACTGGCGCCAGCCGTGCTCGGTCTGTCGCCCTCGTGGGGCTCTCGATAGCCATCATGGCCGTATGCTCGTGGGTCACCATCCCCATAGGGCCGATCCCCTTCACGCTCCAGATGTTCGCCATCCCGCTCATCATCTGCATCCTCAGGCCGGGCCAGGCTGTGGCTGCTGCGGCGGGTTATCTGGCGCTGGGCGCTGTGGGGCTGCCGCTGTTCTCCGGCATGCGCGGCGGCCTGGGTGTCATCATGGGGCCGACGGGCGGGTTCCTGCTGGGGTACCTTCCCGGCGTCATCGTGGCCGCCATCCTGCTCTACCTGACCGCGCCTGCTGCGGAGCGCTATCGCCAGCGGTATCTGGCGCGCACCGCGGCAGAGGATGTGCGCCCTAGCACCTGGCAGCGCATGCGCTCGAACCTCCTCGGCTGCGCATTCCAGCTGATAGCGGGCCTGCTCTTCACCGCCGTCTCATATGTGACGGGGTGGGCGCAGTTCATGCTGGTGGCCGGCGTCGGCCCTGAAGCGGCTTTCGTCGCCTGCATAGCGCCCTTCATCGTGCCGGACATCGTGAAGGTGCTCGCTGCTGTCACCATAGCCCAACCGGTGCACGCTGCCATCTCGCGCTGATAAGGCGCTCCGGCAGGCTTCCTCTTGTGGCCGGCCGTCCCTGGCGTTCGGTCACCAAGCGGTCTCTGCCCGGTCTTCTATCTCATGGTCGGCGACGCGTGAGGATTCCCTCGTATTGCCGGCGTCCAAGGTGGCGGGTTCGTGGCGGGCACAGCACCGTAGCGAACTCGGGTGCTCGTTGCGCAGGAGCGGGTGAGCGTGCCTGTTGTTCTGGGCAGGCGTGAAGGGCTGCATAGCTGATACGGTTACTTTCCAAAGTAAACGCAACCCCTGGGGGTGTGGGCTCCTCTTTCAGGGT
>CAJTXX010000059.1 GCA_910584145.1 uncultured Eggerthellaceae bacterium | reverse complement strand
GTCTCCCGCGATAGTGCCACTCTCATTCGACAAGGTGGTCGTCACCTTGGTGAAGCCGGCGTAGCTCTTCGCAGAAGGCGATGCTGTGGTGTCAGTGGTGCCCGTCAGGTTCTCGGCATCCTTCAAGGTGTAGTTGTTATCGCTGATGTTCTGCTGATAGTGGTGCACCACATACCGCGTATCCGTGTTCGCCCGCCAACCAGCATACAGCGTCAGGTTGCTCTCAAGCGTGTATTTGACACTGCTCGTGCACGATGACGTGTAGTATTGCTTAGCGCCAGATGCATCGTATTTCCTATTGTCATACCAGCCCATAAAGGTGTAGCCATCCCGCGTCGGCTGTGTCGTACTGATGGTCGGCATCGTCGAATCGAACGTCGCTGTCACATCATCCGACTGGCCACCCGTACCCTCGTTCGCACTGAAGCTGACCGTGTGAGTAGTGGCTCTCCATTGGGCAAAGAGCGTGATAGCGCCGAGATCGGTAACTGTCTGCATATCCGAGTAATGATCGCCCGTCCCGTTCGACTTCGTGTTCCACCCGGTGAAGGTCCAACCCGTCAAGCTGTAGTCGTTCTCTTTCAACTCAGACGCCGTCCCATAGGTCATCGTCTGGGCGCTCATCGTGCCCTGTACAGAACTCGAAGCCGTAGAGGGCTTGTTCGCATTGAATGTCACCTGATACGTAGTGCGCGCATATCGCGCATAAAGCGTCGCCCCTGTCTGCGATTTAAAGTACGTGTTCGAGAAACTACTCGTATAATTGCCATCTTCATCTATCAGCTGAGTACCGCTCCCCGAGGTGCTCGTCCAATACCCTTTGAATGCATAACCCGATGCAAGAGATGGCACTTCTATCTGCGTTAAAACTGTCGCGCAGGAGGAGGTCGTATATTTACCCGTGTTGTACTTTACATATAACGTCGATGTGCCACCCGGGTTCGAAGCTGCACCTGTATTAGTGGTCTTATTAAGCGTCACCTCCGTCACAATCGGCGAATAGTGCGCATACAGAGTCGCCCTACCCGATTCATTACTGGAATAGTATCCGTTTGTAAAGTTAGAGGTATACGCTCCGTTCTTATCTATCAACTGCGTTCCGCCCGATTGGGCAGTGTAATAACCATCAAAGGTATAACCTTCTGGAGCTGTGGGAACGACGACTTCAGATAATGTAGTCGTGCATGCTGCAGAAGTGTATTTTCCATTCTGATAGTGGACATAGACATAGCTTGTTGTACCTGCAGTTATCAAACCAGCAGGTGCATTTGCTGTCTTATTGAGCGTTACTTGCGTTACATTGGGTGCAAAATGAGCGTACAAGGTAATGCTTGATGTAATCGGTCTTCCCTCATATGTTCCATAGAGTTCCAAACTCGAGTTTGGGTACCCCAGATCAGAAATATATCGTGTCCCCATAGGTGTGGATGCTGATGTGGTCAAGGCAGAGGAGTAATACCCCAGATTGTGATATTCCACTCCATACTGAAATATCGGCATCCTGACATGCCGAGCCCCATCGTCGTCATGCAAAGGAATAACCGGACTATCGCCATTTCCGCTGTAGCGCCCAAATTTCCAACCTGTCTGAGCGGCTGGATTTGAATAGGTTCCATAAAGGTCAAAGTCTGTTCCATTCAGTCCTTGACCATAATCATATTCTACGATCCCGCTACCATTCTTCTTAAAATCAAGCGTTACTGTAAAAACCTGGGGCGCCCAATACGCATAGAGATCATAGTCGCCATTTATATCCCAGCGTCTAGTTCCAACTCCTTCGCCGTTGATATACCTGTCACCCTCGCCGCCCGGCTCCGAATAGTAACCTTCAAATGTATACCCCGTTTTCGTCGGAATGTCGACGGTGGGCACAGGTTGACCATAGCGAACATCTACAGTCGCGTTACGCGGACTGCCGCCTTGGTTATCGAGATACGCTGTGAACTTTGGGTAAACCGCATAAAGGGTGCCGAATGAGTAATTTGAGAGAAGCCGCTCAAACGCAATCGGATCTCCATCTGGGGACGAAGACCATCCAACATTTTGCACCCCGCCCAAAGTCGCATACCATCGTTGAACGACATCATCACTCGCTAACCTTTTGCCCTCGATATATTGGCCATGAACGTAGTAAGAGTATGGAAATCGTTCGGTGAAAACCTGATCATGCTGCGTTGTTGCTCCAGTACTTGGCACATCGTAGAAAAGCGTACCTTTATTAGTACTATCAAACCTTCCAGCATCCAGATTCACGCATGGAAACAAACCATAAACTGTAGCATAATTATTGATACATGTTCCATTAGTAAGCAAACCGCTCATAGATGACGTCGATGACCATCCATAAACCGTTGGAGAATCATAGCTGGCCGTGGAATTTGATATTTTATACCGCATGGAGAATGTATGAGAATAATTAGTTGAATCTAACTTGCATCCATTTGAACCGGTGCCGGTTACCCTATAGTTTGCAGGGGCACTCTCGCTAAAACTGTAAGTTGCGCTCGTTACGCCCCTTGTTGTAACTGTGCCGGCGCTTTTTTGGGTTATTTCATGATGAACATAATGTTGCGAAGTAGGGGCGGCATCATATCGATCGGTCTTGATCTCTGTTGAGGCATACGTGGCCCGTGCCACGCTGTCAGCTGAGAGACGGACGGTGGAGTACATCATGGGTACGGCATCTTCGGTCTGGTAATCGAATACCTCTACGGTATCTTCGCCGAGCTCGTTCGGTACCGATGCGACGGTCTCGAACTCCTCCGCGGGCGGTTCTTCCTTGGCTATATCTTCCGCTTCAGGCTCTTCTTCAGGCAGCGCTGCGATGCTGACCTCAACCGGACGGGATGCGGTTGCAAGCACATGGTCGCCACTCTGCAAGCCGAGCAGCAGGCTCGCCCGCACGGTCGAGGTGCCGATCTTGCAGCCCTCCACCATGCCGTCCTCGCCCACGCGCACGGGGTTGGCGTTATAAGAGAATGCCACACGCACATCGGCTGGCACGGCAACAGCGCCGCCGTCAAATAGGTCAGCCTGCTGGCCCACCTGCAACTGCAGCGGATCGGGCGAGAGCTCGAGCGCGTAGGGGTACACATGGTTGTCGGCAGTAGGCACGCCTGTGTCCCAGGCGTAGGCGCCGTCTTCGCGCTGTGGCACGTACACGGCCACGCCAGTGCTGCCAGCTAGCACGCTGTGCGCCACCATGCCAATACTGTGCGTTGCTACGATGGCGGTACCGGATAGATCGGCCAGCGCCTCGTCGCCGAAGTATTGCAGGCTCTGGGGCAGCACCAATCCGCGCAGGGCAGTTCCCCTGAACGCATACGCTTCGATGCGCGTGACGCTGGTGCCCAGATGCACGTCAGCGAGGTTGCCGCAACCGTTGAAGGCGCCCTTGCCGACGACCGTGACGCTGTCCGGCACCACGACCGAGCGCACAGCCTGCTCGTCGGCGAAAGCGCCCTCGGCAATGCGCGAGACGCGATATTCGATGTTCGCCACAGCGCCCGCCGCAGGGATGATGAGCTCCTCAGGTGCGCTCCCCTCGCCTGTCCAACTAACCGACACGGTCCCGTCGGCGAGCAAGGTGAACGCAAAACCGTCAGCCTCGGCGGTGTCGCCCGGTTCGGCCGGGTCGGCGAAGTGCGTAAAGCCAGCCGCTTCCCACACCGCGCGATCGGCGGTCACCACGGTCGCATCCCTGATGGCAGCCTGATCGAAGGCAGCCAGCGGGGCGCTATCCGCATACGATTCAACATATGCCGCGTCTTCAGAGACACCGGCCGTCTCAGCGCCGGTCGCGATCTGCTGCACATTCCCCGTAGCGACGATGGTTTTCAGGTCCACATTGCCCCAGAAGGCGCCCTCTGCGATAGCGGTGCACTCAGGCGCGATGGATGCGCTGGCGCCGATGCCGGCAGGGGCTGCCACGAGGGTCTTCATATCTGAGGTATAGAGGATGCCGTTCGAGGACGTGAAGGCGGAAGTGGCCGTGCTCCCGGGAACAGTCATGGCTGATAGCTTAGTGCATCGGGAAAATACGCAAGCTGGGACGGTAGCCAATGTACTGGGGAGCACGGCTTCGCCCTCCATGCCCTCTGGAACGAGGAGGAGGTTGGTTTGCGCTGCATCGAGCAGCAAGCCGTTGTCGCTTGAATACGAGGCGCTGCCCGGCGCCACGTCTATGGAGACGGCGTTCGGGAAGCGCTGGAAGAATGCCAGGTCGATATGCTCGACCGTAGCCGGTATGGATATGGAGCGCACTGAGGGCGCCTTATCAGCGTCGGTGTAGAAGTCGACAGCATAGGGGTTCGGCTCGTCGGCGGATGCGCCCTCGGATGCTGAACCTGCAACGTCAGCGCCGCCCGCGGCGCCCTCTCCTGCCGCAGGATCGCCCGATACCGCGTCAGCGGTCGGGTTTTTCCCGGGTTGAGAGGTCCCCTCGACAGGGGCTAGATCACTGAACCCCCCCCCGCACGATTCCTGCCACAACATAGCTCTTGCCGTTGCAGCTGATCGTCTGCGGGATGCTCAGGTCCTCGCCTGGCTGGCTCGACCAGCCCACGAGCGCCACCTTGCTCGCATCATCGGGGTATACCGCGTAGTTCAGGCCAGCGTAGTTGATGAACGTCGCCACGTCATCTGATGCTTGGGCGAGCTTGACCGTGCCGCCCACGCGCTCGATGGGGCTCGATGCGCTGCTCGCCGCCGGTATGGAGGCTGCCGCGCCGCTCTGGCTCGCACCCTCGCCTGCCGAGGCGACCTCTTCGCTGCGGGATATCTGAGCGCCGGCAGCAGCTGGTGCGCTCGCTTCGTTATCGCTTGATGCAGCATCGCTTGGCGCTACGCTCTCTACGGGATGGGTCTGATCTATGACCTCGGGCACCTCGCGCGCAGGCTCGTCTCCCTCGGCTGCGAAGGCAGCGGCTGGGACCATCGTCGCGGTAAGCGCGAACGCCATTGCACTTGAGATGACCTTCTTCACGAAGGATGAGGATGCTGTATTCATATCTGTCCCTTTTCCCGGAGCGCGCTCACATCTCTGTGTCCCGTAGCGCCTCGCCTCCGGCGTCTTTCCGTTGCGATTCGACGCCCGCTATTCAAACACCATCCAACCGTTTTTGACAACCCCGGCTTCCCCAGTCTCCACAATTCCCGACCGAGTCTCCATAATTGAGAGACGGGAACCGGGCGAGACGGGCCTCCTTTCCCCACGCGAGAGATGAAGCCATGAAACACCTCGAGGAAGCCGGGGAATGGCCGCAAAATCAACCGGAGCTGACTATGAGCAATGGGCGGAGCGCATCGGTGAGTAAAAAATGCGAGATGTGTGACAAATCTCAGTAAGAAATGCGCGATGTGCGACAAAAAGTCGGAACGAAAGCGTTTTTCAGAGCTTTCCGTCGCGAAAAGACGCTCGATCTGTCGCACATCTCGCATTTTTTACTTCAACGCCGCCAGTTTGCCCATCGGTGCCGACTTGCTCATCAGCGCCGGCCTGCTCATCAGCGCCGGCCTGCTCAGCACCGCAGGCTCACCTATCGTCATCGACCCGCACAGCGCCACCGGCTCACCTAATGCTGCTAGCTTGCTTCACTGCCCGAGCGGCAGGGCGAGGCTCAGGTCGTAGGCTCGGGCGAGCGCTCGCAGGTTCTCGTCGGTGATCGCTTGGCGCGGCTCGGGAGCCATGCTGCGCACCTTCACCAGTATGCTGGCGGCTTTCTCGATGGTGTGCATCAAGCCGAATGCCGCATCGAAGGTGGCGCCGGCGCAGAACAGGCCGTGGTGCGCCCACACCACCGCGTCCACGCACTCCATCAGCTCGGCCGATGCGGCAGCCAACTGCGCGCTGCCGGGCACGTCCCAACCGAGCACGCCCACGCCCTCGGGGAACACCATCGCGCATTCGCTGATCGTCCCCCACAGCTCGCGGGTGAAGGTCGCGCCATCGAGCGGCAGCACGAATGTCAGCGCCACGATGTTCGCCGGGTGCGCATGGTGGATGACGCGGATCGCACCGCCCGTGGCGAGCTTCTTCACCCCGTGGTTCATCAGGTGTGTGGGCAGCTCGCTGGTGGGCCTTCCCCCTCCTGCGAACCCCCAGCAGGCGCGCCAGCGGCTACCCGCCTCGTCCAGCTCGATGATGCCCGCACAGCCAGCCACGTCATCCGCGATGTTGCGGAAATAGCTGCCCGCTGCGGTTATCAGGAAGGATTCGCCCGCCAAGCCCGGCACCGCTATGCCCGCCGGCTGCCACGGACCCGGGCAGAGCTGGCCCCGCAGCGGCTCCAGCTCAGCGTGCGGGATGCGATACGACAGGTTGCCGCCATTGCGCTCGTGCCAACCCTGCTCCCATGAATCGGCCGCCATGCGCACGAAAGCGCGCACGAACGAAGCCTGCTCCACCGGCGCCATCAGCCCACCTGCGCGATAAGCTCGCAGCCTGCGGGCGCCTCGTCGGCGAAGCGGCTGGCGAACCAGCTCACAAGGGCGGCTCCTGTCGGAGTGGTCAGCTCGCCTTCCGCATCGCCTGCGAAGGTGGGGATGTCCTCCAGCACGTTCGCTGTCGCGGGTGCTGGGATGGGCAAGCGGCCATGCGCGCAATCGACGAACCCGAAGCCGGTGCGCACCGGGCTCGCCACCACCTCGTCGGGAGCCAGCGCCGCCACAGCGGCGCAGGCATAGCACCCCCAGCTCACCGCCGCGGCCGAGCCTCCCGCGTGGAAGTGCACTTCTTCCAGCGTTACCCCATGCGCCCGCGCTTCCGCCTGCGCTAAGACGCCGTAGACGCCCAGCGCCGCCTCCCGCGCTGCGGCGGGCAACGGTTTCGCCTGTATCATCTGATGCACCTCAGCGACGCTGTGGTGATGATGCGCCGCCGTATGCTCGTCCGCATGCTCGGAGATGCCCGCCGCGCGCTCGATGCGCCGAGCCTCCTCGCGTGGCAGCAGCGCGCTCACGCCCTGCGCGAACGAATCTTTGCGCGCACCGTGCGTGCAATCCAGATACAGCGTCGTCATGCCCGTACCTCCATGTGGTTTATCATGCTGGCCATGTAGCCCGCACCGAATCCGTTGTCTATGTTCACGACGGCAACGCCGCTCGCGCACGAGTTCAGCATGGAGAGCAGCGCTGCCACGCCGCCGAACGCCGCGCCATAGCCCACGCTGGTGGGCACCGCTATGACGGGGCTGTCAGCCAAGCCGCCCACCACGCTCGCGAGCGCGCCTTCCATGCCCGCCACCGCGATGATCACCGACGCATCGGCGATGGCGTCGAGGTTCGCCAGCGTGCGGTGCAGGCCCGCCACGCCCATGTCGTAGGCGCGCTGCACGCGATTGCCCAGGAACTCGGCGGTCAGCGCCGCCTCCTCCGCCACGGGGATATCGCTCGTGCCCCCGGTGGCCACGAGCACCACCCCGATACCGTCGGGCTCGGGCATGCCGCCGATGCGCCCGATGCCGGACGCCTCGTCGAACACCAGCGGCGCAGCGGCGCCCACCGCGGCCGCCTTCTCCGCGTCCAGCCGCGTTATCAGGATGCGCTCCTGCCCGTTGCGCTGCATGGCCTGCACGATGCCGACGATCTGCTCGGCCGTCTTGCCCGCGCCATACACCACCTCTGAGGCGCCTTGCTGCACCGCGCGGTGCAGGTCCACCTTGGCGAACCCCAAGTCCTCGAACGGCTTCATCTTCAAGCGCCGCAGCGCCTCGTCAGCCGAGAGCTCGCCCGCCTCGACCGCTTCCAATATGCGCTTCGCATCGTTCATATGCGCTCCTCAAGCACCTCGTCTGCGCTGCCGGTCCGGTATCCCCGAAGGTCGGCGGCGGTGTAGCTGAACCCCAGCTGCCGCAACGCGCGATAGATGCGCTCGCCGCGGCCGCCTTCGAGCAGCGACCCCATCTCATCTGGAAGGAGCTCGATGCGGGCCATCTCGCCATGCGCGCGCACGCGAACCTGCGTGAACCCTTCGGCCAGCAGCACCTGCTCAGCCGCATCCACCGCCCGCAAGCGCTCCTCGGTTATGCGCTCGCCATAGGGGAAGCGCGTGGCCAGGCACGCGAGCGAGGGCTTATCCCACACGGCGATCCCCACCGCCCGCGCCACCGCGCGCACATCCGCCTTCGTCAGGCCCGCATCAGAAAGCGGGCTCGCTATGCCCAGCTCCACCAGCGCCGCCGCGCCCGGGCGCCGCACCTGCGCATCGCTCGCGTTCGACCCTTCCACCAACTGCGCGCCGCGCGCCTGCGCCTCGCCTTGCAACAGGCCCATCAGCGCACGCTTGCATCGGTAGCAGCGGTCGGATGCGTTCGCCGCCACGCCTTCCGCGCCCAAGCAATCGAAGCGCACCACCACGTGCGCTATGCCCGCGCGCTCGCAGAACGCACGCGCCCCTTCCGATTCGCGCTCAGGGAAGAACGCCGAGGCCGCCGTTATGGCGAACGCCTCGCTGCCCAGCGCCTCGCGCGCGGCATGCAGGAGCAACGCCGAATCCACCCCGCCGGAGAACGCCACCGCCACGCGCCCGTGCCCAGCCAAGGCATCCAGCAAAGCCGCATACGCCTCTTTCTGCCTAGTATCCATGACCCGATTATATACGCTCGGCTGCTACCCCGCGCACCCGGCAGCTCCCGCACCCGCGCACGCCGCTAGCTAGCCGCATCCGCGCGCTCGCGCCCCAGCAGCCAGCCCGCCGCCACACCGCATCACCGCGCGCGCCGCGCCTCCACAGCATCGCGCACGTTGCGCACCACCATGACGACCAGCAGCACCGCGCCGATGTAGCCATTCAGCCCATAGATCACATTGACCAGCGTGCGGTACGGCACGAACAGCCCGATCAACAGCCCCACTGCGCCGAGCCCCGCAGCCAGCAGCCGGAAGCGCGCCGTGCCCTCGGAGGCGAACCGCGACACCGGGTTGTACAGCAGCGGTATGGACGTGCCGCAGCCGCTGAAGAACACCACCACCGCATACACCACCGGAAGGGCCGGCCATATCTTCTCCGCCAGTATCAGATTCGGTATGGGAGCATTCCACACGAACAGGCTCTCGCCGCCGGTGTTGATGTTCGCCGCCTGCGCCAGCATGATCACCGTTATGGTCACGCTGATGGCCACCGCAGCTATCATGATGCCCGCGTTCAGGTTGACGCCGCCATCCTTCCCGCCGAGCAGCGTCATGAAGCTGGCGAAGAACATCAGCACGAAGCCAGCATACGTGAGCCCGGCCAAGAACCAATGGCCGCCCGCCTGCACGATACCCTCGCCGCTCTGCGACCCTTCGAGCGTGCCGGCATCGATCGCCGCCAGCCCGCCGGGTATCTGCGGCCAATCGACCGCCAGCACGATGGCCCCCACCGCTATGAAGAACACGATGTTCACCGGCCCCAGCACGCCGATGACGTCCACTAGCCGGTTCAGCCCCAGGCACACCACGCCCACCACCACCACGGTGAGCAGCACCGCGCCCACCCACGCCGGCAGCCCGAATCCCTGGCTCAGCGTAGACGACACGCCCCCCACCATGACGAAGAACGACATATAGCAGAACGCCGTAGAGTAATAATCGAAGAACGCGCCCAGGTAGCGGCCGCAGTAGTACCGGTAGATATCGTTGCCGCGCTCGAAATGCCGCTGCGCACCCACCTTCGCGAAGCTGCGGTTGTAGTAGACGAACACCACGGCGAACACCACCACCGCGCCGAGCCCATAGAGCCCGTAGGAGGTGAAGTACTGTATCAGCTCCTGCCCGGTGGCGAAGCCGGTGCCTATGACCAGCGCTATGGTGGCGCCCGCCAGCACCAGCGCCTTCTTCAAGCTGAACGGACCATCAGAACCCATGCGGAATGCTTCTCCTTAGCCTCGGATAGGGCGATTATCCCACACGCGCGGCGCCGATGCAGCCTCTGCGATGCGGTGCGGCTACGGCGTCCTAACGATACGGCTACCATGCGCCCACCGCGCGCAGGCGCTGCGGATACGTGCGTAGAATAGGCCGGTCTGCAGGCATTATCGCCGGGCGGCGCCCGGCGATACCGGATAGGAAGAAGGCATCATGACGGAATCGACCAAGACCATCGCCAGCTTGAAGAAGGCAGCGAACTACATGAAGCTGACCATGCGCCAGGAAGGGCCCCGCAGCTTCAACCGCGGACAGGGCGCGCTGCTGAAGGTGGTGCACCGGTTCGGGAAGGGCGACTGCCTCGGCAAAGATGAGGCGAAGAAGGTGCTCGGCTGGCGCGGCTGCGACGTGCGCACCGTGGCGGAGAAAGCGGCTGACAATGGCTACCTGACCATAGCCGACCCCTCCGAGGGCTTCCAGATGACGCTGACCGAGATGGGCGCGCAGGTGGTGCAGAAGCGCCTCGAAGCCGAGGATAGGGCCGCCGACGCGGTGCTGTCGGGCTTGAGCGATGCCGAGAAGAAGAAGCTCGCCGACCTGTGCGACAAGATCAGCAAGACCGCCGAGGAGATGGGCGTCGATTACGCGCGCATCCAGAAGCGCTACGGCAAGAAGCATGGCTGCAAGGGCAAGGGCCGCAGCGGCAAGGGATGCGGGTGCCATCATGGGCATGGCCGCGGGCACGAGCATCACGGCGCGCCGAAGTACGTGTTCGTGTTCGAGGAAGGCGGCAAGCACCACGAGCATGGGCACGGGCACGGGCACGGGCGCTGTCATCGCCATCACGAGCGCTAGAGCCAGACCGAGCGAGGCACCCATACGAAAAGAAGCCGCCCACGGGCGGCTTCTCGCTCTTCTGGATGGTGCGGGTGAAAGGACTTGAACCTTCATGGGGTTGCCCCCATACGGACCTGAACCGTACGCGTCTGCCAATTCCGCCACACCCGCACAAACGCTCGCTCTGAAACAGAGCTTGATTATGATACCCCACCGGCCCCAGCCCTGCAAGAGCATTTTTCGGCATGCGGCGCTGCGCTGCGCCGGTCAGGCGCGCACGAAGGCGATGACGTTCTCGATATGGTCGGTATGGGGGAACATGTCCACCGGCTGCACGTGCTCGATGCGGTAGCCGCCTTCGAGCAGCACCCGCGCATCGCGCGCCTGCGTGGTCGGGTCGCACGAGATGTAGACGATGCGCTCGGGCGCCAAACGGCACGCCGCCTCCAAGAACGCAGGCGTCGACCCAGCCCGCGGCGGGTCCATCATCAG
>CAJTXX010000058.1 GCA_910584145.1 uncultured Eggerthellaceae bacterium | reverse complement strand
CTTTTTACATCTTTTTTGACTTTATTTTCTCCTTATTCCTAACTTAATGACATTAAGGAGAGTGACACAGCATATTGATAAAAAAGAGTTCCCGTCCGAAGGGACGGGAACTCTTTGAGGGTGTTGACGATCTCCTGTACAGGGAGCGACCTTGCCCACACCCCATCCGACGACCTCCACCTCATTTCAACTCACGCTCCCCGTGTGGGGAGCGACTCATGCCATACGGGCGGAGCAGCAAGGACGACCATTTCAACCCACGTTCCCCATGCGGGGAGCGACGCGGCGTCTCAACCCTGTCGATGAGCCGCCACCCGTTTCAACCCGCGCCCCCCATGCGGGGAGCGACCGCTATATATTGTAGTATCCGAACGGGCGCAATGCTGCATTTCGCACGAATGGTGCAAGCGGCGCTCAGAAACCCTGGATCAGCGGCAAAAAAAGGACGTCATCGCAGTGCGAACCTCTCCAGCATCGCATGAGAGCCTCATGTTCGCACCAAGAGAACTTCATGCTCAGCGAAATGTCAGATGCCGCAGAATAAAACTCACCATTCCGTCTCATGGCGTCTTTACCGTAACCGCATCTGCACTGAATCCGATATTTCCCCTCCTCTACGTCGTTCCATCTCGAAGGAGCCATCGATCTGATCCTTTCGGACCGATATGGTTTTCAAGGTGCGAACCTCTTGAGAGCAGCGCGAGAACCCCTCGCCCGCAATGCAATCTCATGTTATCCCGCAGCAGCACGAGCCGCGCAGAAGCCTGACGCATCTTGCCGCAAGAGCAGAAAGCCCACCACGACGCCTTGATCGCGAGCTCATCGTCAAAATAGGCCGCATCAAGGCTCCTAAAGCGAGAGAAAACCTTCGGGCGCATAAGATTCCCGACACCCATGATGCTCGATCTTCTCTTCATAGCGACTGCCGAGATCATAAAACCGCAGGCTATCCTTCTCGAGATCGATCAGCTTAAGGAGATCAGCTTTGATCTTCAGCATCGTCGCAGCGTCAGCAACGCACTCAAAGACTGAATTCTGAACGCGTTGACCATAATTCACGCAATGCCTTGCAACTTTACGAAGCCGCTTACGCCCTTCGGTCGTTTCCGTATTCACATCATATGTGATCACAGTCAGCATTCATATCACTTCCATAGAAATGCGGGATAGCCATCTATATCTCCCCTGATAAAGCGAGACAACAACAAAGCCTGCACATGCGGGATCAGGCCGCGATCGATCTTTTCCTTAAGATAAGGATGCGTGATCTGGTCCCGTTTCCTTTCCTGCCAGCATGTGAAAAGCGCTTTTCTTCCCCGGTCCGATAGCTGTACGCTGCCAGTCTCGGTTTTTTCAAAATCGTCCGCATTGATGATCCGGTTATTGATAGACGAGATCACGAACCGATCGACTAGGACCGGTCGCAATTCCTCCATCAGATCAAGGGCGAGCGATCGCCTCCCTGGCCGATCGGCATGCATGATGCCACAATATGGATCGAGTCCAACCCCTTCAAGCGCGGAAGCGCAATCAAGCGCCAGAACGCTATAGAATAAGGAGAGCAGCGCATTCATCCTGTCTGTTGGCGGTCGGCGCACGCGACCCTGCATGGAGAACGCATCTTTCTCCCTTAAGACCAATTCATCAAAGACCGAGAAATAGACCGCAGCCGCATCACCCTCAATGCCCCGAACGCTTTCTCGAGAATCGCAATCCCTGACCGAGGCTATGCTCGAAGCCAAATGCGCAGATGCTCTCCTCACGTCATCCGCTTGGATACGCAACCCGTGATCTCTCAGTCCGCGCTCAAGCACCCAGCGCGCATTGAAGATCTTGCCTATCACGAATTGCTTGGCGGCTCCCAGGCTCCATTCCTCATCATCGGCGAGCCTATATTGCTCTCGTCTCAAGAGGATATTGCCCTGAACGGGGCCACAGGACCTCGCAAGGAACCTTCCGCGCGGATCGAAAAAAGAGAGAGCCACGCCCCTCTCCGCACAGGCGCGCATCAGCTTTGGGCTTGCCCCTGGATAAGCGAAGCTGAATATGTTCTCAAGGGTATGAAGCGGTATGCGACCGACCTCATTCCCTCCGGCCTTGGCGACCACATTCTCCCCATCAAGAGAAAGATAGGCATCTTCGGTGAAGATATAGAGCGTGTTCCGGATATGCCTCATATGACTTCTCCCACCCTGCGCTTGAAGTATGCCTCCACCGATTCACGCTGCTCCATTTCCGGAAGACAGATATCGCGCATCGAACAGGATCTGCAAGCAGACCTCTCCTTCGCCGCCGGTGTATGCCTCCGGCTGAACAGCCTATGCATTTCATGTGCGCACCTCTTCGCTTCGTCGCGCAATCCTTGCGTGAGACCAACCTCTTCACGAGACCGTGTTTCGTGGTAATAGAGATAGGCGGTCTCTACGGTACAGCAGAGCATCTCCTCTAGGCAGATAGCCTGAGCGCATAGCTGCAGACGATCCGCAGCTATGCGCTTGCTCTTACCTCGCTTGTACTCGATAGGACGCACCGACCAGGATCCATCCTCTCCCGCCAGGGGAAATCCCTGCTCTGCCGCGACGAATTCCACCACATCGCACTGGCCCTTCAGACCGAGCGAATACGAATGCACATCCAACCCACGGATAGCGATCGTATCGCCTCGCTTCTCGCGGATGCCCCTGTCGTGAGCGCGTTCATGCATGAAGCTCCCCTGCACGGTCAGCACATTCTCTGCCCACTGCTGCTCAATATGGATGAGCGCCCACTGCCGAGGGCAAAAGGAATAGTGCTGGATACCCGAAAGAGGCAGCATTTGGTCTTCGGAATACACGGCGGGCTCTACACGTACTCGATAAGCTCAACGCCTTCTGGCATCTCCCCCACTTCGATCGCGTAATCATCGAAGGACCTAGCTTCCTGAGCCTCCGGGATCAGACGCTTCACTTCGATCCTCTCGAAAAGCTGGTGAGCCGGGGCGTTCCCCAACCTGCTCTCGTGTTTGAAAGCGAAAAGCTTGCGCGAGGACATCAAACCATGCGCCGAGCTCCGGTCGTTCTCGAACATCCGCGCAAGCGCCTCGAAGAAAAGATCGAGATCCCCTTCGCAAAAGCCCGTCTTCTCCGCAAGCGGCGCAGAGATGAACCCATCCATGCGATAAAGGCCATAAGGGATGTACTGCTTGCGCCCCATCGTCCGCTCTTTGCTGGCATCCTCTTCTTTTGTTACCGCCATACGCGTGATGCTCATCTCGAGCGGCAGAACAGGATCGACCGACTCAGCGAAGCAAAGTTGAACCGGACCACGAACCTGACCGCAGTTGACACCCGTCGTCATAACAGCTCCAAAAGCGCGAATGTCGAAGAAATTGTCGCACATGAACCGCGTAACAGCTCTGCGTTCTCTCTCGGTCTTCGGAAGAGCCTTATCTACAGGATCGATATCGTAGTGGACGTACGCCTTCCTGTTGCGCTCATTGAGGATCGCGCCTTCTTGCACATATATCTTGTAACCAAGCTCCCCCTCGGGCACATCAGGGTCATCGATGCTCTCCCCTTTCACCAAGTCGATATAATTGCGCACTTTCCGCTTGATGCATACATCGGAAACTAGGCCCCTGTTCGTGTCAGGATCGATGCGCGGCATATTGCCCGCATCGGGATCCCCATTGGGATTGCCGTTCACCACATCAAAGAACAGCGTGAAATCGTAACGATTCGTAATAGCCTCAGCCATGACTGCCTCCCATTCTCTCTTTTTCTATTGCTCTTCGATATCTACGACGATCTCCGGAACTGCAGCCCCATCGGCTCGCTCCTCCTTGCTCTTCCAGAGATAGCAGCGCTCCTGGTAGTACCCGACGAAGAACTCCCCTTGATCCTCCATGTCGAGCGAAGCAGGAAAGGCTTCACCTTCTATCAGGGCCATGATGCTGTCCGTTTCTTTCTCGAGCATAACGCAAAGCCCGGCATTCGCCTTCCTCAGCTTGGCGATGTGATGCTGGAGATTATTGAGCAGCGAAGGATACACGCGCCTCGGCGTCGATGCAGCAGAACCGATATAGCGATCTTTGATAGTCGCATTGACGTCTCCTATCGCCGCGGTCTGGGCGCGCTCCATAACCGCGAATAAACGCCCCAGAACATAACCGCGATTGCTCCTTGCCCTTTCAAGCCCCATTTGAAGGCCCCCTTTCTCTTCAATGCCGTGTTCCCGGCTCCTCCATCGCCCTTCGCGAACGAGATATGCCTTGATCAAAGCCGCCCTTTGCCCCATATCCCACGTATTCCCGCTCGCATGGTCAGCGCGCATACGGGTCAAGAGCGCACCCAGCAAAGCCCTCGGAAAGCGTGCACCCGAGAGCATCGCGTGCACGCAGCTCGCGAAAAGCGGAGAAGGCACATCATCCTCATTGCCCCGGACGGCCGTTTGCCGCAGAAGCGTGAATAGCGAACGGGGCCGGACACCATCCATCGCCGTATCCCTGAGATACTCGCCAAAGCTCTGCTCGAGCTTCCCGAACGTGCTCACTTCGAAGAATTGCACCGCAAGCCGAGCCGCATTGGGAGCGATACCCAGAATGAAGTACCGAACATCTGGATCATATCCCGACAAAGGAAGCCCCTGCTGCATGCGCTGCAGTGCGTATCCTATGCGAGAGACCGCCTTGCCATCTTCGGCGGATCGGTCTTCTGACCCATCGGGCATCATCCTCAACAGGGCGCCCACCACAGCATCTTCATTCGGCGCCGGTCGATCGGCCCAGAATACAAGGGTCGTCTTCCCCGATCGGATGCGGTGATGGGGATCGGCGAATAGATGCTTGAGCGCCGACCCAGCATTGAAAGCAACTGTTTCAGAGATCGCAGCATTGAATGCTTGGCTTTTCCCATAAGAATCGAATGATCGTTGATTGAATGAGACCAACGAGGCCCCGGCAGATTGCGCGCCCACCACCCCTGTGACTTGCGGGAATAGGCGCGCAAGGCTACCGGCCTCACCCGTAACAGAGCATTGTCCGACAACGACATCATCAGGCGGCTGCTCGCAGTGCGTCATCCAAGCTTTTGCGATCGCGGGCCTTTCGTGAAGCCGCTGCGCATCCCCCTTGAGCCTGAACACGGCAAAACGGCTCTTACCGCGCTGCAGCTCAGCGACCACATCGCCCCTGAGCGAGGCAAGAGGGTCGTCGTTCTCGAAAAAACGAAGGACGGCCCGCGCTCCTTCGTCATCAACGCCCTCCAATATGCTCTTATGCAAAGCCCGTGCAGCAGCGCGTTTCTCCTCGCCCTGTTTTTCGCTCATGCCGAGCAGATAGGCAGACGAATCGCAGAGGAAGAACGGCTTGAAACCACTTCCTGCCCGGGTGGAGTGTTCCGGAACCCGCAGCACCATGAACGGACGAGCACCCTTTCCCTCCCCCGTGAGGAGTGGATCGACATAAGCGACGCCCCCGTCGGCATCCAGCCCTATCTCCCATGCCGCCTTTTCATTGCTCCAGTGCCTTCGCGGCACATCAACCTCTGGGTCATCGACAAGACGTTGGTAATAATCGTTCAATTCACGTAGGATCATGAGACCACCGCCTCATGGGCTTTGCTCACATCGATGACGCCATCCTCCATGATCGCCCTAAAGAACATCGGCTGCATATCGTGATCGAAATCTACGTCATACAACATGAAGCCGAGATCGCGCTTACCTGTCCCAGCATACGCTGAACGAGGAGGCTCGCATGCGCCCTCCAAAAGTTGCACGTGAGCCGGGAACTCCCGGCATCCGAAGACGGGCTGGTTGAAATGCTGCCCTTTGCGGAATCGACGGAGCGCGATATTGTAATGCTTCTCTACCGTATCGTCTTCTCGCGCCTTGTCCGTCAACTCGAAATGCGCCGTGATGACGTACGCCACTTCTTTCAGATACATGGTCGCGCGCTGCTGCCTATCCTCGATCGCAAAGACATGCACTTCCTCATCGCGCTCCATTGCGGCTTTCGCATTTCGATAAGGGAGCTTGCCGCCGACCTCGTTGCGGCGGAACGTGCCGAACCTGATCTCATTGAGCACCTCGATGCGATCGATATGCCAGCGTATGGCCGGCTTCCAATACACCGCCTCGATCATGCCCCGCGCTGCGCTAGGGGTGATGCAGTCGTAGCTGACCCTTTCTGCCTTCATCTCTGGACGTGTGAAGCAGGCACGAGGACCTTGTGCCAGGATCCTTATCCCATATCCCATAGAACCTCCTTCCATGAACTTGCTCGACCTATATGAACAGCAATTCCGGCGCCTCCTCTCCCGGCTTCAACAAGCCGATATCCGACCGATAGAGCAAAGCGACAGCATCTTCTCGGAGGATAGCGAATGGCCCCACTGTTTCGGTCGCTCCTATCTTCTGATATTCGAACAACAGCCACCGAGGAATGCTCACACAATGGCGCTGCGCCCTCATCGCGATCCTTGCCGGATCTTCCGCCAGGCGCAATTCCTGGAGGATAGCGCAGCTCTCCCCATCGAATGGCACGAGCAACGGAACGGTATCATCTTCGATAATGCGGTAATCTGAGGCGACCCGCTCAAAGGGGATGTTCTCGAATCCTTCCTTTACGATGTCCGCACGCGAGAGGATCTCGAATATCCCTTTCGCATCGACAGATTCATTCTGATAGCGCCGCTCGAAGAAGGGCTTCACCAGCGTTTCGTCCATCGTATCATCATTCTCCCTGATGAGATCATCCGAGATACCGCGCAACATATCCAACCAAGGGCTCGTGCCGCCACGTGCGCCATTCCTGAACAGATCGAAGATATAGACGCTTCCCGGATCGGAGGTGCCCTCCCGATTGCACCGCCCTGCAGCTTGAACGATAGAATCCATGCCGGCGATCTCCCGATACACTACCGGAAAATCGATGTCCACACCTGCTTCGATAAGCTGCGTCGATATGACGATGCAGCGCTCGTTATCCTCTAGCCGTCTTTTGACCTCCCGTATGATCCTGTCCCTATGAGTAGGCGTCATGAAGGCGCTCAAGTGGAAGATGCCATCAGCACATGCATGTTCTCTGCCATCCACGATCTGACTGCGAACCGCTTCCTCGACCGTAGCGAGATATACCGATAATGCATTTCCTTTTGTTCCTACGATACAGAGCACCTGCCGATGCGCCGCGAGATCGCGCGCAAGCTCCTCAGCCTCAACTTCACCCCGCATGGTATAGCGAACGCGCGACCCGAACGCTTCAGAGAGCTCATCCGCCCTGGTTACGATATCTGACGGCTCAGACCCATATGGCCACCGCATTTCTAATGCTGGCTGTGTGGCAGAGCAGAGGACGATGCTCGTGTTGTACGCGAAGGTCAACTCCTCGAGCATAGCCAACGAAGGGGTGAGCAATGGATCCGGTAGCGTCTGCGCCTCATCTAGGATCACAACGCTATTCGCGATGTTATGCACCTTCCGGCTCTTTCCTGGCTTGTTCGTGAAGAGCGACTCCAGGAATTGGACATTCGTCGTGACGACGATGGGAGCATCCCAGTTCTGAGCTGTTAGGCGCTGAGCATAGCCCCCAGCACCTTCGCTGCCGAGATCGTAGTTCGAATGGTGCTCCAACACATTGCCATCACCGAAGACCTCCCTGAGGCGCGCTGCGGTCTGGCTGATGATCGTCGTGAAGGGCGCGACTACGATGACGCGGTCCATATCATTCGCGATCGCATGCTTGAGAGCGAACGCCAGTGCGCTGAACGTTTTCCCTCCTCCAGTAGGGACGGTAAGAGCGAACAGGCCCTGGGATGATCCAGCAGCTCCAAGACAGTCGTTCAAAACGGCAGTACGCGCGCGGTTAACGGGAGTATCCTGCACATCCATCGCATCTATATGGCTCAAGAGCTTCTGGAGCAGTTCATCCAACGACGCGCGATCGCATGCGCTGCGCGCTCTTGCCGCCTCTGGCGACATGATGCGCTCAGCATCCAAAGCATCCGCGTCGACAAGGCAGCTATAGAGCATGCGCGCCAGAACGAAGAAGGAGAAATGATTCGGCGTTTCAGGATCATCGATGCCATGCACGCGCCCAGGAACGAGCGGCAACGGGAGCTCCTCTTGCGCAGGCAGAGCCAGACAGCCCGAATCCATCATGTCCGAGAACCCAGGATATGGCTCTATATCTTGAAGCAAACGCTCGCAGAGAGGGGTTCGCGAAGATGCGCCACCTATATCTGAGGCACCCATCCCATTCGGCAGCCCACCATGGTGGCCGACTATCGCATAAGCCATCAACATGCCGCTTGCGCCATAGCGGGCAACAGCTTCCTTTGCTCCCGCAGTCGCGTGATCGACCTTCTGCGGATCGCCCATGAGCCGACGCTGAAAGGCATCGCTCGCTTTTCCCGCATCATGAAGGATCCCCATCACATGCCCCCATTCGCCCATGCCGAATCGGGAAGCAAAGCCAGAAGCGAGACGACCCGCTTCGCGCAGATGCTCATCTAGCGCCTGCCACGCCTCAGGATCAGAATGGTCAGGATCCGTATGCGCATAGAGGACCATGCTCGCCTCGCTTCAAGTAATAGGGGCTCACCTGCTGATAGCAGCTTAGCAGAAATATTTATTCATTTAAAGATACACAAATAAAAAATAATATCGCTTAAAATGCCAGAGGGGCCGTACGGCCCCTCTGGCATTTTAAGCGATATATCTCTAAATGTTTCAACCCGCGCTCCCTCAAGATGCGACATAGAACATTGTAACATCGTCGATATCGAAGCACTCTCTTCCACAAGACGCCCGCTACGCAAAACCGATACGACGCAGAATCTGCGTCTAGCTCACACATGTAGCGCAGGAGCTCAAGCGGACAAAATATTGAGCACAAAGCGAGTTCAAGCATGCATGGTATTCGCATACGCGTATTGCAAAAAATATCATAGTGGCTTTAGGTTGGCGCTTTATTCGGATATTGGTTTTTAGAAAGCTTTAATCTCTTCTGCATTTTAGGAACACTTTAACATCTTTGCTATACGCATAATCTGCGAAGTTGCTTTGGTGGCCCCTCAAGAGCTATCCGAAAGCAGCCTGCCAAGCTTGCATTGTTTAACCATACTTGGCCAAAGTGGAACGATGCTGTAGTTGCCGCCTTATTAGCAAGAAGTTTCAGCTCGGCAATTGCCACATCAACCTCTATTGGAATCTTTTCCTCATAAAGTATTTCTTCGACTTCAGTTCGAATGTCTTTGTCGTATATGCGCTTGTATTCATCCAATGCTGCGTTGGTCCAGAAGTCGCTCGACCATTTTTTTCTATACGAACCGATCCAATCAAGCATGATTTTCTTATCCTGTAGGTTCGGACCTTCTGCATGACAACGCGCGCACAGTAATACAAGATTTGACTCCTCAAATCCACCGCCAAGAGCATCAGGGACGATATGGCAGCGCTGGATATCCTGCTTGCTTCCACATCGCCAGCAACAACTCGTCGCACGGTCAGGCGTGATATTCAAATCAAGAAACCAAGTTGAATTTTTCCAGTGATTTACAATGTCCTCGTTCCGGACTCGTGCCCTTTGATGCTGTCTTCTTTTAGGAATTGCACTTCTATGCTTTACGATCTCTTCTCCCAAATCTTGTATATCCGAACTCGTCATCAGAACACCTTCGATGCCGGAAGGGTCTATGTGATCCCCGATGAACAACAATCTTCTTTCATCAGACAGCTCTGAAACATCCTGACAGTAGATCGAAAAGCGCTCCTTTGGGTTTTTAAGAAAGCGACAGAGCTCCTCTTCGGCAAAGCATAATTGATCGACAATTGATAGGTGCTTATCGGGATCTCGCCTCCTCCAATAGTTCACCCTCCACGTGGAATCCTCGCTAGCCCAAGGCCTTTCGCTAATAGTTATAGATATATCGGGATCCTCGATTTGCCATGGCTGATTGAACACCGACCCCAATGCATAGATTCTGTCTACATAGAGCGGAAATGATTCATTTGCGTTGTATTCTTCTGCTCGCTTTATGATCGAAAAAAGCAGATCGACAAACTCTTCTCCTGATAACGGCTTACCATATCGAGCGTTTACAAGCGAAATATACCCTCTTGGAGCACACAGCCATAAGATTCTTTTGTCTTTTACCTTTACATTCAAATAACCTGCCTCAGCAAGAGAAATCAACCAGCTTTCCGTAGAAATCTCGTCAATTGATAACATGCTAGCTATTTCTTGCACCGATTGCGGATAACCGTAACACGCCTTGCATATCTTTTTTGCAGCTTTTGGGTCAATTCCGCAAATCGGATTTCGGCTATTCAGGACCATGCTCATTTCGCATCTCTTTCTACTCGATTTGCTATACAGAGGCGATGCGTCCATCAATTAGTACACTCTAAATCGTGATATATTGCTTAATCGATTAACTATAATACAGGGGTTTAAAATGGACGCGCATACGTTAAGGCTCTTTCAAAGAAAAGCAATCAAATCGAAAAAAGAGATCTTAGAGGCACTGAGTAATTATTCATCTCATCTCATACACAACGAAGAGCATTCTTCGGATGCCATATTCTACAGACCAGCGCTAATCGAACTAGTCAATCGTTTCACGGAGAGAATCATCAACTGCGATTTGGCATATCTGGAAAAACCTTTTGCATCCTATGAAATCGTTATTACGAATATCGATATTAACCTCAACCTCGTGGAATATACAAAGATATCCCTTAATGAGAACGACGAAATCGAATCAGCGGAATCGTTAGTATACGAATCGATCGTGTGCATAAATGCACGCTTTATTCCATTAGAAGAGTTCGCTCGGCGATTTTCCGTTGATATCGAGATAGCTACCAACTGGATAAAGCATCGAAGGATCAAGTGTGCTGAGAAAAGACCGTCGGGCTGGTACGTTATAGAGACTCAGGGATTCCCTTCCGAAGAGCCTCAAAGCGGTAGCTATATCTTCATCGGAGAAAGTGGGGATTTGAGTTCAGTTGCTTCTTTACGCGAAAACACTCGAGCCTTTTCTATTCTTCAGGCAGAAAAGCAGAGCGATCTATCCGATACCGTGTCTTTTGATTCAAATGATCGGCTTATCGAACATAGACAAATGAGCAACCAAGAGCTGAACTCTTTGGAGAATTCCTTGATTCGCTCTCAAGATGTTCTTTTTGAAGATTCATTCATTGAGGTTATTGATGAGAAAGTGATTTTGAATTTCAAAGAAAACCCGTTCATTATCCTTAAGGAAGATAGAATCTTAGATTTTGTTACCCAGCTCGATCTTCCAGAAGAAACAAAGGATGTTCTAAAGGCGATGGCGGAAGACAATTGCGGAGAAAACCTTTTCATTGAAGTTCTTGATAAGCTTTCTCTGAAAGAGGAGTTTTTAACATTTGCCAATGGAGTCATGGCTGAGTGCGAAGAAAGCCATTCGCCCACATGCTGCAAAGAAATGGATTAGACCTGAAATAGCAGAACCGAATCACGCACACTCTCAAATGATGCCAAATTGCATTCAAGATATCAAGGTTAACCCATCGATTACAGACCCAAGAAAGCCGCCTACAGACCCAACGGTATCCAGTTTTGGGATTCAACCCCTATCCATTCGGAGCCGTATTAATAATCTGTTCGCGCGGCGCAAAACATATTAGCTAGCCAGCGTCAACACATCCCGACAGACACGCGCATTCCGGATACCGCCATGAGCTCACTCATTTCGGTCTTGCCAATCCGAACAAGAGAGAGCAAATCGGCCCAACTGAAAACTCTAACTCTAACCTGCTAGAGCTTGCTAAAGCGTAAAACCATATCCCAAAATAAAGATCAGAGATAGAAAGGTTCGATTGGTCATCTTTTGCTTCTTAGTCCAAGTTTGCGCTTCTAGAATAAGAGTACAGCGGGCCATTCGAGCAAGATATCAGAACATCAGAGATGAAAGCATAGCCGCTATCGGGTAGTCGCAAGAGCGCGGTTTGATATCCCGCATCGGCAACCTACCTCCTTGATTGTCCTTTCTCTGCATGACTGATCAGCATATAGCCTCTAACCTCGCAATTCACTCCCACTCTATGGGGACAAAGCCAATAGCGCGTCTTATGCGTGCTAGCTGGAG
>CAJTXX010000057.1 GCA_910584145.1 uncultured Eggerthellaceae bacterium | reverse complement strand
CGAGATCGAAAGACCGCCTGAGAGGCGGTCTTCTTGCATATGGGGGCATCTTCCTTGCGGACGGACGCTCGGGAACAGAGGCCGAGAGAGTTCGTGCAGGTGGGCGAGTTCGTCTCGGTATCGTTGGCTCTGTGCGATATAATCATCATTTGATAAAAGCGCATTTCTAGGAGTGTATATTGAGCACGCGAGCCGAAGAGATCAAGCAGCAGGCCGAGAAGGCATTGAAGAGCAAGAAGCAGCTGGAGGCTTATGTCGCGGCGCTGGAGGGGTCCTCAAGGCGTGAGCGGCAGCAGTCGGCTGCGATCCTCGCGGCTATCGCGAAGGAGAAGCCCGAGCTCCTAGAGCCGCATTCGAAGAGCATCATCGACGCGCTGAACCGCCCCGAGGCCCAGACGCGCTGGGAGTGCTTGGATGCGCTGACCGAGCTCGTCGCGGTGGATGCTCGCCCGTGCGAGAAGGCAGTGCCGGGCGCTGAGACGGCGCTCTATGACGAGGATAGCGGCCCGCTGCGCCTCGCCGCTATGCGCTTCCTCTGCCGTTACGGCTCCACTACTGAGAACAGGTCGGAGAAGGTGTGGCCGCTGATCGACGAGTGCATCCAGTGCTATCACGGCGACCTCGAATTCCAGGACATGCTCATCGCGGTAGTCGACTTCTCGGCTGGCAAGCTCTCTTCCCAGGTAAAGGAGGAGCTAGCTGCGCGGATGAAGTTCGATGCCGAGAATGGCAAGGGCATGCTGAAGAAGCGCGCGTCGCAGATCGAGGAGAATCTGCGATAAGCCCACCTGTGCATGCGCGCATGCAGTGCGCTGGCTCATGCGGCCGCGTGCGCGACGATCTTTCCTGATAGAGCAGAGGCGCATGCCTTTCAGCAGCTATGACAGCGATACGCATTCTTTTTACGGAGGGGGAATACGATGCGACACACGGTCACGCTCATCCCGGGAGATGGCATAGGCACAGAGACGTCGGCAGCGATGCAGCAGGTGGTGGCTGCCAGCGGCGCTGATATCGAATGGGAGCTGGCTGAGGCTGGCGCCGGGTGCATCGACAAGTATGGGACCCCGCTGCCCGATGCGACCATCGAGGCGGTGAAGCGCAATAAGGTCGCCATCAAGGGCCCGTGCACCACACCGGTGGGAACGGGCTTCCGCAGCGTGAACGTGGCGCTTCGCAAGAGCTTGAACCTGTATGTGAACCTGCGCCCGGTGATGAGCATCCCGGGAGCGGGCGGTCGCTATGACGATGTCGATCTGGTCATCGTGCGCGAGAATACAGAGGACCTGTACGCGGGCATCGAGTTCGAGGAGGGCACGAGCAAGGCGCTCGAGCTGATCGACTTCATCGAAGCGCAGGGCGCGGGCAGCATCGCGAAGGACTCGGGCATCTCGATCAAGCCCATCTCCATCGGCGCAACGAAGAATATCGTGGAGTTCGCGTTCGATTATGCGGTGAAGCAGGGCCGGCACAAGGTGACCGCGGTGCACAAGGCGAACATCATGAAGCATTCCGACGGCTTGTTCCTGAGCGTGGCGCGCGATGTGGCTCAGGGCTTCGAGGGCCGGATGGCCTTCGATGACCGTATCGTTGACGCTTTCTGCATGAATATGGTGATGGACCCCACCCAGTTCGACGTGATCGTGTTCCCGAATCTGTATGGGGATATCGCGAGCGATCTGGCAGCGGGGCTCGTGGGCGGCCTGGGGCTTGCTCCGGGTGCGAATATCGGCAAGGAGTACGCGGTGTTCGAGGCGGTGCATGGCAGCGCGCCGGACATCGCCGGTAAGAACTTGGCGAACCCGACGGCGCAGATACTGTCGGCAGCCATGATGCTCGACCATCTGGGCGAGCAGGATGCGGCGAGCCGCATCCGCGCTGGCGTGCGGACGGTGTATGCGGAAGGCCGGTGCCTGACCGGGGATATCCGCCGCGATGGGCGCGAGGGTGAGCCGGCGACGTGCACCGGGTTCACCGAGGAGCTCATACGCAAGATAGAAGAGCTGTAGCAGCATGGAGGGAGAAGGGCGCATGGTGGATGGCTTTGCAGCTGAGCTGGTGGCGGGGGAGCGGCGCTATCGCTATTTCCCGATCGATCAGATAGAGGGCGCGCGGCGGTTGCCGTTCTCGCTGAAGGTGCTCCTTGAGAACGTGCTGCGCTGCGCGCGCACGCCCGAGGAGGGGCAGCGCATGGCGGCGAGCATCGTGGATGCGGCGCTCGCGGGCGCTGTGGGCGACGAGATCGAGTTCAGCCCGGCGCGCGTGCTGTTCCAGGACTTCACCGGCGTGCCCGTATTCGTGGATTTCGCGGTGATGCGCGAGGCGTGCGCCGCGCTCGGGGCCGACCCGGAGCGCATCAACCCTCAGGTGCCGTGCGACCTGGTGATCGACCACTCGGTCATCGCCGATGCGGCGGGGTGCGCGGGCTGCATGGAGGAGAACATGCAGTTGGAATTCGAGCGCAATCGCGAGCGCTATGAGTTCCTGAAATGGGCGCAGGAGTCGTTCGAGAACGTGCGCATCGTGCCGCCGGGGCAGGGCATCTGCCATCAGCTGAACATCGAGCAGTTCGCCAGCGTGGTGATGACGCGCTGCGAGGGTGATGCTGAGGTGGCGTATTTCGACACGCTGGTGGGCACCGATTCGCATACGCCCACGGCGAATGGCATCGGCGTGCTCGGTTGGGGCGTGGGCGGCATCGAGGCTGAGGCAGCGGCTCTCGGCCAGCCGATAACCACGCTGGTGCCCAAGGTGGTGGGCGTGCGCCTAGAGGGTCGCATGCGGCCGGGCGTGACGGCGATGGATGTGGCGCTGACCTTCGCGGAGCGCTTGCGCGAGCGCGGCGTGGTGGGGTGCTTCGTGGAGTGCTTCGGGCCGGGCGTGGCCGAGCTGTCGGCGACGCAGCGCGCGTGCATCTCGAACATGACCCCGGAGTATGGCAGCACTTGCACGCTGTTCCCGGTCGATGAGCGCACGCTCGATTTCCTGCGCATGACCGGCAGGGATGCCGAGCAGGTGGCGCTGGTGGAGGCGTATGCGAAGGCGCAGGGCTTCTGGAACGAGCATGTCGAGCCGCAGCGCGCCTATGCTGAGGTGATGGTGCTCGACTTGGGCGAGGTGGAGCCGAGCGCATCGGGGCCGAGCCGGCCGCATGCGCGGTTCGATCTGGCGCAGGCGCGACAGCGGTTCCGCGACATCTGCGCTGAGCGCGACCTGGATATGAGCGCGCACGCCACGGCCGACCTGGGCGGCGTGATGCACGAGCTGACGCACGGGGCCATCGCCATCGCGGCGGTGACCAGCTGCACGACGGCGACCGACCCGGCTATGATGCTGGCGGCGGGCCTGATGGCGCGCAACGCGGCTGACGCGGGCTTGGCGCCGGCGCCGTGGGTGAAGACCATATTGGCGCCTGGCAGCCATGCCACCGAGCTCCTGCTCGAGCGTGCGGGGCTCGTTGATGGCTTGCAGCGGATGGGCTTCTACAACTGCGGATTCGGCTGCATGAGCTGCATCGGCAATTCCGGCCCGCTCAGCGCGACGATGCACGGCATCGCCGATGAGATAGAGCTCGCGAGCGTGCTGTCGGGCAACCGCAACTTCGAGGGGCGCATCTCGCCGGATGTGTCGCAGAACTATCTGATGGCGCCTGCGAGCGTTATCGCGTATGCCATAGCAGGCACGATGGACTTCGACATGGAGACCGAGCCGCTCGGGGTGGATGCTGACGGGCACGACGTATATCTGCGCGATATAGCGCCCGACCCGGCCGAGCTTGCCGAGCTGATGGAGCGCTGCGTGGTGGCCGAGCTGTACGAGGAGGGCTCGCGCGGGCTGTATGAGGGCGATGCGCGCTGGCAGCAGCTGGGCGCGGAGCCGAGCAGCACCTTCGCGTGGGATGCCGATTCGACGTATGTTCGCTGCCCTCCGTATTTCGATGGCATGACGCTCGTTGAGGAGCCCCCGACTGCGGTGGCTGATGCGGCGGTGCTGGAATGCGTTGGCGACTTCATCACGACCGACCATATCTCGCCTGCGGGCGCTATCGCGCTGGATTCTCCGGCGGCTGCGTACCTTGAGGAGCATGGCGTGGCGCCGGCGGATTTCAACACCTATGGAAGCCGTCGCGGCAACCATGAGGTGATGATGCGCGGCACCTTCGCCAACGTGAAGCTGCAGAACAAACTGGCCGAGGGTCGGCGGGGCGGCTGGACGCGCGATGCGCTGCGCGGCGAGCTGACGAGCGTGTTCGATGCGGCCGAGCATTACGCCGACCATGGAGCGCCCTCGATCGTGCTGGCCGGGAAGATGTACGGCAGCGGGTCGTCGCGCGACTGGGCGGCCAAGGGGCCGAGCCTGCTGGGCGTGCGCGCGGTGATCGCGGAGAGCTTCGAGCGCATCCATCGGTCGAACCTGATCGGCATGGGCATCCTGCCCCTCCAGTTCAAGGAGGGCGAGAGCGTCGAGAGCCTGGGGCTCGATGGTACCGAGCGGTATACGGTCGGTGCGGTGGATTGCTCTGCCGGGCTGCCCGAGCCGGCGGTGGTGGAGGTGCGTGCCGCGCGCCGCGATGGCACCGAGACTGCATTCGAAGCCGCAGTGCGCATCGACACGCCCACCGAGGGCGATTACTACCGCAACGGCGGTATCTTGCAGTATGTTTTGCGCGACCTCGCGCGTGGATAAAAGGAGCTGATGTGGCTAGATCTGGATTGGATTCCCTGCTCGAGGCACTGCGCCAGAGCGGGATGGACACCGGTGGGATGGGCGGTGCTGGTGGCGGCGCGTCTGCATCCGGCGAGAGCGCCGATGGCAAGGGCGCTGCGGCGGGTGGCGGCAAGGGCGAGACGCCGCACCTCGACCTCTCGTTCCTCGATAACATGACCGGGCCCACCTCCAAGAAGGGGTGGATCATCCTCGCGGTGGTGGCGGTGCTCGTGCTGGCGGCGCTGTACTGGTGGTTCCATCCGCCCATCAGCATCAACTCGTCGGAGCTGTGGATGATCGTCGGCATCATCTGCATCGTGGTGGCGCTGTTCTTCTACAATCGGCGCCGCGAGTACAAGATGGGCGGCGGCAAGTTCGAGAAGAGCCCGGGCAAGGCGAAGCGCGCGACCGTGCTGGTGGCCATACCGCTCGCGGTGGTGGCTGTGGGGCTCCTGGGCGCGCTGTTCAGCAACGCCATCATCCCCGGCAATGCCGAGAAGTACTCCACGGTGCTGGAGACGGACACGCTCGACTTCGCGGAGGACATCCATGAGGTCGATTACAACCAGATTCCCGTGATCGACCGCGATTCGGCTATCCTGATCGGCGACCGAGAGATGGGCTCCATCCCTGAGTACGTGAGCCAGTTCGAGATATCGCCGCTGTACAGCCAGATCAATTTCCAGGGCGCGCCGGTGCGCGTGAGCCCGCTGGGGTATGCCGACCTGTTCAAGTGGTTCACGAACCGCGAGGGCGGCATCCCCGCGTATTCGCTGGTGAACATGACCACGCAGGACGCCGAGATCGTGCGGCTGGGCGACAACCCCATCTATTACTCGCAGAGCGAGCCGCTGGCGCGCAACATCGACCGCTACGTGCAACTGAAGTACCCGTTCTACATCTTCGATGAGCTGTCGTTCGAAATAGACGAAGAGGGCCATGCATGGTGGATATGCCCGGTGCGCACGTTCACCATCGGGTTGTTCGGCGGTTACACCATCGAGCGCGTGGTTCTGTGCGACGCCACCACCGGCGAATGCACCGAGATGGCCGTGGCCGACGTGCCGCAGTGGGTGGACCGCGTGTTCCCCGCCGAGCTGCTGATCGAGCAGTACAACTGGTATGGCTCGTACCATAATGGCTGGCTGAACAGCTTCCTGGGCCAGGAGGGCGTGGTGCGCACGACGCCTGGCACCGACGGCACGGTGGGCTACAACTACATCGCCAAAGACGACGATGTGTGGGTCTACACCGGTGTGACCTCGGCTACCGCCGACAACTCGATCATCGGGTTCGTGCTGGTGAACCAGCGCACGGCCGAGTCGCATTTCTACAGCGTATCGGGCGCCACCGAGGCGTCGGCCATGAACTCCGCTGAGGGCCAGGTGCAGAACTTGCGCTATACGGCCACGTTCCCGCTGCTGATAAACGTGGCGAACCAGCCGACGTACTTCATGGCGCTGAAGGATGCGAGCGGCTTGCCGAAGAAGTTCGCCATGATCGACATCCAGCGCTACCAGAACGTGGCGGTGGGCGATACGGTGGCTGACACGCAGAGCGCCTACGAGGCGCTGCTGGCCACGAACGGCGTGCTGACCGACACGGCCGACCTGAGCGCGATGGAAGAGGTGACGGGCACTATCACAGCGGCGGCGCAGGCGGTGGTGGGCGGCAATTCGCACTTCTACGTGATGCTGGAGGGTCGCGACGAGCTGTTCGACTTCGCGCTGCCGGGGCTGCTCGATATCGTGCGGTACAAGGTGGGCGATCAGATAACGTTCACGTACCTGAACACGGAAGGCGCCGCGGTGGTGTACTCGATGGAAGGGCCGAACGGCACCGTGACCGCTTCCGGTGAGGATAACCAAGCCGAGGAGAATGTGGATGCCGAGGCTGCCGCCGATGCCGCTGAGCCGGTGTAGGCGCATCTGAGAGAGCAAGGCCGGAATGCCCGTGCAGCAAGCGCGGGCGTTCTTTTTCGCGCCCAAGCGATGCGGCGGGGCGAACGGCCGGGTGCCCGCCTTGGCCGCTCAGGACGGTCACTGCGCATGGGCGCGGTGCGCTGAGCGGGGCATTGACGCGAGAGCGGTCGTGCGGGGAGCTCGGGGGCGGCGCTTGTAGTATCATGCTGGTTTTATCCGCAGCGAGCCAGAGACGAGGAGGCGCGGCAGGGCATGGGGAACGTGCTGCACGTGTTGAAGCGCGATATCCTGCGTCTGCTGAGGGTGCCGCAGGCCCTTGTGGTGGTGCTGGCGCTGCTGGTCTTGCCGTCGCTGTATACCTGGTATAACGTGCTGGGGTTCTGGAACCCCTACGAGAACACGGGCGAGCTGCGCGTATGCGTGGTGAACCAGGACGCGGGTGCTGAGAGCGAGCTGACCGGGCGCATCGACGTGGGGCAGATGATCGTGGACGAGCTGCATGGCAACGATCAGCTCGACTGGCAGTTCCCCGGCTACGACGAGGCGATGGACCAGCTGAACGCGGGCGAGTGCTACGCCGTGTTCGTGATACCCGAGGGCTTCTCGGCTGACTTGCTGACGATAACCACGGGCTCGTTCCAGCAGCCCGATATCGAATACTACGTGAACGAGAAGATAGGCCCCGTCTCGCCCAAGATAACCGATACGGGGGCGAATACGCTGGATGCCACCGTGAACGCCGCGTTCGTGCAGACGGTCAGCCAGAAGGCTGCCGAAGCGCTCGATGCAGCGGTGCAGGAGTCGCGCGATGAGGTGGGCGCTGCGCAGTCGGAGGCGGCAGCGCGCATCGGCGAGGCGAAAGGGCGCGTGCAGGAGGCGCTGGATTCGCTGGATGCGCTGACGCAGCGCGCGAGCGAGGCGAAGGAGGGGGCAGCGGCCGCCCAGACGACGCTCTCGCAGGCGTCGGAGGAGGTGGGCCGCGCCGTTGATGCGCTGGACGCGCTTACCGATCTCTCCGCTACCGTGCAGGGGGATTATCTCGCCTTCTCAGCCTCGGCTGCGCCGGCGGCTGCCGAGGCCATGAAGGCTGCGGCCGACGCATACGCTGAGGCAGCGCGGCTGCTGGCGCAGGCTCCGGTGCAAGATGAGCAGATGAAGGAGCTGCTCGCGCAGCTGCGAGCGTCGGCCGACAAGGCGCAGGCCGATGCCGACCGCTATTCCGATGCGTTGGTGGATGATGTGGCGCCTGCGCTGGGCGAGGGGCTCGGCGACCTAGCGGCAGCATCGGCGGCGGCTGGCGGCACCGCGTCGGCGCAGAAGGCGCTCTTGGGCCAAGCGGTGGCGATGCTGGGCGATATGGCATCCACGCTCGACGGCGCGCAGACGGCGCTCGCGCAGACCCGCGAGCTGCTGGTCGGCCTGCTCGCCGAGCTCGATCGCGTGCAGACCGATGTGCTGGCGCTGTCCGGCTCGGGCGCGCTCGCGGAGCTGTTGGGCGAGGACGGATTGGACGCCAGCCGCGTGGCGGCGTTCATCGGCGCGCCCACCGACCTGGTGACCGAGCAGCTCTATCCGCTCAATTCGTACGGCTCGGCGATGGCGCCGCTGTTCATGAACCTGACGTTCTGGATAGGCGCCTTCATGCTGATGGTGATCCTGCGCCAGGAGGTCGACAGCGAGGGCATCCGCCGCCTGACGCTGACGCAGCGCTACGTGGGCCGCTATCTGCTGTTCGCCTTATTCGTGGTGCTGCAAGCCGCCATCTGCTGTGCGGGCTTGCCGCTGATCGGCGTTGCGGTGGTGAATCTGCCGGCGCTGTTCTTCGCTGCCATCGTGGCGTCGCTGTCGTATCTGAGCATCATCTATGCGCTGTCGGTGACGTTGCAGCATATCGGGAAGGGCATCTGCATCGTGCTGGTGTTCGCGCAGATACCCGGCGCTACGGGCCTGTATCCCATCGAGATGACCTCGCCGTTCTTCCAGGCGATATACCCGCTTTTGCCGTTCACGTATGGCATCAGCGCCATGCGCGAGAGCATCTGCGGCTTCTACGGGGCGCACTATGCGGCCGATATCGGCATCTTGCTGGCGTATCTGGCGGCGTTCATGGCTGCGGGCATCGTGGTGCGGCCGCTCATGTCGAACGTGAACCGCATGGTGGCGCGTCAGATAAAGCGAAGCGGCATCTTCAATGGCGAGGATGTCGAGGTGCCCGTGAGGCGCTTCCGTGCTTCGCAGGTGATACGGGTGCTGGCCGACCGCGAAGAATACCGTGCGGCTCTGGTGCGCCGCTACGAGCGCTTCCAGCGGATGTATCCGCGGTTGATACGCGGTGCGGTGGTGGTAGGCGTGGCGGTGCCGGTGGCAGCCGCGCTCGTATGCTCGTTCGGCACCACGGGCAAGGTGGTGCTGCTGACGCTGTGGCTCGGCTGGATCGTGGCGGTGTTCGTCTTCCTCGTGGTGGTGGAGAGCTTGCGGTCGAGCTTCGAGCGGCAGATGCGCCTCGATGGCATGAGCGACGATGAGATACGCGAGCTGTACCTGATGTGCGAGGGCACGGAGAGCGCCGATGTGGTGCATGGCGCGCCTGCGGATGCGCTGGCCGATGCGGGCGAGCAGGGCGGTGAGGTGCATGCATAACGTATGGGCGCTGTTCAGGAACGATATGCGCCACCTGTTCTGCAACGTGGTCAGCTGCATCATAACCATCGGGTTGGTGGTGATGCCGTCGATCTTCGTGTGGTACAACCTGATCGCGTGCTGGGATGTGTTCGAGAACACGGGCAACGTGACCGTGGCGGTGGCGAACGAGGATGCGGGCTATGAGAGCGACCTGCTGCCGCTGCGCGTGAATGTGGGCGATATGGTGGTGTCGGCGCTGCGCGCGAACGACCAGATCGGCTGGCGGGTGACCGATGCGGCCGATGCCGTCGATGGGGCGGCGAGCGGGGAATACTATGCCGCTATCGTGATCCCGGCCGATTTCAGCCGGGATATGCTGCGGTTCTACGCAGACGATTCGGAGCACGCGCAGATAACCTACTATTCCAACGAGAAGGTGAACGCCATCTCGCCCAAGATAACCGCGACCGGGGCCGATACCGTGTCGGTTGAGGTGAACACCGTGTTCGCGCAGACGCTCTCGGAGGTGCTGCTCAGCGTGGCGGAGTCGGTGTCGCGCTATGCGGATGAGGCCGATGCGGGCGGGCAGGTGGCGGCGCTGGCTGAGCACGTGAGGGCGATGGCTGACGACATGGAGCGCGTGGGCGGCGTCATCGGCTTGTATGCGGATGCGCTGCGCACCTCGCAGAAGATGGTCGACGACGCCGCGGCGCTGATGGCATCAGCGGGAGAGGAGATGCGCGGCACTGCCGAGAGGGCGCAGGCGGGCTTGGGTAAGGCGCAGGAGGCGGCCGGTGCCATCGCGGGCGCCGAGCAGAAGATGGGCGAAGCGCTCAGCGCTGCGCAGGCGAGCTTCGCCGCCTTCAAGCAGCAGCTGGAAGATGCCGGGCTGGACGGGCTGCTGAGCCCCGAGGACAAGGCGCGCCTCGACGCGATGGTGGCCGAGGCGCAGGCGAAGATGCAGGCGCTCGGCGACGATTACGAGGCGCAGCTGAAACCCGATCTCGACCGCCTCGCGGCCGATGTGGGCGCACTGGGCGCCGATGCCCAAGATGCGCTGTCGCGCATGGCGCAGGCTGAGAGCGGGGTGGCTGACGCGGCGGCTTCAGCGCATGGCATACTGGATGGCGCTATCGGGCAGATCGACGGCTCCACCGCGCAGCTCGCCGAGTCGGCTGCGCGCTTGCGCGATCTGGCGGGCAGCGTGACCGCTGCGCTAGCGGCGGGCGACGCGCAGGCGCTGCGCCAGGTGCTCGGCGCCGATACGCAGGCGCTCTCATCAGCGCTGGCGGCGCCAGTGGCCATCGAGCGCATAGCGGTGTTCCCCTCTGACAGCTTCGGCTCGGCCATGGCGCCGTTCTATACCGCGCTCGCCGTGTTCATCGGCTCGCTTCTGATACTGGTGGTGGTGAAGCCCACGGTGTCGAACCGCGCGCAGGCTGACCTGCGCGACCCCAAGCCGCGCCAGATGCTGGTCGGGCGCTTCGGCTGCATGGCGTGCATCTCGCTGGCGCAGACCACCTTGATGGGGCTCGGCAACATCTTCTTCTTGCATGTGCAGGCGGTGCATCCGTGGCTGCTGATGCTCTGCCTCTGGGTATCGGGGCTCGTGTTCGCGTTCCTGATATACGTGCTGGTGCTGGCGTTCGCCAATCTGGGCAAGGCGTTGGCGGTGTGCCTGCTGATCGTGCAGGTGACGGGTTGCGGCGGGTCGTATCCGCTCCAGATCTTGCCAGGATTCGTGCAGTGGCTGAGCCCGCTCCTGCCGGCCACCCATGCGGTGGATGCCATGCGGGCTGCCATGTTCGGCGTGTACCAGAACGACTTCTGGGTGCAGATGGGCCTGCTCGCGCTGTTCTTGGTGCCGGCGGCGCTGATCGGCTTCGTGCTGCGCAAGCCGTTCGAGCGCTTCATGAAATGGTATGTCCACGCAGTTGAATCGACCAAGATCATCGGGTAGAATAGGCGGGCTGCCTTCGGGTGGCGTGTAGTGGATAGAGTTCTGCTGCTTAAGACAGCTGGCACCCTGCAAGGGTTTAATCGCGCAAGCGGCCCGCCGAGGCGGTGGTTGGCATGGATATGTCGGCTCCTGCTGTCTTTATGCGGCGGGGGCCGTTCTTTTTTGCGGGCCTCGTGCCTTTTCGGCAGAACGTTGGGAATGCTGTAGGAGGTGAAACGTTTTATGCCGAATGCTGAGAACAAGCAGATGCTGGAGGACATCAAGTCCGATATCCAGGGTGCGGGCGCTATGTGGGTCGTGGACTACCGCGGTCTCACCGTGAAGCAGATACAGGGTCTGCGCCGCGCTATCCGCGAGGCCGATGCGCAGATGAAGGTGTACAAGAACACCATCATGCACATCGCTCTGGCCGAGCTGGACTACCCGGATATGGATGCGGTGCTGGCTGGTCCGTCTGCGTTCGTGTTCGCTGGCGAGGATCCCGTTGCATCTGCGAAGGTGCTGCGCGACTACGCCAAGGACAACGAGGATCTCGTGATCAAGGGCGGCATGATGGATGGCAGGTTCGTGGATGCGGCGCAGGTGAACGATATCGCTTCGCTGCCGTCGCGTGAAGAGCTCATCGCCAAGCTGCTCGGCACCATCAACAACCCGCTGGTCAAGACTGTGCGCGTGCTCAATGGCCCGATGGAGGCCTTCGCTCGCGTGGTGTCCGCCATCGAGGGGCAGAAGGCTGCGTAATGCGCGCAGCAGCGGCTTAGCCGCATGAGAATGGATAACAGGCGCCCGAGGGCGCCGCAACAGAAAGAGGATTCAACATGGCTGTTACCCGTGAAGAGATCATCGAAGCTCTGAAGGAGATGCCGGCTCTGGAGCTGTCCGAGCTGGTCAAGGAGCTGGAGGACGTGTTCGGCGTGAGCGCTGCTGCTCCTGTGGCTGTGGCTGCTGCTCCGGCTGCTGGTG
>CAJTXX010000056.1 GCA_910584145.1 uncultured Eggerthellaceae bacterium | reverse complement strand
GCGGAGAGGTGGCAGAGCGGTTGAATGCGGCGGTCTCGAAAACCGTTATGCCGTGTTGAGCGGTATCCAGGGTTCGAATCCCTGCCTCTCCGCCACAAGATTTCCCTGTTCATACCATGTTCGGACATTTGACGACCAAGGTGCTCGCTCGTCAGACAGCGGCCGAGAGCAGATATCAGCCTAGTCCTCCCGCTTCCTGTAAGCTGGTTCTAGACACCTCGACCGTTTAAAACAATTTTGTGGCAGATGAGGTTGCGACGGCTGCGTTCCACTAAACTATTATCAAAATGCACACGAAGGAAGAACGAGCGCTGTCCGCGCTAGGCTGTGGCTGCGGAGGCGTTACGGAAGGAGCATATATGAGCGATCGGCAAGTGAGAAGCCAGGTGTCCGAGGTTCCCCAGATGCCTGAGATCTTGGAACGTGTCCTCCTGTATGCGCTCGACGAGGGAAAGCAGCGCATGAATGCAGGCGAGGAGATCGTCCCCTTCACTACGATGGTGGTGCGCGACAACGTGTTCTTGGAGACGCATCCTGGCGACAGCGCGCAGGAGTGCTTCAATCTGGCGCAGCATACGGTAGAGGGCGCCCGCGGCGCGAACGCTTATGCGCTGTGCTATGACGGCTACATTGAAACCGACAATGGCGTTAAGGATGCCCTCATCGCTGAAGGCGGCGTGCCCGGGGCACCTGAGGGTTATGCGATCGGTTTCCTTTACACGCAGCAAGAGGGCATGCTCCCGATGTTCGACACGAACCCGTCTTACATAGGTGAGGCGCCGAATTTCATGAGCAAGCTGCGCGCTGCAACCGACTATTCCGCTGCGGAGATAGACGGCAAATACATAGACGGCGTGATGTAGCTCAAGCGAAAGGAGCGCACTATGTCTGACGAGAACATCATCGAAGAAGAGCAGATCGATACGATCGAGCGCGGCGAAGAGGAAGAACGCAACACCGCCGAGGATTTCGGCGAACCGCTAGAGAGCTAGGCGGCTACACGCCACTGCATTTGAAAGCCCGGCAGTCCCAGAAGACCGCCGGGCTTTTTACGCTAAATACCGAGCTCTTCGAAGAGCTTCTCCCGGTAGGCGTCGTCCTCGAATGCTCTCAGAACGTCGTCGCTTCGGCCTGTTCGCGCCGTATTTTGTATTAGCCGATGTTTCCATTGTAGGCACTGATCTCGAGGAGTCCTGCTGGGCGCAGGATGTGCTGGAAGAGACCATCGGCAGGATGCCAAGCCCACGTCGAGCGCTCAGAGCGCGCAGAGCGTGCAGGGAAACCTGTTTGGTACCTGCCGATATGCATGGCATTCTGTATCGCAGAGGAGACGAAAGGCTCCTTGAAGGGTTTGCGCGTGGTGCCGCCGGCGTTCTAATGGCGCTTTTCTCCTGCGAATTTCCGCAGCAAGCAGTATCATTTCACCAGCAGATAGCAGCAGTGCTGCGTGCAAGGTTGGAGGAGGATCATGGCAGACATAACCGAAGTTGATTTCATATGGATGAACGGCAAGCTGGTGCCGTGGGCTGATGCGAACGTGCATGTGCTGTCGCATTCGCTGCACTACGGCTCGGGCGTGTTCGAGGGCATCCGCTGCTACAAAGACCCCGACTCCGACCGCAGCTTCGTGTTCCGCTTGCGCGACCACATGGAGCGCCTGCACCGCAGCGCGAAGATCGCCGCCATCGACCTGCCTTACACGGTCGACGAGCTGTGCGATGCTACGGTGGAGGTCATCCGCGCGAATAACCTGCCGGCGTGCTACATCCGCCCGCTGGTGTTCCGCGGCTACGGCGTCATGGGAGTCGACCCCTCGGGCGCGCCCACCGAGGTGATCATCGCATGCTGGCCTTGGGACGCCTACCTGGGCGAGGACGCGCTGGCGAACGGCGTGGCCGTGGGCGTGTCGAGCTGGCGCCAGCGTTCCATCAACGCCATCCCGCCGGCCGTGAAGGCCACCGCGGCGTACTTCAACTCGCTGATGGCGAAGCTGGAAGCGAAGGAGCACGGCTACGTCGAGGCCATCATGCTGAACGAGGAAGGCCTCGTGTGCGAAGGCACTGGTGAGAACCTGTTCGTGGTGCGCAACGGCATCATGAGCACCCCGCCGCTGTCCGATGGCGTGCTCGAGGGCATCACGCGCGATACGGTGCTCACCATAGCCGACGAGCTGGGCATCCCGGCGGGCGAAGAGAGCCTGACTCGCAGCGACCTGTACGTGGCCGACGAGGTGTTCATGACCGGCTCTGCCGCTGAGCTCACGCCGATCGGCTCGGTCGACGGCCGCACGGTGGGTAAGCCCGGCGAGATAACCCGCCGCCTGCAAGAACGCTTCTTCGAGATAGCCTACGGCAAGGCCGACGAATACCGCGACTGGCTCACGCAGATTTGATCGGCGGATTGGAGGGAGTCCTCACATACGACAGCACGCTGCGCGACGGCGAGCAATGCGAAGGGGTCAACCTGTCGCTTGAAGACAAGCTGCTCATCGCGCGGCGTCTCGATGCGTTCGGCATCGACATCATCGAAGGAGGTTTCCCGGCGTCGAACCCGAAGGATATCGCCTTCTTCAAGGCGCTGGCTGATATCCCCTTAGCGCACGCGCGCGTGGCCGCGTTCGGCAGCACGTGCCGCAAGGGCATGGCGGCCGCTGACGACCCCGGTCTGCGCGACCTACTGGCGTGCGGCGCCCCGGTGGTAACCATCGTCGGCAAGGCGTGGGATGCGCAGGTGACGCTGGCGCTGAGAACCGAGCTAGCCGAGAACCTGCGCATGATATGCGATTCGGTGACGTACCTGAAAGCCGCTGGCCGGCATGTGGTGTTCGACGCCGAGCATTTCTTCGACGGCTACGAGAGCGACCCGGAATATGCGCTCGCATGTGTGCGCGCCGCGCACGAGGCCGGCGCCGACAGCATCGACCTGTGCGACACGAACGGTGGCATGCTGCCGTTCGATATCGAGCGCATCGTGGCCGCGGTGGTGGCGGAATTCCCTGGTCAGGGGTTCGGCATCCACTGCCACGACGATTCGGGCTGTGCTGTGGCGAACACGCTCGCGGCTGTGCGGGCGGGCGCTTCGCAGGTGCAGGGTACCGCGAACGGCATCGGCGAGCGTGTGGGCAATGCCGACCTTCTGACGGTCATAGCCGACTTGGAGCTGAAGATGGGCATGCCGACCGCGGCGGGCAGCGCTTTGAAGCAGCTGACGGCGGTGGCGCATTGCATCGCCGAGGTCACGGGTGTGCCAGTGCCGGCGCACCACCCCTACAGCGGACGCTCGGCGTTCGCGCACAAGGGCGGCCTGCACGCCAGCGCTATCGCCCGCTTCCCGCAGGCATACGAGCATGCCGACCCGCAGCGCGTGGGCAACAGCCCCCGCATGGTGGTCAGCGAGCTTGCGGGCAAGGCGTCCATCATGCAGAAAGCCGAAGTGCTCGGCATAAACCTCGCGGCGGCGGGCGCCGACGTGCAGGCCATACTCGACGATATCAAAGACCGCGAGGCGCGCGGCTACACCTACGAGGTGGCCGACGGCTCCTTCGCGCTGCTGCTCATGCGCCACCTGGGCTCATACGCGCCCGCCTTCACGTTGGAGAGCTTCCGCGTCATCGTCGACGACCGCGAGGATACCGGCGCGCTGGCGAAAGATGCCGCCAGCGAGGCCACCATCAAGATACACGTGGGCGAGCAGCGCTTCGTGGCCACCGGCGAGGGTGCCGGTCCCGTAGGCGCGCTCGACAGCGCCCTGCGCAGGGCCATAACCGAGTCGTACCCGCAGGTGGCCGAGCTAGAGCTGGTCGACTACAAGGTGCGCCTGCTCGACGAGAGCCAGGGCACGGGCGCCATCACGCGCGTTACCATCACCACGGCCGACAACCGCGGCACCTTCGGCACGGTCGGCGTGTCTGGCAACGTGATCGAGGCATCGTGGAATGCGCTGGTGGAGTCGATCGAATACGGGCTGATGCGCATGAGCGCCAACGGGTGCGAGCACGTTGGCGGCTGCGGCCGCGACCCGGCGAACGCCTCGTGCACCCGCACCGCGACGCAGGAGGTTCAGAATGACTGACAGCAGAATGGCGAACGCGCAGATACGCACGCAAGAAGTGGACGACCTGCTGCGGGTGCTGTCCGCGATGGACGACCCTGACGAGGTGTTCACCCTGCTCGAAGACCTCTTCACCATACGCGAGATACGCGAGACATCGCAGCGCCTCGCCGTAGCGCGCCTGCTCGACGCCGGCATGTCCTACGCCGCCATTGAGAAGGAGACCGGCGCCTCAGCCACCACGATAGCCCGCGTGTCGAAATGCCTCACCTACGGCACCGGCGGCTACCGCCAAGCCCTCGACATACTCGCCTAGCGCCAACCCAAAGAACCCAAAGGGACGGAGCAAATGGCACCGCTCTCGCTCCGTCCGCCCTGCGCGGAGGTTCTCGCCCGGCGGTGCTCACGGCCCAGCAAACCAAAAGACCGGGCCCTCGCACCGCCTCTCCCTTGCTGCCCTTACGCGAAATCCTGTCGTGTCATCGGCTGCTGCGGTAGCGGCTCTTCCGGCAGCTTCTCGCGGTAGGCCCACACGCGCTTTATCATCTCCAGCACCAGCTGCGCGCGCGTGCCGATCAGATCGCGGTTCTCCGCAAGGAAACCGGCCACTTCGGAGTAGTGCAGCGTGAAGCTCTCGATCAGCTCGCCGTGCTCGGGTTGCGCCGCTCCATCAACGAACGCCCGCGCCAGCACCACTTGCACGTTCTCCTCGGTCAGCCCGGTGGACGAGTACCCCGCTTGCGGCAGCACCGTCAGCGCCGCGGCACCTAGCTCGTCGTTGAGCGTGCAGCCGACCTCCTCGCGCAGCTCGCGCCGCGCGCAATCCCCGATGGATTCGCCCGGCTCCAACAGCCCCGCCGGGAACGAGATGCACCACGCATTCAGCGGATAGCGGAATTCGCGTATCAGCAAGATGTGGTCGTCGGGCAGCAGCGGCACGATGCATACGGCATCTGGGCGCGCTATCTCGCCAGCACCGTTCGCCTCTAGCGCCGCTCGGTACTCTTCCAGCCCGCGCCGCGATGCGGCCTCGTATTCGTACAGCGAGCCGTCAGCTAGCCGGTAGGTCAGCACGTAGGCATTCACCCAGCCGCTGCTCTTCTGCTCGATGCTCGCTAGTTCAGGGGTGCGTTCTCTCAGATCGCTCATAATCCGCTCCTATCTGCTCGCGCCCAGTGTACGACATGAAGGCCTCCCTGCCCTCGCACACCCAGCGCTTGAGCCCGCCTACATACGAAAAACGCGGTTTTCCGTACCGGAACAGGCGCAGCGCAAAAAAATTGCGAGGCGGCTCACGTGAAAGCCGCCCCGCAATGATCGGATGCTAGGGGAGGGCATCCGGTGGAAACCTAGGGACATCGGTTTCCGTTGGCGGAAGATGAGGGATGGCATCTTCCTTTAGGGAAAAGGAGGAAGGGAACTCCCTTGCTGCATTGCATACTACACGCGGCGGATGCGCCCATCGGCGGCATGCCGCGCCCATTACTCTCACGAAACCCAGGTTTCACCGTCCCGTAAGGTTCGCCGGTGCAGAGGGCCGCCGCGGGTGGTGCGGCGGCGAGGCGCGGTAGCTCTCTTGCTGGATACGGGCATCGCCGGCGACCCGGTGGTTCTGCGGCAGCAGCAGCGTAGCGGCGCCCCACGGCAGCAGTGATGCAATGGGGCGCCGCGCCAGTGCAGAGGCGCGGCAGCCTCTCCCCGTGCGGCAGCGTTGCGAGAGCTCCGCGCTCCCCCTCCGATCAGGCGTTGCGCAGGAACGCCTCGTAGCCGCGCCGTGCCTCGTAGATGTCGGCCTTGCTGGTGACTTCCCACGGGCTGTGCATGCTCAGTACCGGCACGCCGCTGTCGATCACATCCATGCCGAAGCGCGCGGGGATGAATGCGATGGTGCCGCCACCGCCCGCGTCGACCCGCCCCAGCTCGGCGGTCTGGAAGCTCACCTGTGCGTCGTCCATCACGCGGCGCACGCGAGCCACGAACTCGGCGCGCGCGTCGTTGCTGCCCGATTTGCCCCGCGCACCGGTGTACTTGTTGAACACCAGGCCGCGTCCCAGATACGCAGAGTTCTTCGGCTCGAACACGCTGGCATACGCAGGGTCCACGCCCGCCGACACATCAGACGACAGCATGCACGACGCCGCCAGCGCGCGCCGCAGCCGCAGGTCGCCTTCCTCGCCGGCCAGCGCCATCACCTCGGCGATGGCATTCTCGAAGAACGCCGACTCCATGCCGGTGGCGCCCACGCTGCCGATCTCCTCCTTATCCACAAGCACGCACACCGCCGTGCGCCGCGGCGCCGGCCCCTCAGCCAGCGCAAGCTGCGCCCGCAGCGAGGTGTAAGCGCATACCCGGTCATCCTGCCCATATCCGATGATCATGCTGCGGTCGAACCCCATATCGCGAGCCGCCCCCGCCGGTACGACCTCCAACTCCGCCGAGAGGAAGTCCTCCTCCTCGATCCCATACTTCTCCCGAAGCATCCCCAGCAAGAACGCCTTAACCGCCTCCTTCTCCTCTTCCTTTTTCGGCAGGTTGTCGCCGGAAGCGTCCTGGTCAGGCACAGTCACAACTTCGCTGCTCTGGGCGGGGGTGTCCACCAAGCGAGTTCCGCAGCGAAGCGAGGACTGTCCGAGTGACTGGGCATCCCCGCCCAGAGCAGCCGCACGATTCCCCACAAGAACATCCAAGTCCTCGCCTTCGACAACCTCCGACCCCTTCTTCTCCATCTGCTTCTGCCCCAGATGCGGCAGCAGATCGGTAACGCAGAACACCGGGTCGTCAGCATCTTCGCCCACGACGACCTCGACGACCTCCCCGTCGGTCTTCGCCACCACGCCGTGTATGGCCAGCGGTAGCGCCACCCACTGGTACTTCTTGATGCCGCCGTAGTAGTGCGTATCGAGCAGCGTGAAGCCGTCTTTCTCGTAGAGCGGGTTCTGCTTCACATCGAGCCGCGGCGAGTCGATATGCGCGCCGAGGATGTTCATCCCCTGCTCCATCGGCTGCTCGCCGATATGCACCAGTACCACCGCCTTGCCCTGTGAGGTGGCCCACACCTTGTCGCCTGCGCGCAGCCGCCGGCCCTCGCGCAGCGCGGTCGACAGAGCCACGTACCCTGCGGCCTCCGCCTGTCGGACGCTCTCGGCGCAGCATTCGCGCTCGGTCTTGCACGTGCTGATGAACTGCCGGTAATCGCCTGCCAGCGCTTCGAGCTGCTCTATGTCCGCCGCGCCATATCCCTTCCATGCCGATCCGCGTTCCATGATCGTCCTTTCGCCCGTGTGCATATGATTATCTCGCCATTACTATAGCCCACGCAGAGCGCCCTTCACGAAGTAAACGGACCCGAATCTTTTCCAGATGCGTGCCCGGCCTGGCGGCAAATCCACTATCATGTTCAACAGCCGCAACGGCGGCCCCAAAAGACCAAAAGGAGGATTTATGACGATGAAGGTTCGCGACGTCATGCCCGACGCCAGCAATGCTACGAACTTCAATGTCGTTGCCGACAGCCAGACGAAGGTCGGCACCACGTTGGATAACCTGAAGAGCGCTGTGCAGGGCGAGACCGGCGCCAGCGCCAAATATGCTGCATTCAGCAAGGCTGCGGCCGAGGCTGGCTACGATCAGATCGCGCGCCAGTTCGCCGCCACGTCTGCTGCCGAGCAGATCCACATCAAGCTGGAAGTGGCCGAGATCCAGAAGAAAGAGCCCGACTACGCGCCGCCCGAAGCGCCGGCCGATGTGGTGGGCACCAAGACCGACCTCGACCTGATCAGCGGTGCGCTGGGCGAGATATACGAGACGTCCGACATGTACCCGTCGTTCATCAAGGTGGCCATCGACGAGGGCGAGGCCGGTGCGCAGATGGTGTTCACCCGCGCCAAGCTGGCCGAGAGCGTGCATGCCGAGCTCTACCTCGATGCGTACAACAACATCGACGCGCCGGACGACCGCAAGTTCTACCTGTGCCCCGTGTGCGGCTACATCCACAAGGGCGACGACTTCGAGAAGTGCCCCATCTGCTTCGCCCCGAAGAGCGCCTTCAAGGAGTTCTAAGCCGCGCCGCGAAGCGGCCTCGGAGCAAGGTATCGCCCACCTGAGCTGGGCGCTGACAATGGGACTGGAGGCGAGAGCTTCCAGTCCCATCTGCTTTTAAGGAGCAACAGCACCATTGCCGGTGCGCCCCGTTCCTCAATGTTTGTATACTCTTCGCAAAGCGGACGCCTTTCAGGGAAGAGCCGCAGAGCATCCAAGAGGAGGAGCAAGATGCCTTACATCACGGTGGAGAAGCCGTGCTCTTCCTTCAAGCACACCATGTCGGCCAGCCGTTATATGCCCTTGAGCTGCATGCTCTCATCGAGCCATGATGCAGCAGGCCAGCAAGCCTTGCGAACCTGCCGCATCATGGCTCGAGAACATGCGGATCAAGGCCGAAAAAATCGCTGCTGAGCTGTAAAAACTCCGCCGCGACGGCGTATAATGGTTGGCTACATCTCAGGCGGGGAGAGGAGAGCTATGGCATTCTATTTCGATGAACCTTCGCGTACCTTCAACGAGTACCTGCTGGTGCCGGGTTATTCCGGCAGCAACTGCGTGCCTGCGGACGTGTCGCTCAAGACCCCGCTGGTGAAGTATCGCAAAGGCGAAGAGGAATGCCCTATATCCCTGAGCATCCCCATGATCTCGGCCATCATGCAGTCGGTATCCGACGATCGCATGGCTGTGGCGCTGGCCACCGAGGGCGGCATGGCCTTCATCTACGGCTCGCAGAGCGTGGAAGACGAAGCCGCTATGGTGCGCCGCGTGAAAGACTACAAAGCTGGGTTCGTGGAAAGTGACGTGAACCTGTCGCCCGACATGACGCTGGCTGATGTGGTGCGCCTGAAGGAAGAGCACGGCTTCTCCACCATGCCGGTGACGGCAGCGGGCAAGCCGCACGGCAAGCTGCTGGGCATCGTCACCAGCCGCGACTACCGCGTCAGCCGCATGAACATGGATGACAAGGTGGCCGACTTCATGACCCCGCGCGAGAAGCTCGTGGTGGCTCCCCGCGACACCTCGCTGAAAGACGCGAACGATATCATCTGGGACAACAAGCTGAACTGCCTGCCCATCGTGGACGACGCCGACAACCTGGTGGCGCTCGTGTTCCGCAAAGACTACGACTCGCATAAGAGCAACCCCGACGAGATGCTCGACGCGCACAAGCGCTATATGGTGGGTGCGGGCATCAACACGCGCGACTACGCCGAGCGCGTGCCGGCGCTGGTGGAGGCCGGCGTCGACGTGCTGTGCATCGACTCGTCGGAGGGCTTCTCCGACTGGCAGAAGTTCACCATCCAGTGGATACGCGAGCACTATGGCGACACCGTGAAGGTGGGCGCCGGCAACGTGGTCGATCGCGACGGCTTCCGCTTCTTGGCCGAATGCGGTGCCGACTTCATCAAGATCGGCATCGGCGGCGGCAGCATCTGCATCACGCGCGAGACGAAGGGCATCGGCCGCGGTCAGGCCACCGCAGTGATCGAGGTGGCGAAGGCGCGCGACGAGTGGTTCCGCGAAACGGGCGTGTACATCCCCATCTGCTCCGACGGCGGCATCGTGTACGACCACCACATCAGCCTGGCGCTGGCGATGGGGTCTGATTTCGTCATGCTGGGCCGCTACTTCGCCCGTTTCGACGAGAGCCCGTCGAACAAGGTGATGGTGAACGGTAGCTACATGAAGGAGTATTGGGGCGAGGGCTCGGCCCGCGCGCGCAACTGGCAGCGCTACGACCTGGGCGGCGACAAGAAGGGCATGTCGTTCGAGGAAGGAGTGGACAGCTACGTGCCGTACGCCGGTTCGCTGAAAGACAACGTCGGCCTGACGCTGTCGAAGGTGAAGAGCACCATGTGCAACTGCGGTGCGCTCACCATCCCCGAGCTGCAAGAGAAGGCGAAGCTGACCGTGGTGAGCGCGACCTCCATCGTGGAGGGTGGCGCGCACGATGTCATGCTGCGCGACAAGAACACCTACGCGAGCAGCGCATCCATGCACTGACGCGAAGAGAGCGGAAGGGCTGTGAAGGCTAGAGCGAAGAAGATACAGGGAGCGGTAGCCGCATTCGCGGCCACTGCCCTTGCGGTCTCGCTCATGCCGGTGGGCGCCTTGGCGTACGCATCGCAGCAGCCCGCCGTGCAGCCTGTTTCCGACGAGAGCAACCCTACGGGCATCTTCGGCGACTATTTCGACCCGGTCGATGAGGCGCGCGATATGCTGCTCAACGCAGAGTGGGTGTCGAGCCCGGGCGAGGTAACGGATGCGACCACCTTCTGGATATGGCTGAAAGCGAAGATAGAATCGCTCGGCCTGACGAAGGTGAGCCTGCGCATCGACGAGCGGTCGCTGGAGTGGGAGGCCCCCGTGGCGGGCACGGCGGAAGAGCCGGCTGGCCGCGATGGCGGTTTCAGCGTGACTATCTGCGTGTACCGGAGCTGGTTCGACGCTCTGGCTGCGCGGCGCGTGGTCATCAGCGGCGTTCTGAAGGCCGAGCCGTATGAGCTTGGCCCGACTGAGCCGGATGTTCCTGTAGTGCCTGATGTGCCCGATGTTCCGGAGAACCCTGACCCGGTGCCACCCAGCACGGACGGCGATGGTGATGGCGACGGCACGGAGGAGCCCTCCGACCCGGAGAAGCCGGGCACCGACGACAAGGAAGACCCGCCGACACCGCCGACTGACCCTGGCCCCTACGTGCCCGCTGATGTGGAAGAAGCGGTGCAGTGGATGGAAGAGCGCATCAAGGCGCAGCAGAGCGCCGATAAAGATGTGTGGACGATGCCTGAGAGCACCACTGCGGATGACGCTACGTTCATGACCAAGGAGAGCGCCAAGAAAGCGGTGCGCTCCTATGTTGCAGAGCTCCTGAGAGAGAAGGAGATCATTCCCGCAGGTTACGAGTGCCGTGTTGGCGAGCCCGAAGTGGTGCTGCCTACGGAAAAGGCTGCCGGTAGCTATGCGTGCCCGGTGTTCATCTCTAAGGAAGACGCCTCTGGGGCCGAGGAAGAGGCGGTGCTCGAGGCGTACGGGTTGGCGCTGCATCCGCTCCGCACGGCGCAGGCGGCGACGAACGTGAAGGCTTCGCCGGGGTCGATAGAGGACCTGCCCATATCCAACCCGCTGCCCGATCTGGTCATCGAGGGCCTTATCCCGAAGCTGAAACCCAAGACCACCAAGCCCGTGGAGGTTCCCGGCGGCACCATCAATGGGATAGTGAACCATCCGCTGGCGGGCGGGCAAACCGCGGGCAGCATCACTGAGATAGCCGGCAGCTCCTCCAGCGATTCGGAAGAGGAGAACGACCGCGAGGTCAAGCGCCCACAGCAGCTCTCCGACGATAAGCGCAAAACACCCGACGTGAAGACCACGGTGCAAACAGGTCCGTCCATCGCGTCCACCCGCGACACCATGATGGGCAGCCCCGCCCTGCTCGGTTCCATCGGAGCCATCGCCGCAGTAGTAGCTGCGATCTGCCTGCTGCTCGTTCGTCGCCGTCAGAAGTAGCTTCTGGCGCTCGTGTTCTCTTCTTGTTAAGACCAGCGTCTGTCGCTCAATAGAGCTGATACATATCGGCGCTTTGCTCCGTCCCTTTGAGTTTAGAGGCGCTTCCGCCTACTTAGCCACTATGTTCACGAGGCGGCCGGGTACATATATCTCTTTGATGATGGCCTTGCCGTCGAGCTGGGCGGCTATGGCTTCCTTGGCGGTTGCTATGGCTGCGGCTTCTTCGGCGTCGTTCGGCACCATCACGCGGGCTTTCACCTTGCCGCATATCTGCACGGCTATCTCCACCTCGTCGGCCTTCGCCAGCTCGGGGTCGAACGCGGGCCACGGCTGCTTGTGCACCGAGCCGTCGTTGCCCAGCGCTTCCTGCCACAGCTCGTCGGCCATGTGCGGCGCGATGGGGGCCATCAGCTTCACCAGCGTCTCGGCGACGTCGCGACAGAGCGGGCCGCCCGTTTCGCAGTTCATGCGATGCTCGGCGGGCCGCAGGCGCAGGAACGCCGCAGTGGCGTTCGTCAGCTCCATGATGGCGGCCAGCGCCGTGTTGAAGTTGTTGCGGTCGATGTCATCGGTCACCTTTCCCACCACGCGATGCCGTTCGCGCCTCATGGCCATCGCCAGCGTATGGGCCTGCGATGCGTCGGCGGACGGGTCGAACAGCGTGTCCTCACCAGCAGCGCCTACCAGATCGTGCACGATGCGCCACATGCGGTTCAGGAACTTGCTCATGCTGGGCACGATGTCGTCGTTCCACAGCTTCTCTTTGTCGGGAGGTCCCATGAACAGCATGGCTGCGCGCACTGCGTCGGCGCCGTAGCGTGCGATCATCTCCTCGGGGCTGACCACGTTGCCCTTCGACTTGCTCATGACCTCGCC
>CAJTXX010000055.1 GCA_910584145.1 uncultured Eggerthellaceae bacterium | reverse complement strand
TCTTAGTCGATTCCGACGCGCTCGACCCGGCCGCAGCGCTCGATTTCCTGGCGACGATGGGCGACTGCGAGCTGTGCGTGGGCAGCGCTCCGAAATTCAAGGTGCACGTGCATTCGAACGAGCCCGACAAGGTGCTCGCGTACTTCTTGGCCCGCGGGCAGATATCCGAGGTGCACATCCATAACATGGAGCTGCAATCGGCCGACCGTGCGAAGAAGATCGCCGAGGAGGGCCGCGCCGAGCGCAAGGCCATCGGCGTGGTGGCCGTGGCCAATGGCGCGGGCAATGTGGATATCCTGAAGAGCCTGGGGGTGGATACGGTCGTCTCGGGCGGCCAGACCATGAACCCCTCGACGAAGGACCTGCTCGATGCTGCTGCGTCGGTGAACGCCGATGCGGTCGTGTTCCTGCCGAACAACTCGAACATCATCATGGCGGCGAACACCGCTTGCGAGCTGGCGGACAAGCCGTGCGGCGTGGTGCCTACGAAGAGCGTGCCGCAGGCGTTCGGCGCCATGTTCGCGCTCGATCAGGCCGAGCCGCTGGAGGCCAACGTGGCGGCCATGACGGCAGCCTGCGAGGACATCCGCACAGGCGAGGTCACCCATGCGGTGAAGGATTCGAAGGACGTCGAGGGCAACCCCATCAAGACCGGCGACACCATCGGCATCGCTGACGGGTCCATCCGCGCGGTGGGCAGCGCGGTCGACGAGGTGGTGATGGGCCTGCTGGTGAAGATGGGCGCTGAGGGCTACGATACCTGCACGCTGCTCGCTGGCGAGGACATGGACGATGAGCAGCTGGAGGCGCTGGCCGAGCGCATCGAGGACGCCTTCGACGAGCTGGAAGTGGACGCGCAGCGCGGCGACCAGCCGCTCTATCCGATGGTCCTCTCGCTTGAGTAGCGCCCCTGCCGCATCCGCTTCGGCGCGCTTGCGCGCCACGCTCGCCTTCGACGAACCCATAACCGCGGTGCCGGGCGTCAGCTCGCGCCGCGCCGGCGACTTGCAGCGCATGGGCATCCGCCGCGTGCGCGACTTGCTGGCGAACTACCCGCGCCGCTACATCGACATGAGCGCAGTGCGCACGGTGGCCGATGCCGCCATCGGCCAGATGGCCACCATCGCCGGCATCATCCACGAGGTGAAGCTGAAGCGCCCGCGCCCGAAGCTCACGCTGGTGGAGGTGGCGGTGGTCGACCAGACCGGCGTCATCATGGTGACGGCATTCAACCAGCCGTGGCTCAAGGATAAGCTGCACCCCGGCGAGCGCGTCGCGCTGTCGGGGAAGGTGGAGTTCGACTACGGCTTCAAGCGCATGACCAACCCCATCGTCGAGCCCACGCAAGGCGAGGTGGAGGGCGTGATCTTGTCGGTGCATCCGAGCAGCGCCAAGATCAGCCAGAAGCAGATGCGCGCCCTCGTGCGCGCCGCCCTCCAGATGACCGAGGGCGCCTTCGACCCGCTGCCGCTCGACCTGCGGCGGCGCTACCGCTTGATGTCGCGGCAGACGGCGCTGCGCTGCGCCCATTTCCCGCAGAGCATGGCCGAGGCAGCCCAAGCCCGCCGCCGCTTGGCCTTCGAGGAGCTCGTGTTGGTGCAGCTGCTGATGATGACGGAGAGCGCGAAGCGCACCCGCGGCCTCGCTCCCACGGCGCATACGATAGACGGCCCGCGCGTGCAGCGGCTCGCCGCAGCGCTGCCCTTCGAGCTGACGGCCGGGCAGGCCGCCGCGCGCGACGACCTGCTGCGCGCGATGGCGGCGCCTTCTGTGGCGAACCATATGATCTTGGGCGACGTGGGCACCGGCAAGACCGCGGTGGCCGCCTTCGGGCTGGCAGCTGCGGCCGATTCGGGCGGCCAGGCGCTCGTGCTGGCGCCCACCGAGGTGCTGGCCGAGCAGCATGCGCGCGGCCTCGGGAGCATGCTCGAGGAAGCCGGCGTGCGCACTGCGCTGCTCACCGGCTCCACCGCGCCCCGCGAGCGCGAGCGCATCGTGGCTGCCCTGGCTGATGGCAGCGTGGATGTGCTCATCGGCACGCATGCCCTGATGGAAGACGATGTGCTGCCCGCGCGCTGCACCCTGGTGGTGATCGACGAGCAGCAGCGCTTCGGCGTCGACCAGCGCGCAGCCCTGCTGGCGAAGGGGGCGGCGCCCGATGCGCTGTACCTGACGGCCACGCCCATCCCGCGCACGATGGCGCTCGCGCTGTTCGGCAACATGACGCTGTCCTACATAAAGGAGCGCCCCCATGCCGGTTCCGGCCGCACCACGCATGTGCTCGAGCGCGCCGACCGCGGCCGCGCCTACGATGCGGCGAAGGCGGCCCTCGCGCGCGGCGAGCAGGCGTATGTGATCTGCCCGCTGGTGGGCGTGTCGGCCGACGAGCGCGAGGAAGCCGCCGGGCGGGGAGCCTTCGACGAGGACGAGGCGGAGTTCTACCCGCATGTGGCCATCGAAGGCGCTGCGGGCGATGCGGCGTGCCCGCTCACCGCGGCCAAGGACGAGGCATCGTTCCTCGCGAGCACCGTGTTCCCCGATCATCGGGTGGAGCTGCTCTTCGGCGGCATGCCGGCGGAGGAGAAGCGCGCGGTGATGCAGCGGTTCGCAGACGGCGAGACGGATGTGCTGGTGGCCACCACGGTGGTGGAGGTGGGCGTGGACGTGCCGAACGCCACCGTCATGATCATCGAGGATGCCGATCGGTTCGGCCTCTCGCAGCTGCACCAGCTGCGCGGGCGCGTGGGGCGCGGCGAGGTGCCGGGCGAGGTGTTCCTCGTGTCGGCGTCGAAGAAGCCCCAAGCGCTCGACCGGTTGGCGGCGCTCGAGCGCACCGACGATGGGTTCGAGCTGGCCGCGGAGGACCTGGCCGCCCGCCGCGAGGGCGACCTCCTCGGCAACCGCCAGTCGGGCGCATCGGCGCTGAAGCTGGTGAACGTGGTGCGCGACGGCGCCATGATAGAGGAAGCGCATGCGAGCGCGGCGGCGCTCTTGGTGGCCGACCCAGAGCTCGGCGAAGGGTGCGCGGCGGCCCTCGCGCGCGAGATGCGCTCGACGTTCTCCGGCGAGCAGTACGAGTACGCCGTAGTGGGAGGGTGAGCATGGGAGATATCCGCATCATCGCAGGCATCCATGGCAGCCGGCGCATCAAAGCGCCCGCATCGGCGGCGCGTCCGACGACCGACCGCGTGCGCGAGTCGCTCTTCAGCAGCTTGGGCAGCCTGCGCGGCGGCTTCGAGGGCGCGCGCGTGCTCGACGCGTTCGCGGGCTCAGGGGCGCTCGGCCTCGAAGCGCTGTCGCGCGGGGCGGCGTGCGCATGCTTCGTCGAGAGCGATGCGAAGGCGCTGCGCACGGTGCGCGCGAACATGCAGCTCCTCGGCTACGACCAGCCGGTCGCGCGGGCGGCGCAGGCCGATTCGCTCGATGCGGCGCAGCTCGCGGTCAAGACCGCGGCCTGTGGGCCGTTCGACCTCGTGCTCCTCGATGCACCGTACGCTTATGCGGCTGAGGACGTCCTGCGCTCTATAGCTGCGCTCTGCGAGCGGGGCATCGTAGCCGAGGACGCCATCATCGCCTACGAGCACGCCGCGGGCGCTTTGGTGGAGCCTGCGGTAGAGGCGCTTCCCTTCGAGCTCGTGAAGGAGAAGGCCTTCGGCACCTGCGTCATCGCGCTCCTGCGCCCGGAGCTGCGCGGCTGCTGATGGGAGGGGCCGCATGAGCGCCACCACAGCGCTCGCGGTGGTGGCGGCTGAGCGCTTTGCTGTACGGGCAGTGCGCAGGTGTGATAATATAGTGCGGATTATGCGCCTATGACCGCATATGCGACCTGAGATATAGCCGACGAGGAGATTCATATGGACGAAACCGGAGTATTGGGCCTTCTGGAGGAGCTCTCCATCCTGCTTGAGGACTCGAAGGCGGTCTTCGGGAAGAGCAATATGCGCCAAGTGGATATAACCGCGGCGTTCGAGATAATGGATGAGATACGCGATCTGTTCCCGAGCGAGTTCGCGCAGGCGCGTCAGATAGTCCGCGAGCGGCAGGCGCTGCTCGACGACGCAGAGGCCGAGGCCAACCGCCTGATCGAGGATGCGCGCAGCCAGGCGATGACCATCGCCAGCGAGCAGGAGATCGTGCGCATCTCCCAGCAGCAGGCTGAGACGATCATGGCCGATGCCCGCGAGCTCGAGCGCGAGACGCGCGCTGGCGCTGAGGATTACGCCGACGAGGTGTTCAGCCACGTGGAGCAGAGCCTCGACAACGTGCTCGGTCAGGTGCGCCGCGTGCGCGACCGCCTGAACCAGAACAGCACGGTTCCGCGCTAAGCTGTGCAGCCCATACCCATCCATATACCCAAGGACCTCTTCGAGGCGGCGGCATATCGGCACTACGAGGCCGATATGCCGCCGTTCCGATTATCTGCGGGCGTTGACGAGTACCGCTTCGCCGAACCGCTGCGCTGGCAGGCGGATATCACGAACACCGGCGGCGCCCTCCTGGTGACGGGCACCGTGGAAGGGCGCGCGGCCACCGCATGCGCTCGCTGCCTGGAAGAGGCCGCATTCGATGTGGTGGGCGAGATAGAGGGCTACTTCCTGATATCCGGCGCCGAGGCGGAGCTCGACGATATCGAGGAAGACGAGTTCGACGTGCTGCCAGAGAGCGAGGTGCTCGACATGGCGCCGCTCATCGAGGCGGCGCTCGTGCTGGAGATGCCGCTCGTGCCGCTGTGCGACGAGGAGTGCAAGGGCCTCTGCCCGCGCTGCGGCCAGAACCGCAACGAGGGCGAATGCGCCTGCGAGGCGCCGGAAGACGCCGCGCCGAACCCCTTCGCCGCCTTGGAGGGCTATCGTTTCGACTGAACCGCGCCGGTCTCGCGCTCGCGCGGTGTTTCTGTGGTAGAATCATCAAGTTTGCTTATCAGCCTTGGTCGGAAACCAAGGCGCCCGTAAGGAGATGACATGAGGAAAGACATCCATCCGGAGTACATGGATTGCACGGTGAAGTGCAGCTGCGGCAACACCTTCACCACGCGCGGCACGAAGCCCGAGCTGCGCCTTGATATCTGCAACGTGTGCCATCCGTTCTACACTGGCACCCAGAAGCTGATCGACTCGGGCGGGCGCGTGCAGCGCTTCGCCGACCGCTTCGGCAACGCCACCGACGTGGTGGCATCCCGCGAGGCTGCCCGCAAGGCCGAGCGCGCTGCGAAGGCTGCCGAGAAGGAGGCCGCACGCAAGGCCGAGCGCGAGGCCAAGGCCAAGGCCAAGGGCGAGCGCGCTGCGAAGTACGCCGCTGAGGCCGAGAAGGCTGCGAAGGCAGCTGAGAAGGAGCAGCAGGCAGCAGAGGCCGCTGAGGCCGATGCCGAGGCTCAGGCGAGCGCCGATGCCGCTGAGGCGGTCGAGGCCGTGGCCGAGGAAGCCGTCGCCGAGGAGGCCGCTGAGGCTGTCGAGGCTGCCGAGTAGCATCCGCGCTCTCGCTCATGCGAGGATGCAGCACCCGAGACCCGGCCTCCGCGCCGGGTCTCGTCGCATGCGCGCATGTTAACCGCTTCGAAACACGGATGGCGTAAGGTGGCCCGAGACCACGCAGATGGGAGCCCGACCTTGGAATTCCTCGATATCGACGACCTGAACCCCGAGCAGGATTTCGTCCTCAAGACCGTTGAGAGCCGCGACGTGCACTTCGTGCGCTGCTGGTTCTCCGATGTGCTGGGGAACATGAAGTCGTTCGCCATGGTGCCTGGCGAGCTCGAAGCGGCCTTCGCGCATGGCATGGGCTTCGACGGCAGCTGCATCGACGGCTTCTCGCGCGCGCAGGGCTCGGATATGCTGGCGTTCCCCGAGCCGTCCACCTTCCAGGTGCTGCCGTGGCGCCCGCAGGCCAACGCGGTGGCGCGCATGTTCTGCAGCATCCGCACGCCGGACGGGCAGCCGTTCTCGGGCGACCCGCGAAACATCCTCGTGCGGGCGGTGCAGAAGGCGGCCGACATGGGCTACATGGTCAACATCGGCTCCGATCTGGAGTTCTTCTACTTCAAGGACGCCGAGGGCACCCAGGTGCTCGACCGCGGCAGCTACTTCGACCTGACCTCGCTCGACTACGCGAGCGACCTGCGGCGCGACACGGTGCTCGCGTTGGAGAAGATGGGCATCCCCGTGGAGTACTCGCACCATGAGCTGGCGCCGTCGCAGCACGAGATAGACCTGCGCTACTCCGATGCGCTGTCGATGGCCGATGCCGTCATGACCTACAAGCTGGTGGTGAAGGAGATAGCCCTGAAGCATGGCGTGCACGCCTCGTTCATGCCGAAGCCTTTGGAGGGGCATCCGGGCAGCGCCATGCACGTGCATATCAGCTTGGTCGATGCGGATGGCCGCAACGCCTTCTTCGATGCCTCCGACCCGGACGGCTACAACCTCTCCGCCACCGCCAAGAGCTTCATCGCGGGCATCTTGCGCTATGCGCCCGAGGCCTGCTTGGTGACGAACCAGTATGTGAACTCGTACAAGCGCTTCATCGGCGCGGGCCGGGCGCCCTCGGCGCTCGCGTGGGCGCGCGGGAACCGCTCGGCGCTCGTGCGCATACCCGGCTACCGCCCCGATTCGGAGGAGTCGTGCCGCATCGAGGTGCGCAACCCCGACCCGGCGGCGAACCCGTATCTGGCGTTCAGCGCCCTTCTGCATGCAGGGCTCGCGGGCGTGGAGGCGGGCTTGCAGCCGCCCGCGGCAGCCGAGATGGCCGATCTGGGCGAGCGCAGCCGCGAAGAGCTGCGCGCGGCGGGCATCGGCTCGCTGCCCGAGACGCTCGGCCAGGCGGTCGACCTGTTCGCCGGCAGCGACCTGATGCGCACGGCGCTCGGGGAGCATGCGCACAGCTACCTGGTGCGCACGAAGCGCGCGGAATGGGAGGCCTACCAGGGCATCGTGACCCCCTGGGAAGTGGACCGATTCCTGGCGGTGCTGTAGATGGCCCGCAAGAAGGTCCTGCTCATCGCCGATTCGCTCGATGGCGCTCATCGCTTCCAGCGGATGCTCGCAGAGCTCGACGTGGAGGTGGCCTGCGCCACATCGGCGAACCTCGCCAGCGCGCTCGCGCAGAATCCCGGGTGCGACCTGGTGGTGATCGAGGCCGCGCATGCGAGCGCAGCAGCGCTCGAGCAGCTCGAGGCCCAGCTGGCCGAGGACGGCGATGCGGCCCTTCTGGTAGCGGTGCCGCTCGAGCGGCTGGCCGAGCTGCGGCTGCCCGTGCAGGTGAGGAGCGACTTCGTGGTGGCGGGCGCGAGCGCGCAGGAGTGCGCGCTGCGCATGCGCCAGCTGCTCTGGCCGGGCAACGAAGCCACCTCGGCCGACCTCATCGCCATCGACGGCATGACGCTGAACCTGGCCACCTATCAGGTGGAGGTGGGCGGCGAGCCGCTCGATCTGACCTATCTGGAATACGCGCTGCTGGCGTTCTTGGCGACGCATCCCGGCCGCACGTACTCGCGCGACGCGCTGCTGCGGCGCGTGTGGGGGTTCGATTACTACGGCGGCTCGCGCACGGTGGATGTGCACGTGCGCCGCGTGCGCGCCAAGCTGGGCCCGGAGCTCGCCTGCCGCCTTCAGACCGTGCGCGGCGTCGGCTACCTGTGGGACGCGTAGGTAAGGTAGAATCTCAAGCACCGGCTTTCTCCGATGCAAAGGACCGACATGCCCAAGAAGGTAGCCGTCATAGACGGCAATTCGCTGATGCACCGCGCCTACCACGCCATACAGACGCCGATGGGCGCGCCCGATGGCACCCCCACCAACGCCGTGTTCGGCTTCATGCAGATGTTCTGCAAGTTCGTGGAGACCGCGGCGCCCGACGCCGTCATCTGCGCGTTCGATGCCGGCAGGCCCGAGTTCCGCATGCAGGAGCTGCCGTCGTACAAGGCGCAGCGCCCGCATATGGACGACGAGCTGCGCGTGCAGTTCCCCGTGGTGGAGAAGCTCCTAGCGGCCATGCAGGTGCCGGTGGTGAAGGTGCCCGGCTGGGAGGGCGATGACATCTTGGGCACGATCGCCGCGCGCGACGAGGCGCTCGGCTACGAGACGCTGCTCGTCACCGGCGACAAGGACGCCTGCCAGCTCGCCACGGAGCTGACGCGCGTGGTCACCACCAAGAAGGGCATCTCCGATGTCGATATCATGGGCCCTGCCGAGGTGATGGAGAAGTACGGCGTGGCGCCCGATCAGTTCATAGACTACCTGGGCCTCATGGGCGACAAGTCGGATAACATCCCCGGCGTCACCGGCATCGGCCCGAAGAACGCCACCTCGCTTTTGGAGCGCTTCGGCAGCATCGAGGGCATCTACGAGCACATCGACGAGCTGCGCGGCAAGCAGCGCGAGCGGCTGGAGGAAGAGCGCGACATGGCGTTCCTGAGCCGCCAGATCGCCACCATCGTGACCGACCTCGATTTCCCGCTCGACATCGAGGATGTGCAGTTCCCGAGCTTCACCGCCGATGAGGTGCAGAGCGCTTTCGCCGAATATTCGCTCCAGAGCCCGCTCGCGCGCGTGCTCAAGCTCGCGGGCAGCGTGCCGGCGGCGGTGGCCGCGCTCGACCTCGGCGAGGGGGATATCATGCGGGGGGAAGCGGCAGAGGAGCTGCTCGGCGCGGCCATAGCGGCCGGCGAGCTCGTCGGCGTGGCCATCGACGCATCCGGGCAGGATTCGCTCTTCGAGACGAGCCTGCGCGCGGCGGCTGCGGTGGGCGCAGGCGTTGCGCTGTTCGAGGGGGAGGCGGCGCTGCGCTGCCTTGAGCGCATCGTGCGCGAGGTCCCGTTCGCCGCGCTCGATGTGAAGGAGGCCGTGCAGCGCATCTACCCGGCCGACACCTCGGTGGAGGCGCGCGTCAGCGAGGCCGACCTGGCCGCTATGCGCGCGTTCGACCTCGGCATCGCGGGCTACGCGCTGAACTCCACGGTGTCGGCGTACACCCACGAGGAGCTGGCGGAGCGCTTCTTGGGCGGCAGCCTGCCCGAGGCCGCCGACGATGATGCGCGCTTGGCCGATCGCGCTCGCGCGTCGCGCTTGCTCGAGGCGCCGCTGCGCCGCGCGCTCGCCGACGACGGCTCGGCTGAGGTGTACGAGCGGATAGACCTGCCCTTGGTGGCGGTGCTGCTCCAGATGGAGCGCATCGGCATGGCCATCGACTGCCGGCGCCTCGCCGAGCTCGGCGAGCATGCGCATGCCGAGCTGATGGCGCTATCGGATGAGATATACGCCATCGCGGGCGAGACGTTCAACATCGACTCGCCGAAGCAGCTCGCCCATATCCTCTTCGACGTCATGGGCATACCGCCTATGAAGAAGAACCGCCGCGGGTATTCCACCAACGCCAGCGTGCTGAAGGAGCTCGCCAAGACCCACGAGATAGCGGCGCTGGTGATGCGCTACCGCGAGCAGGCCAAGATCAAGTCGACCTACATCGACAGCCTGCCGAAGATGCGCGCCGGCGATGGGCGCGTGCACACGCAGTTCCACGAGACGGTCACCGCCACCGGGCGGCTGTCCTCGTCGAACCCGAACCTCCAGAACATACCCATCCGCACCGATTTCGGGCGCAAGATACGCGAGTGCTTCTTGCCCCTGCGCGCAGGCGATGTGTTCCTGTCGGCCGACTACTCCCAGATCGAGCTGCGGCTGCTCGCGCACCTGTCGGGCGACGAGCACCTCATAGAGGCGTTCAACTCCGGCGAGGATTTCCACGCCAACACCGCCGCGCGCGTGTTCGGCGTGCCGCTCGCCGATGTGACCCCGCAGCTGCGCACGCGGGCGAAGGCGGTGAATTTCGGCATCGTGTACGGGCAGCAGGCATTCGGGCTCTCCCAGAACCTCGACATCCCGATGGACGAGGCGCGCGAGATGATTGACCGCTATTTCGAGGCGTATCCCGGCGTGCGCTCCTTCCTCGATTCCACGATAGACCGCGCGGCTGAGAGCGGGTATGCCGAGACGATGTTCGGGCGCAAGCGCCGCATACCGGAGCTGGTGGCGGCCAACAAGCGCCTGCGGGGCGTGGGGGAGCGCACCGCCATGAACCACCCGATGCAGGGCAGCGCGGCCGATATCATCAAGCTGGCGATGATCGAGGTGGCCCGCCGCCTCGCCGTATCTCGCCTCGATGCGCTGATGATGGTGCAGGTGCACGACGAGCTCGACTTCTCCGTGCCCGAGGGGCATGCCGAGGAGCTGGCGGCGCTCGTGGGGGATGTGATGGAGAACGTGGTGCAGCTCAAGGTGCCGCTGGTGGTGGATGTGTCGTGGGGCTCCGATTGGTCAGATGCCCATTAGCGAAAAAACTGTTGACGAGCGGGGGTTGCATTGTTAAAGTTAATCCTTGCGTTTAGTCACTTCCAAGGAGACAAGTAATGTATGCGATCGTAAAAACCGGTGGCAAGCAGTACAAGGTGTGCCCCGGCGACAAGCTGAACATCGAGAAGCTTCCCGCCCAAGTCGGCGACAAGGTGAAGCTGGACGCCATCTGCGTGGTAGATGGCGATACGACCGAGCTCGATCCGCAGGCCGCGGCGAAGACCGCCGTCGAGGCTGTGGTGCTCGAGCAGTTCAAGGACAAGAAGAAGGTCGTCTTCAAGTTCTAGAAGCGCAAGAACTACAAGCGCCTGCGCGGCCATCGCCAGGAGCTGACGCGCATCCAGATAACGGCCGTCGGGTCCGAGAAGTACGAGGCCCCGAAGCCCAAGAAGGCAGCCGCCAAGGCTGACGATGCCAAGGCCGACGAGAAGAAGGCCGCGGCTAAGACCGACGAGAAGCCCAAGGCTGCTGCGAAGAAGCCCGCCGCCAAGACCAGCGCGGCCAAGAAGCCGGCAGCTGCCAAAGAGGACAAGCCCGCCGCGAAGGCTGCCGACAAGGCGGAGAAAGCGGCTGATGCGAAGGCCGAGGAGGAATAGAAGATGGCTCATAAGAAAGGCCTTGGATCCACACGTAACGGCCGCGATTCCCACGCGAAGCGCCTCGGCGTGAAGATGTTCGCCGGCCAGGCGGTGCGCACGGGCAACGTCATCGTGCGTCAGCGCGGCACCCACTTCCACCCCGGTGACAACGTGGGCCGTGGCAGCGACGACACCCTGTTCGCCCTGTGCGATGGCACGCTGAAGTTCACCAAGGGCGACAAGAGGAAGATACACGTCATCCCGGCTGCCGCAGAGTAGCACGCCGCCGCTCTCAGCGAGCAGCGCGCACGGATACGCATTCTCGAAGCCCTTGCTCAGCCAAGGGCTTCTTTTTCATTGGAGCGGATCATCTTCATCGACAAGGTACATATCAATGTGGCGGCAGGGCCGGGCGGCAGCGGATGCATGTCGTTCAGGCGCGAAGCGCACGTGCCGAAGGGCGGCCCGGACGGCGGCGACGGCGGGCGTGGCGGCGATGTCATCATCGTGGCCGATGCGTCGGCATCATCGCTGATCGACTACCGCTTCAAGCATCATTTCAAGGCCGGGCGCGGAACGCATGGCAAGGGCAGCCGCATGCACGGCGCCGACGGCGACGATGTGCGCCTGCGGGTGCCGGTGGGCACCGTGGTGCGCGAATACGACGAGGAGCGCGGCAAAGCTGGCGAGGTCATAGCCGACCTGACGCGCGACGGCCAGAGCGTCACCGTGGCGCGCGGTGGCGCGGGTGGGCGCGGCAATGTGCATTTCGTCACCTCCACCCGGCGCGCGCCGGCGTTCGCCGAGCTGGGCGAGCCGGCCGAGGAGCGCGCGGTGGAGCTGGAGATGAAGCTCTTGGCCGATGCGGCGCTGGTGGGCGTGCCGAGCGCCGGCAAATCGTCCACGATCGCGCGCATGAGCGCGGCGCGGCCGAAGATCGCCGATTACCCCTTCACCACGCTGGTACCGAACCTGGGGGTGGCCACGAGCGGGGACTTGAGCTTCGTGCTGGCCGATGTGCCGGGCCTCATCGAGGGGGCGCATGCCGGCAAAGGGCTGGGCCATGAGTTCCTGCGGCATATCGAGCGCACGGCGCTGATCGTGCATATCGTCGACATGACGGGCGGCTTCGAAGGGCGCGACCCGCTGGACGATTACCGCATCATCAACGAGGAGCTGGCGCTCTACGCCGACGAGCTGGCATCTCGCCCGCGCATCGTGGTGGCGAACAAGGTGGATGCGCGCACATCCGATGGGCGCATGGAAGCCGACCTCGCGCGCCTGCAGGAGCAGCTGAAGGCTGATTCCATCGCGGCGGCGGGCGGTGACGAGTTCGCCGAGAGCCCGATCGACCCGAAGCTCTACCAGGTGAGCGCGCTCACAGGAGAGGGGATGGATTCCCTGAAAGCGGCTATCGCGCAGAAGGTGCACGAGCTGCGCGAGGAGGCGCGAGAGGCTGCTGGCGCGCAGGAGCAGGACTTCGACAAGGTGTGGCGCCTTGCGCGCGAGCGCCGCGACGGCGAGGTGCGCATCACGCGCGAGGAGGATGCGCTGCGCGTCGAGGGGCGCGCCATCGAGCGTATGACGGCGCAGACCGACCTGGACAACGAGGAGGCGCTGATCTTCCTCCAGCACCGCTTCCGGCGCAGCGGGCTCGACGAGGCCCTGCGCGAGGCGGGCGCGCGCGACGGCGACGAGATACGCATCGGCGACTTCGCCTTCGAGTACATAGGCGACGCGGAGGACGGCTTCGAGGAGCTGGATATCTAGATGGCCGTCAAAGAGCAAGGGGCGCGGCGGCGCTTGGTGGTGAAGGTGGGCTCGTCCACCCTGATGAGCACCGAGAACGCCATCGACACGCAGCGCATCGTCGATCTGGCCGATCAGGTGGCCCGTCTGGTGGCTGAGGGCTGGGAGGTGGCCATCGTCACCTCGGCGGCTATCGCGGCGGGGCTGGGCGCGCTTGCCATCGAGCGCAGGCCGGACGACATGGCGACGCTCCAAGCTGCGGCCTCGGTGGGGCAGTGCGAGCTGTCGAGCACGTATGCCGAGGCGTTCGCGCACCACGGGCTCTTGACCTCGCTCGTGCTGCTGACCCGGCGCGATACGGCCGACCGCACCGCATACCTGAACGCGCGCGCGACGCTCGACAGGCTGCTCGCGCTCGGCGTGGTGCCCATCGTGAACGAGAACGACACGGTGTCGGTGGAGCAGATACGTTTCGGCGACAACGACACGCTGGCAGCGCTCGTGGCATGCCTGGTGGGCGCCGATAT
>CAJTXX010000054.1 GCA_910584145.1 uncultured Eggerthellaceae bacterium | reverse complement strand
CTTACTCTGAGAGAACAGGAGTGGGGTGTGCGGTTAGTACGAGAAGTTTCTGGCTTTTAGAAAGTTCAGATTCTTTTAGAAAACCATTCGAGACGAAGGGAGGTTCGCGCGGGCCTCCAATGAAAGAGCGGCACCCGATCGACGGGCGCCGCTCTTGTTCGAGCATTTCACAGGGCCGCCATCGCGGCACGACGCTAGCTTGCGAAGATGGCGATCTCGTCGCCCTCGGCCAGCGTCACCATAGCCTTCTTCCAGGTGCGGGTCAGGCCCTTCTGGTAGCGCACGCGCTTCGGCTTCGGCTTCACGTTCAGGGTGTTCACCTTCGTCACCTTCACGTCGAAGATAGCCTCCACGGCGTTACGGATCTCGATCTTGTTCGCATCCTTGGCCACCTCGAACGTGTAGACGTTGTTCTCTAGCACGTCGTAGCTATGCTCCGAGATGATGGGGCGGATGATGATCTCGCGGGGATCGCGTTGCATTATGCCAGCACCTCCTCGATGTACTTCAGGCACGGCTCCACGATAACGATCTTCTTGTTATCGAGGATCTCATAGGTGTTGATATCGTTCACGGGCAGGATGTCCACCGAAGGGATGTTGCGGAACGACAGGAACGTCTCCACATCCTCGTTCTCGATGACCAGCGTGATGCGCTGACCGTCGATGCCGAGGGCCTTCAGGATAGCCACCGCGTCCTTCGTGTGCGGCTTCTCGAAGCCGAAGGGCTTCACGATGATCATCTCGCCGTCAGCCAGCTTCGCAGACAGCGCGCTGCGCATAGCCAGCTTGATCTCCTTCTTGTTCACCTTCTGGTGATAGCTGCGGCTGTGCGGGCCGAACACCACGCCGCCACCGCGCCATTGCGGTGCGCGGATGGTGCCCTGGCGGGCGCGACCGGTGCCCTTCTGGCGCCACGGCTTCTTGCCGCCGCCGCTGACATGGCGGCGGGTCTTGGTGTTCGCGGTGCCCTGTCGCCAATCGGCCTGCTGGGCCTTCACCGTGCGATGCATCACATGCATGTTGGGCTCGATGCCGAAGATGGCATCGCTCAGGTCGGCGTTGCCGGCGGCCTTGCCCTTTGCGTCCTTTATCTCAAGTGTTGCCATTATCTTGCTCCTTACAGGTTCAGCGACTTGGCCACGCGCACGCGCACGATGCCGTTCTTGCCGCCGGGGACCGCGCCCTTCACGAGTATCAGGTTCTGGTCCTCGTCGATGCGCATAACGTCTAGGTTCAGCACGGTGACCGTGTCACAGCCCATGTGGCCGGGAAGGCGGACGCCCTTGAAAACGCGGGAGGGCGTAGCGCACTGGCCGACCGAGCCGGGAGCGCGGTGGAAGTGGGCGCCGTGGCCGCCCGGGCCGCCGCCGAAGCCGTAGCGCTTGATGACGCCGGCGAAGCCCTTGCCCTTGCTGGTGCCGGTGACATCCACCTTCGCCACCTCGTTGAAGGCGGCAACGGTCTGCTCGTCGCCCACGCTGTACTCAGCGGCGTTCTCCACGCGGATCTCGCGCAGGTAGCGCTTGGGCTCTGCACCCTGCTTGTCGAAGTGGCCCTTCATGGGCTTGTTCACCTTTTGGGGCTTGATGTAGCCGAAGCCCACCTGCACGGCCTCGTAGCCGTCGGTGTCGGTCGTCTTCACCTGGCAGACCTTGTTCGGCTCAGCCTGGATGACGGTGACGGGCACCAGCACATCGTCCTCGGTGTAGACCTGGGTCATGCCCAGCTTCTTGCCGTAAATCTCATTCATAGCCATTGCGCGCCTCCTACAGCTTTATCTCGATGTCGACGCCAGCCGGAAGATCGAGGCGCATCAGGGAATCCACGGTGTTGGGCGTGGGCTCCAGGATGTCGATCAGGCGCTTGTGCGTGCGCATCTCGAACTGCTCGCGGGAATCCTTGTCCACGTGGGGCGAGCGGATGACGCAGTACATGTTGCGCTCGGTCGGCAGCGGGATGGGTCCGGAAATCTTGGCACCGGTCTTTTGGGCGGTATCCACGATCAGCTTCGTGGACTGGTCCACTATCTCGTGATCGTAGCCCTTCAGGCGGATGCGGATCTTTTGATTAGCCACTTGGTATTCTCCTTCCAGCTGCCTTAGGCGTTGCCGCCGGCCTTGCTGATTATCTCAGTTGCCACATTCTTCGGAACCGGCTCGTACGAGTCGAACTGCATGGTATAGACCGCGCGTCCCTGAGTGCCAGAACGCAGGTCGGTCGCATAGCCGAACATGTTGCTCAGCGGTACCTTCGAGCTGATGGCAACGGCGTTGCCGCGCTGCTCCTGGCCTTGGATGACGCCGCGGCGGCCCGGGATATCGCCCATGACGAAGCCCGTGTACTCCTCGGGGGTCTCCACCTCGACGGCCATGACGGGCTCGAGGATGACCGGGTCGGACTTTTTCAGCGCGTCCTTGATGGCCATGCTGCCCGCCACCTTGAACGCCGCCTCGGACGAGTCGACCTCGTGGTAGCTGCCGTCGATGAGCTCCACCTTGATGTCCTCCACCGGGTAGCCAGCGAGCACGCCGGAGTTCAGCGCCTCCTGGATGCCCTTGTCCACCGCGGGGATGAACTCCTTCGGGATGACGCCGCCGACGATCTTGTTCTCGAACTCGTAGCCGGCGCCGGCCTCCTGCGGGTACATGTTGATGACCGCATGGCCGTACTGGCCGTGGCCGCCCGACTGGCGGACGAACTTACCCTCGGCGTTCAGCACCTCGTGGCCGGGGCGCTCGCGGTAGGCGACCTGCGGCTTGCCCACGTTCGCCTCCACCTTGAACTCGCGCAGCAGGCGGTCGATGATGATCTCCAGGTGCAGCTCGCCCATGCCGGCGATGATGGTCTGGCCGGTCTCATGGTTGGTGGACACGCGGAAGGTCGGGTCCTCCTCGGCGAGCTTCTGCAGGGCGATGGCCATCTTGTCCTGCTCGGCCTTCGTCTTAGGCTCCACAGCGATGTCGATGACGGGATCGGCGAACTGCATGCTCTCCAGGATGATGGGATGCGCCTCGTCGCACAGCGTGTCGCCGGTGGAGGTGTCCTTCAGGCCCACCACGGCCACGATGTCGCCCGCGGTGCACTTATCCACGTCGATCTGCTGGTTGGAGTGCATCTGGAGCAGGCGCCCGATGCGCTCCTTCTTGTCCTTCACGGCGTTGTGCACGTAGCTGCCCTTGTCGAGCGTACCGGAATAGCAGCGCAGGTAGGTCAGCTTGCCCACATAGGGGTCGGTCATGATCTTGAACGCGAGGCTGGCGAACGGCGCCTTCGGGTCGGCCGGACGGTCCTCCTCGGCGTCGGTCTTGGGGTTCACGCCGGTGATGGCAGGGATATCAACGGGGCTGGGCAGGTAATCCACCACAGCGTCGAGCATCTCCTGCACGCCCTTGTTCTTGTAGGCGCTGCCCACGAACACGGGGTTGAGCTTGCAGGCGATGACGCCCTTGCGGATGGCAGCCTTGAACTCCTCGACCGTCACCTCTTCCTCCATGAGCACCTTCTCCATCAGGTCGTCGTCGCAGTCGGCGGCGGCCTCCAGCAGCTCCTGGCGGTAGATCTCGGCGTCAGCGGCGAACTCCTCGGGGATGGCGCCCATCGGCTCGGGGTAGGTCATGCCCTTGTCGTCGGCCTTGAAGTCCCACGCGGTCATGGTGACCAGGTCGACGATGCCCCAGAACTGGTCCTCGGCGCCCATCGGCAGCTGCGCGGCGTATGCCGGCGCGTCCAAGCGGTCGCGCATGGTCTGGATGGCGTGGAAGTAGTCGGCGCCCACGCGGTCGTACTTGTTGATGAAGGCGATGCGGGGCACGCCATAGCGCTCGGCCTGACGCCACACCGTCTCGGACTGCGGCTGCACGCCGGCCACCGCGTCGAACACAGCCACGGTGCCGTCGAGCACGCGCAGCGAGCGCTCCACCTCAGCGGTGAAGTCGACGTGGCCCGGGGTGTCGATGATCTGGAAGCGGTACTCCTTGCCCTCTTCCTCGCCGCGGGGGTACTTCCAATAGCACGTGGTAGCGGCGGAGGTGATGGTCACACCGCGCTCCTGCTCCTGGACCATCCAGTCCATGGTGGCAGCGCCGTCGTGCACCTCGCCGATCTTGTGGGTCTTGCCCGTGTAATACAGGATACGCTCGGTCGTGGTGGTCTTGCCCGCGTCGATGTGGGCCATGATCCCGAAGTTGCGCGTATCTTTCAGTTCCAGTTTTGCCATGTTCTACCCCTGCCTAGAAGCGATAGTGCGAGAAGGCGCGGTTCGCCTCGGCCATCTTGTACATATCCTCGCGCTTCTTCACGGCAGCGCCGGTGTTGTTGGAAGCGTCGATGATCTCGTTCGCCAGGCGCTCCTTCATGGTGTGCTCCTTGCGGCTGCGGCTGTAGTCCACGATCCAGCGGATGGCCAGCGTGGTAGCGCGGCGGGAGTTCACCTCCATGGGCACCTGGTAGGTCGCGCCGCCGACGCGCTTGGGCTTGCACTCGAGCGTGGGGCGAACGTTGTCCATGGCCTTCTTGAACACGGACAGCGGGTCTTCGCCGGTCTTCTCCTCGACGAGATCGAAGGCGCCGTAGACGATGCGCTCGGCCAGCGACTTCTTGCCGTCGAGCATGATCTTGTTGGTCAGCTGGGTGACCAGGCGGTTGTTGAATTTCGGATCCGGCTGAACCTCGCGCCGGGATGCTGCTGCACGACGTGGCATGCGTGTCTCCTTTTCCTCTGCGCGCTTCGGGCGGGCATCCTCTTGCCCGTCATTAGGCCGCCTCCATGCGGCCCGCGCGGCTTAATGACTGGTTATTTGGGGCGCTTGGCGCCGTAGCGGCTGCGAGCCTGCATGCGGTTGTCAACCGGTGCGCAGTCGAGCGCAGCGCGGATGACCTTGTAACGCACGCCGGGCAGGTCCTTCACACGGCCGCCGCGGATGAGCACCATCGAGTGCTCCTGCAGGTTGTGGCCGATGCCGGGGATGTATGCCGTCACCTCCATGCCGTTGACCAGGCGCACACGGCAGACCTTGCGCAGCGCCGAGTTCGGCTTCTTCGGGGTGGTGGTGTAGACGCGGGTGCACACGCCGCGCTTCTGCGGGTTGCCCTTCAGCGCCGGGGTCTTCTTCTTGTCGACCTGCTTCTTGCGGCCCTTGCGGACCAGCTGATTGATTGTAGGCAAAGCTTCTCTCCTTCTTACTTCCCTTACGTACTGCTATCTTTCAGGTGCGTTCTGCAGTTACGCACGCGAAAAATAAGCGCCCGCAACAGGCGTGACGTTGCATATTAGCGGGAGCATCCCAGCGTGTCAAACGCCACGCACCCGGGAGTGCCCATATCCCCAGACGAACGGCGGCAGGCGCGTGATACCGGGATGACCAGCGGTCATAGGGGTATACTCGACACCGGCTGGCCCCCTCGAACTCGAAGGCCGGCTTGCGAAGCGCGCTTATCGACGAAGAGAGGATGCTAGGCTATGGAACAGTGCCGCTTGGATGGGTCGCCCATCACGTACTATGTCAGCCGGAAGGAGCAAGCCGAGTGGGTGCTCTTCCTGCATGCTGCCTTCGTCGACCATGATATGTTCCAGACGCAGATCGAGCATTTCCGAGGCCGCTACAACATCCTCGTCCCCGATATCATCGGCCACGGGGCGTCCACCCAGACGAGCAAGGGCGACAGCATCGATAAGATGCCGCGCTGGATCGCCGACATCATGGAAGCGGAGCGCATCGACCAGATGCACGTCGTCGGCATCTCGCTCGGGGCGGTGCTGGCTCAGGCCTTCGCCAACGAGCACCCGGAGGCGGTGCGCTCGCTCGCTTGCTTCGGCGCATACGACATCAATAACGTCGACCCGAGCATGCAGAAGGAGAATGGCGCAGCGCAGATGCTCCTGATGCTCAAGGCCCTGTTCTCGGTCGAATGGTTCGCCCGCGCGAACAAGGAGATATCCGCCTACACCCCGCAGGCGCAGGAAGCGTTCTACGAGATGAACATCCGCTTCCCCAAGAAATCGTTCAGGTACCTGGCCTCTTTAGGGCGCATGATGAACGCGCATCAGCCGCAGGCGCGGGCATATCCTCTGCTGATCGGCTGCGGCGAGCATGATATCCCGATGGAGCTGAAAGCCACCGAGATGTGGCAGGAGAGCGAGCCTGCGTGCTCGCGCGTCGTATTCGAGGGCGCGGGGCACTGCGTGAACATGGACGTGCCACAGCGGTTCAATGCCGTTCTCGAGGAGTTCTGGACGAGCGGGAGCGTCGCCTGACGGCGGCAAGCCCGAGCGCGGCCCTCTGCGGGCCGCCAACGCGTCGGGCGATGAGCTACTCGCACGCCTCTTCGACGAGCGCTTCGACCAGACGGGCGGTGCTCTCGAGGTCTTGCACGCGGATGTATTCCTCGGTCGAATGGAAGTTCGCCATGCCGATGCCCAGCGTGATGGCGCGGGCGCCCTTGCTGGCGAGCACGTTCGCGTCGGCGCCGCCGCCGGTGCGGTGGAGCTCCGGTTGCAGACCGCAGGTGCGCATGGCGCGGCGCAGCAGGCCGATCAGCGGGTCGTCCTCCTCGAAGGCTATCTCGGGGTAATCGAGCACCCAGTCCACCTCCACGCTGCCTCCGTGGCGCGCAGCGGCGCTGCGCAGGGCCTCCTCCATCGCCGCGCGCTGGGCCTCGGCGCGCTCGCGGAAGATGGAGCGGCACTCGCCCTCCACGATGCAGGACGCCGGTACGATGTTCACCGCGACGCCGCCTTCTATCAGGCCGATGTTAGCGGTGGTCGCATCGTCGAGGCGGCCGAGGGGCATGGCCGCTATGGCCTCGGCCGCTATGCGTATGGCGGGCACGCCCGCCTCCGGCTCCACACCCGCGTGGGCAGCGCGGCCCATCACGCGAGCGCTCATGGTGTAGTGGCACGGCGCCTCGGCTATGATCGAGCCGGGCGCACCGTCGGCGTCGAGCACGAAGCAGGGCGTCCCCTGCTCGAAGGTGCCCGCATCCAGAGCGGATGCGCCTTGCAGGCTCTGCTCCTCGCAGGTGGTCAGCAGCACCGTTATGTCCGGGCGGGGCCGGCCGCTCTCCACCGCGGCGCGCACGCCCTCTAAGATAGCCGCCACGCCGGCCTTGTCGTCAGCCGAGAGGATGGTCTGCCCGGCGGAGCGGTACACCTCCGCACCGTCGAGCACTTCGCGCACCACCGCTATCCCCTCGCAGGGGCGCACCGTGTCCATATGCGCGCAGAAAGCCACCCGGCCCGGCGCCGTGCCCGCAAGGCGCGCGATCAGATTGCCCGTGTCGGAGCCTGTGCGCGCCGCCGTATCATCGAAGGAGACCTGAAAGCCCATGCCGCGCAGCTCCTCAGCGCAAGCGCTCGCCATCTGCGCTTCGTGCTGCGACGGGCTCTCGATGGCCACCAGGTCGAGGAATGTATGATGCAGCCTCTCCGCATCCATCTTCATGTCCGCCTTTCCACTGCTTCCGCCCGCTCGGCGCACACCGCAGCGAGCGCCACCCTCCGGGCTTCCGCTGCCGCTAATTCAAGATACGCGCCGCCACCTGCTTCTTACGCGAGAGCACGCCGGGCATCCAGTTGCCGCCTTCCGGCTGCACCTCTATGCCGAACGCGCGCTCGGCGATGCGCGTGTTGCCCTCGATCAGGAATTGGCTGCCCTCAGCCATGATATCGGTCACCATGAGCAGCACCATCGCGTAGCCGTGGTCGGCGAGGAGCTTGCGCATATGCTCGCGCATCTCAGCCTCGCGACCCATCACGCCCGCAAGGTCGACCGTCTCATGCTGGGCTATCAGCACGGTATCGTCGCCCATCTGGAATTCCTTGCTGTCGGCGCAGACGAGCTCGTCGACGGGCATATCCGCCTCGCCGCCGCGCTGGCGGAACACCTCCAAGCCGAACGCCGTAGGGTCGCAGCCGATGATGCCGGCCAGATGCTCCACCTGCTCGCGGTCGATATCGGTGGCCGTAGGCGACTTCAAGATCACCGTGTCCGTCATGATGGCCGACAGAAGCACCTCAGCGATGGCCGGCGGGATATCCACTCCATGCTGCCGGTACTGCATGGTGACGATGGTAGCTGTGCTGCCGAGCGGCAGGTTGATGAACGGGATGGGATTGGCCGTGGACACATCGGCGATGCGGTGGTGGTCGACTATCTCGATCACGTCGGCATCCTCGATGCCCGGCGCAGCTTGCAGCGTCTCGTTGTGGTCTACGAGGATGACGCGGCGCTTCGCGGCCCCCGCCACATCGCTGCGGGTCATGATGCCGATGGCGCGGCCGGTATCATCGAGCACGATGCCCTCGCGCAGCTCGCTCGCCATCAAATCCTCGATGGCTTCTTTCAGCAGGCCCTCCTCGTCGAGCTCGAGGACGTTCGTCGCCATCAGCTCATTCACGCGCTGGTTCAGCGAATCGATCAGCGACGAGGCCACCGCCATGCTCGACGAAGGGTCGCCCTCTTGGAGCGCATCGGTCGCCGAGATGTACCGCTCGGCGATGGCGCGTGTCGATATGAGCCCTCTGAACTTGCCCGCATCGTCGGTGACGGCCAGCGAGCGGATGTTGTGCTTCTTCAGCAGGCGCCCCGCCTCCAGCATGGGCGCATCCATGGAGATGGTTATGGGGTCGTGCGTCATCACGTCGCTGACGCGCAGATGCACATGCCCGATCAGGCGCGGCGGCTCAAGCCCGTTCTTCTCCAAGACCCATGCGCTCTCCGGCGGCATCTGCCCGAGACGCGCAGGCACGTATTCGACATCGGTGCGACCGCTGCGTCGCGCCAGCTCGTTCTTCAGGTGCGCATACGCCACCGCCGAGCTTATCGAGTCGTTATCGGGGTTGCGATGCCCCACCACGATGATCGGTCTTGCCATTTCGCCTCCAAACACAGCTGAACCTGCACCATTATATAAAGTGGCGCCCGGCCCGTACGTGCCCATCCCCTGAGCGGCAATCGCACACGTGCCCAGCCTAGTAAGCCCTGCCGAGCAGCTAGGCGCGGCAATAGAGCATACCGAACGATCTACGTCCACCCTGCAGCCAAAGCGGACAAAACGGCCGAAAACGGCCATTCCGCCCGAGATCGTGCACTTCGACCTTCCGGTGGCAGAAAAGCTGGCCCAGTAGACGACTCCCCACGAAAACGCTCCCTAACGCGCAGAATCGAACATGCGATTTCCCTGCTAGAGCGCTTTTAAGATGCGGCAACTCTGAGCGAGACGAGCGCAACTCGTCTATTCGGTGGCTTTTTGTGCCATAGCCAGCCCGAAACGCGTAATATGGCGACAGATCGACCCCAAAACTCCAAAGATGTACGCACCATCCAGGCAAGGGGCTCGCAACAGGGAAGAGCACAGCCGCCCGAACAAGGAACCTGCAACCAAGCGTCGCGCAAAGCAAGCAGACCCAGAGCAGCGACTATCCCCCAGAACCATAGGAAGGCGTCGCTAGCAGCGATTCTCGCAGCTCTATCTGCCTCGACACCCAGCCAGCAGAGCTTCGCAGCCGTACGCCGAGCATCTTCGCCAACAGCCGCGCGAGTTCATCCATCCGCACACGGTCTCTCACTTGCTGATTGGTGATGCTTATCACCTTCACTCCGGCGTTCTCGAGCGTGACGCGGCGAATCGCGTCACTTGATATGCGATCGCTTCCGGTATGCCAATCGTTGCTGTCGTATTCCACCGCTACGCGATGATTCGGCCAGTATAGGTCGCATATGCGCACGCCCGATGACCAGCCACCGCGCAGCGGCGCCCCGGCTGCCTTGACCTTGGCGTTCAGAGTCGGCTGCGGCAGTCCGTAGCCGCCGAGGCGGCGCGGGAACGAGAGCAGCATCGCAACTATCGTCTCCATCGGAGAAGCCGAACCAGGAAGGATCAGCTCGACTGCCTTCCGGGCGGTTTGAAGACCGGGGCGCGGCGCCATCCTCCCCATAAAGCTGCGGCACAGTTCTGGCGTAGTGAGCGGGTCGCGGCGGGTGAAGCCCGACGAGGCATACGCGTCGATGCTGTACGTGCCGCACAGCTCATATCCGATCTGAACGGTTTTGCTGAGCGAAGCCGTGCTGGCAAGCTGAAGCAAGCAGAGTTCCGGCGATGCCGCCAGATCGCCCGAGCCGATGCGGACGAGCGCCCCAGGGGGTGGCGGCTTGGTATAGACATGGCAGATCACATCTTTGCCACGCCGCTGATTGGCACGCCCGGCCACCATGAAATGGATCGGCGTCGTCAGGTAGCAATGAAGGCCGTCGTTCGCAGCGAACACCTCTGATGCTGTCGGGTGGGCGGACTTCAGCTGTCGCCACCCAGCCCGCGGGAGCTCGCACAGCGTTAAATCATCTGAGCATAGCGACGTACACCCGCCGTGCGCCGTTATATAACGCAGTACCTCTAAAGCGGAGATATGCGAGAAAGCGATGCTCATAGTCCTATGAGCCTACCACTATCAGAGCCCCTTGGAATCAACGATACGATGACCACGGATTTGCAAGGGTTTTGCCAGATTCATGCAAGGTTTTTGCCATGTTCGTGCAAGATTTTGAGGTGATCGGCGGCAGATGGCTGCACGCTCCTGCACATGATTCGGGAGGGTGTTCGGCATGTGCGGATCAGAACGAGTCGCTCGATATGTACAGGCTCAGGACCAAGCTGCGCAGCACGTACAGCTCAGCGCTAGACGACTGCCCGAGCGGCAATCGCGTCGCACGCATCCTCTTGAAACGGGATCAGCGGTATCATGGATGCCGACCGAGCGACCCTGCCATGCGAGGCAGAAACCGGATGATATGCCTCGCATGCGCCGCCCCGAGAAAGGACCGCCATGGAAAAGCCAATCCTCTATTACTGGGCACCATGCTCGACGTGTTCGGTAACGACACGATTCGCCGACGAGCACAGCATCGAACTGGATAAGCGCGATGTGGAGCAAGAAGGGCCCTATCAAGAGCTCCTCGCACTTGGAGGCGATGCTGACCTGATCCCGTATCTCTACGCTGACGGCAAGCTCATCAATGGCAACGACGACATCGTCGCATATCTGACTGCGGCATATCTCTGATACCGGTAGCGGGGTAAGCATCGGTGGCTGCACCGGCAAGCGCTGCAATCGACTTCGGGGTCGCAAGGCGAATATCATCTGTGCGTCGATCGCCCGTGTGCTGACTTAGCTGATTTCTGGCAGGGGATGGCAGAAAAAGCGCCCCAGTAGACGACTTTAGCGAGCGAACAGCGATCCGGGCAATTCGCACTTTAAGAACGCCCAGTTCAGCAGCTTACCATGTGCCAGCTTGCTTCTCCTGAAAAGGCAACTCGTCTACTGGGGCCATTTTTCTGCCATAGAAGACTGAGATCCGGCGATTTGGGCACAGACCGTACCGATACGAGCGTTTGGAGGGGCATTGGCGTACGAACTCTTGAATGACCTGGACGATGCGCGGCTCGATATGTACGCGCGGCTAACCGACGTGCAGCTGCGCAGCCGGTTGGAGCCCGAGCGCGGCGTGCTAGTGGCTGAATCGGCGAAGGTGATCGAGCGCGCGATGGATGCGCGGCTTCACGCCATCTCGCTCTTGATCGGCCAAGACCAGCTCAAAAAGGAGCGCTCGCTCGTCGAGCGCTTCGAGCGCGACTACCCGCAAGCGCCCATCCTGACCGCACCGAACGATCAGCTCGCCAGCCTGACCGGCTTCGAGCTGACGCGCGGTGCGCTGGCCGCGTTCAGGCGCCCTGCCCCGCCCGCAGCCAGCGAGCTGCTGCGCCAAGCGCGCCGGGTCGCCGTGCTCGAGGACATAACGAACCATACGAACGTAGGCGCCATCTTCCGCAATGCTGCTGCGCTCGGCCTCGATGCCGTGCTGGTGACACCGGGCTGCTACGACCCCTTCTACCGGCGCGCGGTGCGCGTCTCCATGGGCACCGTGTTCCAAGTGCCATGGGCGCGCATCGGCGAAGAGGTGTCGGGTAAGGGCGCGCACGGCAACGTGGCGCGCAAAGGTGGTTGGACTTGCGCGGGCCTGCCGCTCTTGCACGATGCCGGGTTCCGCGTGGCCGCTATGGCGCTATCCAACCGCTCATGCTCCCTCGACGATGCGCAGCTCGCACGCGAGGAGCGTCTCGCCATCGTGTTCGGCACCGAGGGCGAGGGCCTGAGCCCGGCCACCATCGACGCCGCCGACTACACGGTGCGCATCCCCATGCACCACGGCGTCGATTCCCTGAACGTAGCCGCCGCGAGCGCCGTCGCATTCTGGCAACTGCGCGCCCGCTAGGCGCACCCGACCGCAGTCGCCTAGCCTACCTTCACGATGGGGGCGTAATCTTTCAACAGCTTCTTCGTCTGGCCGGTCTTGGCGAACTTCACGTGCAGGGTGTCGCCGTCCACTTTCATCACCTTGCCGCGGCCGAACGTCTTGTGGTCCACCATGTCGCCGGTGGCGAAGGTCATCTTGGCGGCTGCCTTCTTGCCCGCGTTCGGATTCGCGCCGGCGCCGAACGCCGCGCGCTCGCGCCTGCCGGAACCCGAAGTGCTCGACTGGCCGAACACCCGGCCATCTCCCGCCTCCGACCCGCTACCGGAGATGCCTCGGCGGCTGCCCCGCTTCTCCCAGCCGGTGCCGCTGAAACCCGACGACCCCAGGCCCGTCGTATGCCGCAGCTCAGAGGGTATCTCGTGGATGAATCGCGAAGCCGGGTTCGCGCTGGTCTGGCCGAATAGCTGGCGGCTCTGCGCGCATGTCAGCCATAGGCGCTTGCGGGCGCGCGTGATGGCCACATACGCCAGACGGCGCTCCTCTTCCACCGAGGCCGGGTCACCCACCGAGTTCATGTGCGGGAAGATGCACTCCTCCATGCCGGCCACGAACACGCAGTCGAATTCCAAGCCCTTCGCCGAGTGCACGGTCATCAGGGTGACGGCGCGCCCATCTTCGCTGACCGTGTCCAAGTCGGTGCGCAGGCGCACCCATTCGATGAAGTCAGCGAGCGAATCGCCCCGCAGCACGCGCGGCGGCTCCCCCGCTCCCTCCGCTGCCTCCTCCGCCGCAGCGGTGGGCGCAGCGAACTCGGCATCGTCGTCGGCGTGCGTCTCGGAGAATTCCTGCACCACGCCCATGAACTCTTGTATGTTCTCGATGCGCCCCTGCGCCTCGTCGGTGCCCTCGGCCTGGAGCGCCGCCACCATGCCGGTGCGGTCGATGATGGCCTCCACCACCTTCCGCAGATCGCCCGAGTACGCCTGCGCATCCTTCATGAGCTGGATGAACTCGCCCAGCGCCTTGCGCGTGCTGGCGCGCACCTCCGTGTCGGCCAGCAGCATCTCCGCCGCCACCAGCATGGACGTGCCCAGCTGGCGCGCCTCCTGCCCGATGCGCTCGAGGCTCGTCTTGCCCACGCCGCGCTTCGGCTCGTTCACCACGCGCTGGAACGCCATGTCGTCGGCCGGGTTCACCACCAGCGTCAGATAGGCCATCACGTCGCGGATC
>CAJTXX010000053.1 GCA_910584145.1 uncultured Eggerthellaceae bacterium | reverse complement strand
TCGACACCTATGGCGGCATGGGACGCCACGGCGGCGGCGCGTTCTCGGGCAAGGATTGCACGAAGGTGGACCGCTCGGCGGCCTACGCGGCCCGTTGGGTGGCGAAGAACGTGGTGGCGGCGGGCTTGGCTGACCGCTGCGAGGTGCAGATAGCCTATGCCATCGGCGTGGCTAGCCCGGTGTCGGTGATGATTGACACCTTCGGCACGAACCATGTGCCCGAGGCGGATATCGAGCGCGCGGTGGCCGAGGTGTTCGACCTGCGCCCTGGCGCCATCATCGACGAGCTCGACCTGCGCCGTCCGATCTACCGCAAGACGGCGGCCTACGGGCATTTCGGGCGCGAGCTACCGGAGTTCACCTGGGAGGCCACTGATAAGGTGGACGCCCTGAGGGCTGCCTGCAACGCCGCGTAACGCCTGTTGAGGTCGGCCGAGGTCATACTGGATATCCCGACCCAGGCGCTCGACGCTCCCTATACGTATGCTGTGCCGTCCGATATGGACGAGGTTGACGTGGGCTGCGCGGTGCTGGTGCCCCTCGGCGCACGCAAAGCCATCGGCTTCGTCATGTCGCTCGGGCAGGCCGAAGAGGCGCAGCGTTCGCTGAAGCCCGTGGAGCGGGTGCTCTCGAAACCGTATTTCAACGAGATGGGCGCGCTCTGCGCCCGATTCCTGTCGGAGCGCTATGTGGCGCCGCTGTCGGTGTGCATACGGCTGTTCACGCCGCCCGGCGCCGTGCCGCGCCTCGTGCGGGACGCTTGCGGCGGTTGGCGGCTGGAAGAGCCCGCTATCGGCGAGGTGGATGATAGGTGGGTGGTGGCAGGCCCTGAGGCTGAGTCATTCGAGCCGCGCAAGAACGCTGTGAAGCAGATAGCAGTGCTCGATGCGGTGCGCCGCGGGGATGTGCGCATGTCGGAGCTCGCGCTGGAGTTCGGCAGCGTGTCGCAGGCGGTGTCCGCGCTCGCTGAGAAGGGCGCGGTGGTGGTGGAGCACCGCCGGCGGGTGCGCTGCGGCATGCCCGCAGCCGCGGTGCGCACGCCTTACCGCAAGCCCGCTGCGCTGACCGCGAGCCAGCGCTCGGCGCTCGATGCCATAGCCGATGCCGCTGTGCATGCCGATGGGCGCGTGGTGGTGGTCGATGGCGTGACGGGCTCGGGCAAGACAGAGGTGTATCTGCAAGCCATCGAGCGCACGCTCGACGCTGGGCGGGCCGCCATCGTGCTGGTGCCCGAGATATCGCTGACGCCGCAGACGGTGGCGCGCTTCCGCGGGCGCTTCGGCGACGCGGTGGCTGTCATGCACTCGCGCATGAGCATGGGGGAGCGCTACGACCAGTGGGATATCATCCGCAGCGGGCAGGCGCGCGTGGTGGTGGGCGCCCGCAGCGCCCTGTTCACGCCGCTCGCTGACGTGGGGCTCGTGGTGATAGACGAGGAGCATGAGACCACCTACAAGCAGGAGAGCGCGCCGCGCTACGTATCGCGCGATGTGGCGGAGTGGATGATGCGCAGCAGCGGGGGCGCGGTGGTGCTGGGCTCGGCCACCCCGTCGATCGAGGCGCTCTACCGGGCGCGCACCGATGAGCGTTGGTCGTCGGTGAGCATGCCCGAGCGGGCCAACGGCGCGCCCATGCCCGAGGTGCACGTGGTGGACATGGCGGCGGAGTTCTCGGCTGGCAGCCGCTCGATGTTCTCGGCTCGGCTGACGGCGGCGCTGAAAGAGCAGCTCTCGCTCGGGCGCAAGGCGGTGCTGCTGCTGAACCAGCGCGGCTTCGCCAGCTTCCTGCTGTGCCGCGATTGCGGCTTCGTGCCGGAATGCGTGAACTGCGCTACATCGCTGACGTTCCACGAGCAGGGCAACCGGTTGGTCTGCCACCACTGCGGCTACTCCGTTGCAGCGCCGGCGACCTGCCCGCAGTGCGAGAGCCCTTACTTGAAGCGCTTCGGCGCGGGCACGCAGCGCGTGGAGGCGGAGCTGCGGGCGCTGCTCGATGCGCAGCTCGGCTGCGATGCGGGCATCCCCATCGTGCGCATGGACGCCGATACCACCGCGGCGAAGGGAGCGCACCAGCGCCTCCTCGAGCAGTTCGCCTCGGAGCCGCGCGCGGTGCTGCTCGGCACGCAGATGATAGCGAAGGGGCTCGATTTCGACGATGTGACCCTGGTGGGCGTGGTGAACGCCGACACCCAGCTGCACCTGCCCGACTACCGCGCCGCCGAGCGCACGTTCGACCTGATCGAGCAGGTGGCCGGGCGCGCCGGGCGCGGCAGCCTCCCCGGCAGCGTGATCGTGCAGACCTACCTGGCCGATTCACTGGCCATACGCGCGGCGGCCCGCTACGACCGCGAGGCGTTCCTGCGCCCGGAGCTGGCGAAGCGCAAGATGCTGCGCTATCCGCCCTTCGTCCGCATGGCGAACGTGCTCGTGTGGGGCAAGGATGCCGAGGCGGTCGAGCGCGAGGCGCGCTCGCTTCACGACCAGCTCGATCAGCTGGTGCGCTCGGGCGGGGTGGCGGGCTTGGAGGTGCTGCCCGCCAACCCCTGCGTGCTGTCGCGCGTGCGGGGGAGCTATCGGTGGCACATCCTGGTGAAGAGCGCGCCCGATGGCGACTTGCCGGCGCTGTTGCGGCCGGTATTCGCCAGCAGGAAGCCCAGCAAGGAGGTCAATGTCGCGCTTGATATCGACCCGATCGATCTTCTTTGATATCAGGTCTTGATTCGCCTGTTCCATTTTAGTATGCTTACGGTTCGCATGTTTATGCCCATTGGGCGGAGCATGCCCTGATATGCAACCCTTGCGAAAGGAATGTCGAGTGGCTAACGTCTCAAAGCAAGCCGAAGAGAAGGCGAAGACAGAGAGCAAGAAGAGCCCGAGCAAGACATCCAAAGCCAAGACGGAAGAAAAAGCTACTAAAACGACGAAGGCGACCGCGAAGGCTTCGAGCTCTTCATCTGACAAGACGGCTGCGAAGGAGAGCAAGAAGGCTCCCGCCAAGAGCGCTGCCAAGGCATCGAAGCCGGCGGCGAAGGCGGCCAAGCCCGAGAAGAAGAGCAGCGCTAAGAGCGCGGCGAAGGGCAAGGGCACCGCGAAGAAGGCCGCTTCCCCGAAGGTCGTCGACGAAGTGGATGTGGTGGTCGTCGACGAGGATGACGATATCGAAGCGCCCGCTGACGAGGCCATCACCGCCACCGAGACCGATTCCGCCGATACCGAATCGGACGAGGACCTGCTGGAGGGCATCCCTGAGGAGGAGCTGAAGGCGACGGTGGACGTGCAGCTGCCCAAGGTGTCGTCTGCGCGCTCGAAGGTGGGCGCGCGCAAGCGCAACGCCGAGGCATCGGTGACCATGCTGACGGGCGACCCGGTGCGCATGTACCTGAAAGAGATCGGCAAGGTGCCGCTGCTGACCGCAGCAGAGGAGATCGACCTGGCCATGAAGATAGAGGCCGGCATGGCCGCGAGCGCCGAGCTGGAGAAGGCCGCAGAGGAGGGCATCGAGCTCAACCGCCGCGACAAGCGCCGCCTGAGCCGTGTGGAGCAGGTCGGCTTCGACGCCAAGCAGTCGCTCATCGAGGCGAACCTGCGCCTCGTCGTGTCCATCGCCAAGCGCTACGTGGGCCGCGGTATGCTGTTCCTCGACCTCATCCAGGAAGGCAATCTGGGCCTGATACGCGCGGTGGAGAAGTTCGACTACACGAAGGGCTTCAAGTTCTCGACGTACGCCACGTGGTGGATCCGTCAGGCCATCACGCGCGCTATCGCCGACCAGGCGCGCACCATCCGCATCCCGGTGCACATGGTGGAGACGATCAACAAGCTGGTGCGCATCCAGCGCCAGCTGCTCCAGAACCTCGGGCGCGAGCCAACCCCTGAGGAGATAGGCGAGGAGATGGGTCTTCCCGCCGAGCGCGTGCGCGAGATACAGAAGATATCGCAGGAGCCTGTGAGCTTGGAGACGCCCATCGGCGAGGAAGAGGATTCGCAGCTGGGCGATTTCATCGAGGACGACGCGGCGGTGGTCCCGCCCGATGCAGCCAGCTTCAGCATGCTCCAAGAGCAGCTCGGCAAGGTGCTCGACGGCCTGGCAGAGCGCGAGCGCAAGGTCATCAGCCTGCGCTTCGGGCTGGAGGATGGGCATCCCCGCACCCTTGAGGAAGTGGGGCGCGAGTTCGGCGTCACGCGCGAGCGCATCCGTCAGATCGAGAGCAAGACGCTGGCGAAGCTGCGCCATCCGTCCCGTTCGAGCAAATTGAAGGATTACTTGGAAGATTAGCATTGCGCGCACGAGCGTTTGTTATATAATTATCAACCGTCGCCTGAGGCGGCAGACATATTCCTCGGTAGCTCAACGGCAGAGCATCCGGCTGTTAACCGGAGGGTTGTAGGTTCGAATCCTACCCGAGGAGCCAGCATCCAACAGGTCAGGGGTCCATGCCTCTGGCCTGTTCTCTTTCTCGGGCATGGCGCACGCTCAGCGCATCCGCTTTCGCTCCAGGTGCGCTCTCTTCCTGGTGAGATGCTACGGGCCGGTCATCGCGACCGGCCCGTTCTCGTCGGGGATATGCTCATGCGGTGCTGCTGGCTCAGGAGCGCGCTCCGGCCGGCCTCGTGCGCGTCAGCTCGAGACGGGCAGATGCGCAGCGATGGAATCCGCCAGCGTGGCGAGCGGCATGGTCTGCAACCAGAGGGTGCCCGGGCCGGTCACCTTGGTGTTGAAGAGCCCTTCTCCGCCCAGCATGATGTTCTTCGCGCCATGGATGCGCTCGATCTCGAGCGTCATGCCCTCGGTGAACCCGAGCACGTTGCCGGTGTCCACCAGCATGCTCTGCCCAGCGGCCAGCTCGTACTGCATCAGATCGCCGTCGCATTCCAAGAACACGATGCCCTGTCCGCTCAGACGCTGCATGATGAAGCCCTCGCCGCCGAAGAAGCCGCCGCCGAGCTTCTGGTTGAAGAAGATGGACAGATCGACGCTCATCTGCGAGGCGAGGAACGACATCTTCTGCGCGATGAAGCCCTGGCCGGGTGCTATCTGGATGGGGAGTATCCGGCCGGGGAAGCTCGATCCGAACGCGATGATGCCAGGCGATGTGGCCGTGTATATGTTCTGGAACATGGATTCGCCCGAGAACATCTTGGAGAACATCTTACCGACGCCGCCGCCGGTCGTCTCCATCGTCATGCAGGGGTCCATCCAGACCATCGACCCCTTCTCGGTCTTCATCTGCTCGCCTGTTTCCAGGTGGCATACCACTACGGGGAACGAGCCCCCTACGATCTCGTACTGCATACGTCCTCCTTTTACCCGATGCTGAATAGCTCTGCGCTATTATACGGCCTTGCATCGGAGCCGCGAGCTACCGCTCTCGGATTCCCGGCGCGCAGGGCGGCGGGGTGTGCTATCATCTCCGGCAAGCGATCCCGCATCGGCGGGGTCATCGGCAGTGAGGAATAAGCACCGCATGCAGATAGCATCGCATAGCTCTTGCGCACACGGCTTCTCGGCCGTGCGTTCCGCTGCCTTCACCACGGCCGCCCGACGCCGCAGCGTCGAGGTGGCGACCTTGCTGCGACGACGATAACCGCAGCGAATCCCAAGGCCGCTTTTCTCCTTGAATCGCCTCCTGCCATCGGTGGGAGAGACCGCGAGGGTCGCCCGGCGCTCGCATATATGAAAAGCCGTGGTGCGCACAGGCCGCATGCCTGCCATCTCTTATCCTCGATACCTTCGAGACATCAGAGCAGAGAGCTGGAGCGTTCCGCAGACCCGGGCAACCCTGTCGGATGATCGGATGGAAAGGAACCAGCGATGAGCGGAGCAGATGCGAAGAAGGAACGGGCGATATTGGCATACTCGGGCGGCTTGGACACCTCGGTGTGCATCAAGTGGCTGACCGAGAAGTACGGCCTCGAGGTGATCGCCGTGGTGGGCGATGTGGGGCAGGAGCACGACGGGCTGGAGGCCATAAAGGCCAAGGCGCTCGCTACCGGCGCTGCAGAGTGCCTGGTGGTGGATATGCGGCAGACGTTCGCCGATGAGTACTTGTCGGCGGCGCTCGCGGCCAACGCCATGTACGAGAACAAGTACCCGCTCGTGAGCGCCCTGTCGCGGCCGTTGATCTGCAAGCATCTGGTGGATGCGGCGCATAAGCTCGGCGCGCGCTACATCGCGCATGGGTGCACCGGCAAGGGCAACGATCAGGTGCGCTTCGAGTCTTCCATCCTGATGCTCGACCCGTCGCTCGAGATCATCGCGCCGGTGCGCGATTGGGACCTCGATTCGCGCGAGGCCGAGATGGCATGGGCCGCCGAGCATGGCATCGACGTTCCCGCCACGAACGCCTCGCCGTATTCCATCGACGACAACCTCTGGGGGCGCGCGATAGAATGCGGCGTGCTGGAGGACCCGTGGATCGAGCCGCCGAGCGACATCTACACCATGATCTGCGACCCGCAGGACGCGCCTGATGAGCCGGCCTATGTGACCATATCCTTCAAGCAGGGCATCCCGTGCGCCATCGACGGCGAGCCGATGAGCTACCTCGAAGCGATATACGCCATGAACGAGAAGGCGGGCGCGCATGGGTTCGGCCGCATCGACATGGTGGAGAACCGGCTGGTGGGCGTGAAGAGCCGCGAATGCTACGAGTGCCCTGGCGCGCTCTCCATCATAGCGGCGCACAAGGCGCTCGAGGATGTCTGCCTGGAGCGCAATGTGCTGCATCACAAGCTGGCGCTCGAGCAGACATGGGCGGAGTGCGTCTACAACGGCCAGTGGTTCTCGCCCTTGAAGGAGGCGCTCGATGCGTTCATGGCGCACACGCAGCAGTGCGTCACCGGCGAGGTGAAGCTGAAGCTGTACAAGGGCAGCTGCACCGTGGTGGGCCGCGCTTCCGACTACTCGCTGTATGCGTTCGAGCTGGCCACGTACAGCGCTGAGGACGAGTTCGACCAGCAGGCTGCCAAGGGATTCATCGACCTGCATGCGCTCTCGTGCAAGGTGTGGGCGCAGAACCGCTTGGCGATGGGCGCCGATATGCACCAGTTCGCGCGCGTGGCGAACACCACGTGCGAATTCGACGGCGGCATGGGCAGCGCGGCTGCGTAGCGCTCGCGCGGGGCAGCGGCATACACGAAGGAGATCTGGGCATGGCATTGTGGTCTGGCAGGTTCGAGGAAGGGCAGGATGCGCGCACGCAGCGGTTCGGCGCATCGCTTCCGGTCGATAAGGCGCTCTTCGCGCAGGATATCCGAGGTTCGCGGGCCCATGCGGCCATGCTGGCGGCGCATGGCATCATATCTGAGGCCGATGCCGCGGCGATAGATGCGGGTTTGGCGGCCATCGGCGAGGATATCGAGGCTGGGAGATTCGCCTTCGATGCGGCCGATGAGGACATCCACATGGCGGTGGAAGGCGAGCTGATACGGCGGATAGGGGATGCGGGCGCGCGCCTGCATACCGGGCGCAGCCGCAACGATCAGGTGGCCACCGACACGCGCTTGTGGGCGAAGGAGCGCGCGGCGGACCTGATGCGCGCCAATCTGGCGCTGCGCGAGGCGCTGGTGGAGGCGGCGCAGGCGCATGCGGATGTCATCTTGCCCGGTTGCACGCATCTCCAGCATGCGCAGCCTGTGCTGCTGTCGCATCATCTGCTCGCGTATGCGTGGATGCTCTCGCGCGACTTCAAGCGGCTTGCGCAGGCGCGCGACGCGGCCGACGCGAGCCCGCTCGGCGCTGCGGCGCTGGCTGGCACGACTTATCCGCTCGACCGGCACATGACAGCGGGCGCGCTCGGTTTCGCGCGGGTGATACCGAACTCGCTCGATGCGGTGTCCGACCGCGACTTCCTGCTCGACCTCATCTATGCGTGCAGCGTGTCGTCCATGCACCTCTCGCGGCTCGCTGAGGAGATCATCATATGGTCGAGCGCGGAGTTCGGGTTCATCACGCTCTCTGATGCGTTCTCGACGGGGTCGTCCATCATGCCGCAGAAGAAGAATCCCGATTTCGCGGAGCTGATACGCGGCAAGAGCGGGCGCGTGGTGGGCGATCTGGTGGGTTTGCTGGTCACCATGAAGTCGCTGCCGCTGGCGTACAACAAAGACCTCCAAGAGGACAAGGAGGGCGCGATGGACGCCGCGGGCACCCTAGAGGAGTGCTGCTGGTGCGCGGCGGGCATGGTGTCGACCATGACGGTGAATGCCGATGCGATGCTCGCGCAGGCGCAGAAGGGCTATCTGGCCGCCACCGATGTGGCCGATTACCTTGCGAAGAAGGGCCTGCCCTTCAGGCGCGCGCATGAGGTGGTGGGGCATCTGGTGCACCTCTGCGAGCAGCGCGGGTGCGACCTGGCCGATCTTCCGCTCGACGACCTCAAGGCCGAGTGCGAGCTGTTCGAGGCCGATGTCGCAGGCATGCTCGACCTGCCTGCCATCGTAGCCGCGCGCACCACGTACGGCGGCACCGGCGATGAGGCGGTGGCGGTGCAGATGGGGGAGGCGCGCGCCGATATGGAAGCAGATAGCACGTTGCTGTAAAGCTGGTCGATCGCGGGCATGGTATCCTTTGGGAAGAGGTCAGCCGATACCCGGCTGCCCGTTTCTGATCGGAGGTGACAGCGCATGACCGGCGTGCTCTTCGTATGCCACGGCAATATCTGCCGCTCGCCCATGGCGGAGTTCCTGTTCAAAGACCTGGTGGCTCGGCGCGGGCTGGCGGAGCGGTTCCATATCGAGTCTGCTGCGACGACGACCGACGAGATAGGCAACGCGCCCCATGCGGGCACCTGTGCGATACTCGCACGCGAAGGGGTGAGCTGCGAGGGCAAGCGCGCCCGGCAGATCACGCGCGACGATTACGAGCGCTTCGACGTCATCATCGGCATGGATGACGCGAACATGCGCAGCATGCAGCGCGCTTTCGGGGGCGACCCTGCGGGGAAGCTGCATAAGATGATGGAGTTCGCCGGCAGCGAGCGCGACGTAGCCGACCCGTGGTACACGGGCGATTTCGAGGCGACGTTCCGCGACGTGTCGGACGGTTGCGAGGGCTTGCTCAGCTGGCTCGGGTACTGAGCCCTGACGAAAGAAGAGGCCGCCGGATGATCGGCGGCCTCTTCTGCTATTTTGCGATGCCGGTGCGGCTCATCCGGCTGGCTGGAATGTGTCGCGGTCGGGCGCGAACGACTGCATGGCCTCGATGGTGCGGGCGAAGAGCTCGTCGAGCTCCCAGCCCAGCATCTCGGCGCCGCTCGTTATGACCTCGCGGTCGACCCCGGCGGCGAACCGCTTGTCCTTGAACTTCTTCTTGAGCGACTTCACGTTGAAGTCCATGACGCTCTTCGATGGGCGCATCACGACGGCGGCGCCGATGAGCCCGGTGAGCTCTTCGGTGGCGAACAGCACCTTCTCCATCTGGAGCTCGGGCTTGGGCAGCTCCGGGTTGAAATCGGAGGTGTGCGACTGGATGGCGCGCACGAGCTCAGGCGTGCCGCCGGCTGCTTCGATGAGGGGAGCAGCATAGATGGTGTGCAGCTCGGGCTCGTCGTCGTGCTCTTCCCAGTCGAGGTCGTGCAGCAAGCCCACGATGCCCCAGAACTCCTCGTTCTCAGGGTCGAATTCGCGCGCGAAGTAGCGCATGGTCTGCTCGACCGTCTCGCCGTGCTCGATGTGGAAATCTTCTTTGTTGTGCGCCGCGAGCAGCTCGAATGCCGCTTCGCGGGTCATGCCCGCCTCAAGCGTAGCCATGCCAGCCTCCTAATCGAGCTCGTCCAGCGAGAACGCGTCTTTCCCGAGGTGGTACTCCTTGCCGTCCTTGCGCATCTGTCGGTACTCGGCGGTGGCGGTGAACAGCACGTCGGACGACGAGTTCAGCGCCGTCTCGCAGGAGTCCTGCACCACGCCGATGATGAACCCGATGGCCACGACCTCCATGGCGACCGTGGTGTCGATGCCGAACAGCGAGCACGCCAGCGGGATCAGCAGCAGGGAGCCGCCGGCCACGCCCGAAGCGCCGCATGCGCTGACCGCGGCCAGCACGCACAGGATGATGGCCGTGAAGGGATCGACGCTGAGGCCGACGGTGTGCGCGGCGGCCATCGTCATGACGGCGATGGTGACCGCAGCGCCCGCCATGTTGATGGTGGCGCCCAGCGGGATGGACACGGAGTAGTTGTCCTTGTTCAGCCCGAGCTTGCGGCACAGCTCCATGTTGATGGGGATGTTAGCCGCGGAGCTGCGGGTGAAGAACGCGGTGATGCCGGAATCCTTCAGGCAGCGCAGCACGAGCGGGTAGGGGTTCTGCTTCGTGCAGATGAACACCATGATCGGATTGGTGACGAAGGCGATGAACAGCATGCAGCCTACCAGCAGCACGATCAGCTGCCCGTATTCGACGAAGATGTCGAGGCCGCTGGTTGAGACAGAGGTGTAGACCAGGCCCATGATGCCGAACGGCGCCAGGTTGATGACCCACCGCACGGCGATGGAGACGGCGTCGGACACGGCCTTGAGGACGTCCTTCACGTTGTCGCTGGCGGCGCGCATGGCGATGCCGAGCACGATGGCCCACGCCAGGATGCCGATGAAGTTGGCGTTAGCCAGCGCATCGACCGGGTTGGCGCAGATGTTCATCAGGATGGACGAGAGCACCTCGCCGATGCCCGAGGGCGATGTCTGGTCGACTTCCTCAGCCACGTTGAGCGTCAGCTCCATCGGGAAGAGGTAGCTGCCGATGACGGCCACGAAGGCGGCGATGAGCGTGCTGATGACATAGAGCACGATGACCGTCTTCATGGAGCCGGCCGTCTTCGCGGTGGTCAGCGCGCTGATGACCAGGAAGAATACCAAGATGGGCGCTACCGCGCGCAGGGCCGCCACGAACAGCGTTCCCAGAAGCGCGATGACCTCGCCGATGCCGAGCGCCCATTCGGGAGCGTCAGCCGGTATGGCCAGCGCGAGCAGCACGCCGATGATGAGGCCCACGATGATGCGCTTGATGAGGCTCACATCGCAGTACCGCTGCCAGAGGTTGCGCTTCTTCTCCGCCTCTGGAGCCTTGATGTCCTTGTTCTCAGTTTCCATTGAAATTCCCCTCCATAGTGAGATAACGGCCCTATTCTATCCTTAATGGAGGCATATGTGGCGCATCAAACCCCGTACGGGCCCTTCGCGGGGGAAGCGGGCTCGTCGCGGCGGTCGCGCCTGGGGCGGCGCTGGGCGACGTGGGGCCTGCCTGTCGGTATTCTCTGTCGGTCAAGCCGTGCGCGGGGCGGCCTGCGGCGCATCGCAGCGGACGCGCAGGTAGCAGTACAGCGCGCCCGCCATGTCGAACCACAGCACGAACAGCGATATCCCGGCGAGCACCGCCTCTCCTGTGCGGAGGTGCTGCTCGCGCCAGCTCTTCACGATGCCGACGATGCCGTATGCGGAAGAGACGAGCATGGCGAGGAACGCGAACGCGATGGAGATCAGCACCACGGGGATGATGAAGATGAACAGCAGCAAGGAGACGAGGAAGAGGGCTATATACAGAGGGACGACGCTGACCTTCATGCAGAAGCTCCAGAAGAGCAGCTGACGGTCGGTGAACCCGAGCTTCGGCAGGACGATGGCGTACGCGATGTTGCCGAATGCGATCAGGAGATAGACGCCTACCGCAAGGAGCGGCCCTGAGCCCTCGAAGATCGAGGGAGTGCCGAGGGTCGACGGCAGCACATCGCCGCACAGGATGAACGTTGCTATCAGAAGATAGGGAGCCGCTATCTGCGATATCATGGGCAGAGCTTTGAGCATGAGCTTCCCTCCGAGCCGAGCGCGCTTACAGCCCGATGATATCAGGGAACCATGCGCTACCGGGTGAGATGGTGCGGGCGAAAGGACTTGAACCTTCACGGGTCTCCCCACCAGAACCTAAATCTGGCGCGTCTGCCAATTCCGCCACGCCCGCACGGCTTGCCGGGTATGGAAACCCGACGTGAACAGTGCATTATGATACCATAGGCGCTTATGTGAAAACCGATGGAGCGTGGAAGGAAAACCCGTGCAGATAACCGTGGAATCGCTGGAGGGAAACAAGGTATCGGTGCAGACCGCTGTGGCTGCGAAGGACGTGGATGCCCAGATAGCGAAGGTGTATAGGGAGTTCGCTAAGAAGTACAACTTCCCGGGCTTCCGCAAGGGCAAGGCGCCGCGGCCGGTCATCGACAACGCTGTGGGGCGCGAAGCGGTGCTGGCGACAGCCACCGAGGACGTCATAAACGCCGCCTACCCGCAGATCATCGAGGAGAAGCGCCTGTATCCGGCGGGCAACCCCGACTTCGACAACGCCGGTGCGATGGTGGAGGAGGGCGCTGACTTCGCGCTGTCGTTCACGCTGCCCGTGCGCCCGGAGATAGAGCTCTCGAGCTACGATGCCGTCGAGATCGAGCTGCCCCAGAGCGGCGCGAGCGAGGCTGAGATCGACGAGCAGATGAAGCAGCTGCTGGCTCACTACGACCAGGACGAGGCCACCGAGGAGTGGGCGCGCGACACGATGGGCTTCGAGAGCCTCGAGGATATGCGCAAGCAGATGGCCGAGCAGATAGCCGACCAGAAGGAGATGCTGCTGCCGCGCCTGAAGGAGAACGCCTGCACCGTGCAGCTCGTCGAGCGCGTGGACGCAGAGGTGCCCGAGGGCATGGCCGAGCAGAAGGAATCGCAGCTGCTGCAAGACTTCTTCACGCAGCTCCAGCGCAGCGGCGCCAGCTTCGATTCGTACCTGATGCAGCAGGGCATCGACGCCGATCAGTTCAAAGAGGATGTGAAGCGCCAGGCTGCTGACGAGGTGAAGCGCGAGATGGCGCTCGACGCGTGGGCGCGCCATGCGGGCATCGAGGCGACCGATGAGGAGGTCAGCCACGAGTTCGAGGTGGCGGCCGGCGACGAGGCGGCCAAGCTGGAGCGCGAGTGGCGCGAGAGCGGCCGCTTGTACCTGGTGCGCGAGGAGCTTGCGCGCTCGAAGGCCATGAAGGACATCATGGATGGCGCCAAAGTGACCGAGGTCGACTTCGCCAAGCGCGCTCAGGAAGAGGAGGCCAAGGCGAAGAAGGCCCCCAAGAAGAAGGCTAGCAAGGCCGCCGATGCGGATGAGGCTGCCGACGCCGAGTAGGCGGCGGTGTGGAGGAATTGCGGATGCGCGCTTTTCGCGCCCGCTATAATGGGGAGCGAGAGACGAACGCGATCCGAAAGAGAGTGACCAATGGCTATTGAGAGAGCAACGAACGCGCTGATACCGTATGTCATCGAGCAGTCGCCGCGCGGCGAGCGCAGCTACGATATCTATTCGCGGCTGCTGAACGACCGCATCATCTTCTTGGGGGAGCAGATCGACGACCATGTGGCGAATTCCGTGGTGGCCCAGATGCTCCACCTGGAGAGCGTCGACCCTGACAAGGATATCAGCCTCTACATCAACTCGCCGGGCGGCAGCGTGACAGCTGGCCTGGGCATCTTGGACACGATGAACTTCATCAAGTGCGACGTGTCCACCATCTGTATCGGCGAGTGCGCCTCCATGGCGGCGGTGCTGCTGTCGTCGGGCACGAAGGGCAAGCGCTTCTGCCTGCCGAACTCGATGGTGCTGATACACCAGCCCTTGGGCGGTGCGCAGGGCCAGCAGACCGAGATAGCCATCGTGGCTGATTTCATGCTGAAGACGCGCAAGCGCCTGAACAAGATACTGGCCGACAACACCGGGCAGTCGATCGAGAAGATACAAGAGGATACCGAGCGCGACAACTACATGACGGCTGAGCAGGCCAAGGAATACGGCCTGGTAGACGAGATAATCCTCCACCACGGCCAGTAGGGACGCGCAGAGCGCACCACCGAGCATGCGCCGGCGCATACCGGCGCATGCTCTTATGATGGCAGAGCCCGACAAGATGTTCGATCTCAGATAGAGCGAGGAAGATGGCTGGCAAGAACAACAGGGGCGCCTACGGGACCGACGAGCCGATGTACTGCGCATTCTGCGGTAAAGAGGCCTCCCAGGTGCGCTCGATGATAAGCGCCCCCAACGGGGTGTGCATATGCGATGAGTGCATCGGCGTATGCGCTGATGCGATGATAGCCGATATGGGCATCCAGGCGACGCACGGCGGGCGCCGCGACGACGAAGAGGCGCGGGGCGCACACGCAGCCCGCCCGGTGGATGTGCAGGTGACCGAGGACGGCGTGTTCGAAGAGGAGGGCGAGCCGCTCAGCCCGGCCGAGATACTGGGCGAGCTGCCCACGCCGCACGAGATACACGCGCGGCTCTCGGAGCACGTGGTAGGG
>CAJTXX010000052.1 GCA_910584145.1 uncultured Eggerthellaceae bacterium | reverse complement strand
ACAGATGCCTCGGGCAACTTGACTGCTGCTTCCAACACCATCTTCAACGTATGGCAGGGTCGTGACTACATCAACAACTCGGTCAATGGGAAGTCATCCACTGAGGCTGAGTATGGCGATACGGTCGTCACCGGATACGTCGGTCGCGATGATGGCAACGACACCTGGAACGGAACCTCTGTGCGCTGGTCCATCCGCACCAAGGATGGGGTGTCCTCTCTTGTGCTCTACCCCTCCAACAACGTCTCTGGCACTATGCGTGCGTTCAACAGAGCAGACTCCACCCGTGCTCCTTGGAACAGCGGAAGCTCTTATGCGAACTCCTTCACACAAGTGGTGTTCCTAGGCAGGATAGATGCCCAAGGATCCTTGGCTGGCATGTTCGAGGGGTGCACGCGTCTCACCTCTGCTGACATGCGCGGGCTCACCATCACCGATGCCACCACGGATACCTCTCATATGTTCTCTGGGTGCACCTCATTGCCGTTCGTCACCAACCAGAACCAGGTGACAGACTATGAGGCCAAGCTCGATATGCCAGCAGGTGCCTTCCTGCCTGCAACGCTCAATCCCACGAGTGCAGCCTCCATGTTCGAGGGGTGCACCGGCCTTGCGGACGGCAATGCCTCAGGTGCCACAGAGGGCCGATCAGGATCGGCCCCTACGGCTGTCATATTGAAGGGCTTTGCCACCCGTACTGCTGCCAACGACCTCTCCTCTCTGTTCAAGGGTGCCCTCTCAGAAGGTGCCACCGTCATCATGGAGAACGTGGGAGCATCCTCTACCGCCTCTGGCAACCTCTCTTCGATGTTCGAAGGGGCTCGCATGCCCGAGCTCTCGCTCACAAGCGTCGGAGGGGCTGCTACCGCAGACAGGATGCTCGCAGCCTGCCCGAACCTCACAAGGGCAACGCTTACAAGCGTCTGTGCCACAGGTGGGTTCGCATCCCTGTTCGAAGGGTGCGCGAAGCTTGAAGAGGTGACCCTCACCTCCTCGGGCAATGGAGACCGTGCCAACCTCACCCGCATGTTCGCGAACACCCCGGCCCTCACCTCTGTCACCCTCAACAACACCGCCAACGGAAACGGCACGCCCCGCACATCCGGTGCCGCAGGCTCCACCACGCCAGGCACCCCCACCATGACAGACCTCTTCCAGGGCTCTGCGGGAAGCGTGGAGGTCACCTTGCGTGACACAGGGCGCGTGGCTGACTTCACAGGAGCGCTCACAGGCTCCCATGTGCGCACGCTCGTGCTCGAAGGCGTGGCATCCGGTGAGGGGGCGACCCTTGCCGAGGCGGCAACGGGCTGCACGACCCTTGAGTCTGCGAGCTTGACCCATGTGGCAGAAGGTGCAGGCGTCTCCCTTGAGCGCATGTTCGCTGGCTGCACCTCCCTTGCCTCCTTAGCGCTAGAAGATGTCGCCACAGGCACCGGAGACAGCTCGCGCTATTCGGTCCTCAAAGACCTCGCGAGCGGATGCTCTTCCCTGGCAAGCGTCGAGATGACGCGTGTTGCCACCGGAGGATATGCGGATATGACGGGTGCCTTCGCAGATCTCGCCTCCCTTGCCACCTTGCATATGGAAGATGTCGGCACAGGAGAGGCTAGCCAGATGTCTTCTCTTGCACGCGGGTGCACCTCCCTTGAGGATGTCACGCTCGAGCGTGTGGGCACAGGACGCGCCTCTGACCTCACCGAGATGCTCGCAGGAGCCACATCCCTTGCCACCCTCACCACCTTCACCGATGTGGGCACAGGCGAGGGCGCGAACATGACGCGGGCGTTCGCGAACAACGCGAACCTCTCTGAGGTGCGGGGAGTGCGCATCGGATCCGGTGCGGGTGCGAACCTCGCCGGGATGCTCGCAGGGTGTGCGGTGTTCGGCTCAGATGCACCGGTCGTCACCTATGAGCTCACCGACACGGGAACAGGTGAGGGAGCCTCTCTCACCGACCTTCTGGCAGGTTCGTTCACCGGAAGCGTGGGCGAGGGTTCTGCCTTCGCCTTGAAGCGCGCAGAGGGCACCCCTCGTGCCACCTTCGCCGACATGACAGGCGCCTTCGACGGAGGAGTGGGGAGTGCATCCTCCATGCCCTCCTATGACCTCTCGGGCCTATCCGACGCCCCCGCATCCGGCAACCCCTCCTTCGCCTATGCCTTCCGCAACTTGAGCGCTGTGAAGTGGGTCACTCAAGCGAGTGCTGATGGCACCTCCCCTGAGAAGGTCCCGGGCCTTCCGGTCTCGGAGATCGCAAGCGTCGCTTCCGGAGACATCGCCCTTGAGGCGGACGCAGGCCTCATCCTGCCGCGTGAGTGGAACATCTCATCCACGCTCGACCTTCGCGGCATGTTCTTCGGCTGCACCGCACTCGAGGTAGCCTACCTCCCCGGCCTCATCCAGCGCTCACGCCCTGTGGCAGACTCCCTTTTCGAGGGCTGCACCTCCCTTTGGCATGCGGCCTTGGTCACACCCTTGTCCTCGACTGCCTCTGTCTCCTCTGTCACCTCCATGAAGCGGATGTTCGCCGATTGTCCGAACCTCACCGAGGTGGACCTCAGAGGGGTCGGCACGGCGTATGTGGACCTCGCAGGAGATGTGGATACGGGAGCCGGTGGCATGACAGATATGTTCGAGGGGTGTGAGAAGCTCATCTCCGCCACCGGAGAGCAGGCAGATCAGAACCTCTCCTCCCGCATCGTCATCGGCGAGGCCACATCGGTGATCGCCAACGGCTTCTTCGGAGAGAACTCAGGGCGCACAGTAGAAGAGGGGGATGACAAGGGAGCGCCCATCTTCGACTATGTGCTAGCCGCAAGCGTCTATGTCTTCGGCGGTCCCACCGAAGGGGCAAGCGTTGCCCTCTGCCCGGGTGCTAAGGCAACAGAGGTCGGCTCGTGGCCTGTGCACTTCCACTCCGAGAACGTCTACCTCATGGACTCCTCTGCCTTGAGCTTCCAGAACTCGGTCTGGACCGCACGCCTCTATCGCGGTGTCCGAAACGAATCCGGCATCTCCTCTAACACCTATGCATCAGGCTTCATAGGCCTCGGCTCCACCGATGCCCCGGTCACGATAGACGGCATCACCTATAACGGTAGATCCGTCGAGTGGATCCTCCAAGGGGATGTGGACGCGCATGCAGGCACCCTCATCATCCGCCCCTATGAGAACTCAGATACCCCTCCTGTGCTCCGTCGCTTCAATCCGGCGTCAGATGCCGCCCCCTGGGGTCCGGGATCTGCCATCGAAGGGCAGTTCTCATCTGTCGTGGTAGAGACGGCGAAGGGATGTGCCAACATAGCAGACGGCACCCGCATCACCACCTCAGGCGATCTCATGGCGATGTTCTACGGATGCACGTCTGTGACCTCCATCGACCTCACCGAGCTCCACATCACAGAGGATGTGACCGACACCTCCGACATGTTCCGCTCATGCCCCTTGATCACCGATGTGGTGGCCTCATCCGTTGAGACCGCTGCCATGTCCGATGCGGAGCGGGCAGGCCATGTCATCTTGCCCGAGGATGGCGACTATGCCTCCATCAAGGATGCCTCGGGGATGTTCGCTGACATGCCGCGGCTGGCAAGCGCTGATCTCACCGGATTTGAGAGTCCCTTCGCCGCGGTCAAGAGCGCCAACCTCTCCTCGATGTTCGAAGGCTCCTTCACCACCGATGACGCAGGAGATCCCACAGCCCGGGGACGCCTTGCCTTGAAGGCGTTCGGACAGGGCGCGAGCGCTGACCTCACGGGCCTTGCCCGCCAGGTGAGCGGTGAGGCGTCCGCCACCACCGGGCTCATATCCTTGGAGCTTGAGGATGTGGGCACAGGGGCGGGCGCGAAGCTTGCAAGCGCCTTCGCAGGCAACCGGGCGCTTGCGCAAGTGGATGCGAGCACATCTGCAAGCGGTGTGGGCGCAGACCTCACGGGTGCCTTCTCCGATTGCGCAAAGGACGTCTCTGGGACGAGCGAGGTGCGCTATGCGCTCACAGACACCGGCCTGAACACCGGTGCTGTCTGGACCCGTGCCTTCCAAGGCGCGTTCACAGGAGAGGCTGACGCGCTCAAGGGCTCATCTGTCGCCATCACGGCCTCACCTGATGCCACCCGAGGCCCTGTGGCGTCTTTGGCCTCTCTGTTCGGACACGCAGGCGAGCTCACAGGCGACGGGGCGGATAAGGCACGCGAGCGCTGCCACATAGCCCTGGTCGATCTCACGGGCTTCGCAGGGTGCGCTGGCTCTGCTGAGCGGCTCGCGTTCGGAGCAGATAAGATCACGCGCGTGATGCGGGGTGTGGCCACACCCGGTGCGCTCGTCTTCTCCGATTCCTTCTCCTTCGGTGAGGTCACGAACCTCGCCGAGGCCTTCGCTGCCATGCCGGCGCTCGAGCAAGTCACGCTCTCGGGGCTCTCGGCGGAAGGGTCAGGTGAGCTCACCTTGGAGCGCGCCTTCGCCGATGATCCCGCGCTCGCAACAGTGACCCTTCCCGCCTCCAACTGGGAGGGCAACGACCTCTACGAGCCTGTCTGCGACCCCAGGCGGATCTCCTCGATGCGCTACATGTTCGAAGGAGACTCATCCCTTGCGACCCTCGACATCACCGGCCTCAATACGGCAAGCCCCTCTTTGGGGACCACCGATGAGGAGAACGTGATCTCAAGCGGCATGGACGGCATGTTCAAGGACTGCACCTCGCTCACCAAGTCCTTCGGCGAGTCCCACGATGAGGAGCGCGGAGCCCAGATCACCATAGGCCCTGTCACCTCCAAGCTCTTGAACGGGTTTTTCTGGTGGCGCTCGAGCGTGAACGCCAACCCCGACTACATACTCGATGCCGATATCCGCATGAGGGCGGGTAGGAGCGCCTCAGGGGATGTGGCGCTCGCAGGTCCGGCCTCGGCAAGCGATCTCATGCTTCGGCCCGATCACGCGGGCACCTACTATGACGCCACCGTAGCGATCGATGCCACCAACATGCCCCGCCGCGGCATCTGGCTCGAGCGGCGCTACCTCAATGTCTCTATCGACGGCACGCCGATCGATCCGGGCGAGGGGGCGCTTGTGGACTGGGGGCTGATCGGTGAGAAGGCAGCGCATCTGCGCCCGGACGGGACGGAAGTGGCGGCGGACGCCACAGGAGGCTCTGTCGCCTGGTCGATCCATGACGCGCCCACAGATGAGGGCGGTATCATGCGCACCCTCTACATCTTCCCCACAGAGCCGGGGGATGCCGGTTGGGGGAAGATGCGCTCGCTCGTCTCCGGTGCCTTCGCTCCCTGGACGCGGGTGGCGGGCTCTGAGCACTACCGCACCCTCGAGCGGGCGATCGTGAGCCCGGGCGTGCGTGCGGGGTCCTCCCTTGAGGCCATGTTCAACGGGTGTGAGGCCTTGACCTCCATAGACCTTCGGGCACTCCAGGTATCCTCTGCCACCACCAACATGACGGGCATGTTCCAAGGATGCGCCTCTGTGACGCGCGTCATCCAGGCAGGGACCCATGACCCGGTAGACACCCAAGGCGCGATCGTGCTCTATCCGGCAAGCGCTGAGGTGGCAAGCTCGCTGCAAGGCTCGTTCTTCGACACCTCAGGGGTATCGCTTGCAACGCGCCTCTTTGCCGACATGACGCGCTTGCATGAGGTGAGGCTTCAGGGAGGAGTGGATGCAGACGGGCACCTCACGCCTGCGACCTCCCTCTTCCCCAAGCCCGGAGCCATCCTCTCCTACATGTTCGAGGGCTCCTTTGCGACGGCCTCTGGGGGGACCCCGAACTCCGTCACGCTCTCCTCTGTGGCCCAAGGCGCAGGAGCGGACGTGAGCAGGCTGTTCTCTGCGACCTCCAAGGGGCGCGCACCGGCATATCTTGAGCGCATAACCTTGAGCGATGTGGGATCGGGCGCCTCAGCCAAGCTCACCTATCTGGCAAGCGGCCTTCCCCGCCTCACATCCGCCACCTTGCACCGGGTGGGCAACGGCGCGGCCGCCGACCTCACGGGAGCCTTCGCGGGCGTGCTCTCAGAAGACGGCGCGCTCACGGGCGGCTCGGATGTCTCTCTCACCTTCACCGATGTGGGATGCGGCGGCACCCTCGAGGGCAACGGCGCCACGCTCACCTCCTTCTTCGAGGGCGCGTTCGTGAGCACAGACGTCGATCCAGAAAAGTCGAGCGTGCGCTTTTCCTTCGAGGGGGCAAGTGACACAGATCGCATATCAGAGCACACCGTCTCCTCCCTCTCCCGCTTCTGCTGGGCATCAGATGACGGGCGGCGCTCGCGCCTTGGGCGCCTCGATCTGCGCCAGATGCCTGCTGTGTTCGGTGAGGGGCGGATGGATCGGGCCTTTGCCGGCATGGGAGAGATCGAGCAGATCACCAACGTCTATGCAGGGGATGTGAGCTCTGACATCCCGGCTCGGCACATCGTGCTCCCGACCGGCTGGGACACCTCCTCTGTCACCTCCATGGCATATCTTTGCGCGGACATGGCGTCTTTGGAGTATGTGGAGACCCAAGACCTCGTCATGAGCTCGGCAGGCACGAGCTTCGCTTTTGCCTTCGCATCCTCACCGCGCCTCACCGCTTGCGTGCTCGATGTGTCAGGGGGTGGCGCGTTCACCTTCGATGAGCGCTCGGTGGAGAATTCAAGCATATCGCCTGGCACGAGGACGGGCACGCGACCGGTTGAGGTGCGTCCCGGACGGGCAAGCGATATGCGAGGGATGTTCGCGGGATGCGAGCGTCTGCGCTACCTCGACCTCTACGGTCTTGGCACCGCCCTTCCCGGAACCGATGCCACCTATGGCACCTCCTCTGGCATGGCGAACATGTTCGAGGGGTGTAGCGCCATGGTGCGCGCAGGCGACGTCCCTGAGACCCCTGATTCCACAGACAGCCGCCTTGCCAAGTTCGCAAGCGAGCCCTCCACGAGACGTACCGCCGAGCAGATGGCCCTAAAGCAAGGAGAGCCGCCAGCCGGTGCCAATGCCGCCTCCTATGCCCGCTCCGCCCGTCCTGAGATCGTGGTGGGACCGGCATCGGATCAGCTGCTTGTCGGCTTCTTCGGCCAATCAGATGCAGAGGGCGGACCGTATTCCTACATCTCATGCGCCAACATCGATGTCTACGGAGGCCCGCAAGCCTCATCCGCCCTTGAGCTCTGCCCCCAGGTGGCAGGCGAGACCCCGGCGTATTCCTACAAGGCCTTCGTGAACCTCGCGAACACGCGCGCCGTGGATGCGGTAGGTGCCTGGGCGCACCAGAGGTACATGAACACCAAGATGATGGGCACCTCTTCTGCCACCACCGAGGCGGGAGATACCGCCCTTGCCTCCGGATACGTCGGGCTCGAGGGGAGATACGGCGGGGTGGACCAAGACGGCAGCTCTGTGAAGTGGTCCATCGTCGAGAACGGCTCTTCGAAGGTGCTCCGCATCCAGCCGAACTTCGGGGATGAGGGCATCATGCGCGCCTTCGGCACCGACCGCGCCATCGCCGCTCCCTGGTCATCCTTGGGCGAATACGGCCGCTACGCTCCCCAGATCGATCGGGTGGAGGTATCCGGCACCATCATCTGCACCGGCTCTCTCGCATCGGCCTTCCAGGGGCTCACGCGTGCGAGCGTGATGGATCTGCGCGCGCTTAAGATCATCGATGAGGACCCGCTCGTGGAGACGGGCTCTGCCATCAAGAACCCCGCCATCCCGGTGAGGTCGGTCTCCTCCATGCTCGCGGGATGCGAGAGCATCGAGCGCGTCGTCATGCAGGGAAGAACCGACGCCCAGGGCCGTCCCACCTCTGTCGGATACGGCACCTGCGCGCTGCCCTCCGAGATGGAATCGACTTCTCTTGTGAGCGCCGATCAGATGCTTGCCGGATGCACGGCCCTTGTCGAGGTGGACCTCGCAGGCCTTGGGCGCGCAGCGTCGATGTCCATGGCAGAGCTCACCCGGGGCTGCACCTCCCTTGCGAACTTGCGCCTCACCGATGTGGCCACCGGCCCCCGCTCATCGATCGCTTCTGCCTTCGCGGAGCTGCCCGCACTCACTGACGTCACCCTCTCGCGGGTGGGAGGCGAGCGGCTCGATGCCACAGGCGCTTTTGCCGGGTGCATCCGTCTTGCGCGCATCTCCGCTTCGAACCTGGGCTCCACAGATGCTGACCTCACCCGCGCCTTCGCAGGTATAGCGACCGCCCCCTCCGGCCTCGATGCGCCTGAGATCGTGCTCACCGACACCGGATGCGCGACAGGCTGCATCCTCGATGAGATCTTCCAAGGCTCCTTCACGACCTCTGCCTCCGAGCCCGGGCGCGTGGAGATGGCGACGACCTTGGCCACCAAGTCCGCCGTGCTCTCGGCGAGGGCCATGTTCGCCGCGACCGACCTCGATCACCCGACCCGTCTCGGCCAGATAGACTTGAGCAGCCTTGGAGGGGTTGCCCGCAAGGGCTCAGGTGCGACGGCCACAGGAGGCAGTGCGGCCTATGCCTTCTACGGATGCGCTGCCATGACGTATGCGGGATACAAGGCAGAGCCGGGCAGCGTCGGGCGCATCACGCTTGCGGGAGATGCCACCTGGAAGAATGCGACCGACCTGTCGTATCTCTTTGCCGGCTGCACCCGCCTTGAGACCGCCGAGATCGGAGGGATCGCCCAGTCGAGCGCAGGGGTGTCGCTCGCCTCCATGTTCGAGGGATGCACCTCGCTTAGGCGTGCGCTCCTCTCGGCGAACATCCAGGTCTATGCCACCACCGCAGCCCAGGCGACCCAGCGTGCCACCCAGATCGGCTCTGCCACCGACATGAGGAGCATGTTCGCCGGATGCGCGGCCCTGACCGAGATCGACCTCACCGGTGTCGGCAGCTCCCAGATCCCGGGATCGGTGAACCAATGGGGGACGGCGGAAAGCGGCATGAAGGACATGTTCGAAGGCTGCACAGCCATGCTCTATGACCCTGAGGACCCTGAGATGCGCGCCTTCGAGCAGGCCAAGGCAAACGATGACACCGACAAGCTCGACGAGCTCGAAGAGACCTCCAAGATCACCATAGGCCCTGCCTTCACCAAGGTCTTGAACGGCTTCTTCGCCTCCCGCACCTTGGCAGATGTGCGCCCCGACTACCTCATCACCTCAAACGTCTACGTCTACGGCGGCCCCTACGCGCCCGGGCGCACAGGCGAGGACGCCCAGGCGAGCGCCCTCATGGAGCGGCCCAATGTGGGCGGCTACAACTACTACGGGGAGGTCTCGCTTGTGGACCCCGCCGCCATCGAGCGCAACAAGCTCGGCGCAAGTGCCGGCCTTGAGCTTTGGACCTACCGCGGCTACTTCTCAACGCCGGTGCCGAGCGTGTCTCTCACCTTCCAGACGGGAAGTGTGGTCTATGACGCAGACGGGGTGACGCCGGTGGGTGCGAACACCGGCTGGCAGGACGCGAACGGATACGATCTCACGGTATCCCCGGCCGCCCAGACCCGCTCCTTGAAGTCCGCCAAGTTCGAGGTCAAATACGAAGGCGACGGCGCTCAGAGGAAGTGGTGGGCGCAGCTGAAGAAGACGGGCAAGTCGGTGGCAGATGAGCAGATGATCTCCTCGCTCACGATGCCGTCTGCCTATGGCTACATCGCCGCCCGCTATCCTTCGAAGACAACCCCTCAGAATCTCACTGCGGCGCAGAGCATAGAGGATGTGGGCTGGTACTTCGCCCGGGGTGGCTCCTTTGCCTACCGCGACCAGGCAGGCACGCCTGTTCTCTATACCTGGCAGGCAGGCGAGCGGACCACCAACCTCCAGAAGGCAGAAGGCTACATGGAAGGGAATAAGATCATCTATGGCCGCCCCTATGCGACAGACCTCTTCTACGAGAACATCTTCGGGCCCCTGCCCCTGTTCGACCGCACGGGCAAGCCGGTGACGGTGACCGGAGAGGACGGCAAAGAGGTCCAGCAATACGCGACCCCGCCCGCCTTCAACCTCTTCTGCCAGGCGACCGAGATCACCTATCCTGTGCAGTTCCAAGACACAGGCGTTGCCAAGAAGCGCGTGTTCAACTGGTCGGGCAACCGCAACGTCACGACCCCTGGCGGCTTCGGCAACCACGGAGAGCTCAACTTCTCCTCCCAAAGCTCAGGGCGCACGAGCTATCTGCGCCTCCCGAGCCCGGATAACCTAAACACTGACGCTTTGGGCAATGCCTCAGGCACACCTGTCGACTGGACGGCAGAGCATGCAGGGGAAGAGTTCTTAGGGTGGACCTTGACCGAGACTCCCACCTCCCCGGATGACTGGGTGTCTGCTACCTACAAGATGCCCGGCCAGATAGCAGGAGCGGCCCCTCCGGGTGAGGAGAGCGCCACAGGTGGTGCGATGGCTGGATACAAGACGACCGTCACCCTCTATGCCCAGTGGGCAGAGGTGCCCAAGGTCACCTACAAGGTGAACTCCTCAGACACCTGGCGGGCCTATGTGGCAAAGGACGGCCAGTGGGCAGAACCCAAGCCAGACCTTGCGCTCATCGGTGAGGGAAGCGCGTGGGCCTACTACGTCCAAGGAGCAGATGTGCTCTCGGGGGCGAGCACAGAGCTTCCCGTCCTTCGGGGCGGCAAGGTGGCGGGGGTCGCCGTGAACAACGCAGATCCCCAAGAGGTCACCCATAGCGCTGTGACCGCCAAGGCGCGCCGGGTGGCAACACCGAACGCGAAAGCCGGTTGGGGGCATGTGGAGACCTTCGTGGTGGACGTCCCGAACGTCTATGTGGAGGGCACTCAGTCAGACAGCGGCTGGGCGATAGATGTTGCGGCCTCGATCGCCCCTGAGGGGCTCTTGTCCCAGAACCGCACCTGGGATGTGAGGAAGTCGATGACCCTCTACCGGGTGATCGGCCCTGCCCGCTACATCCTGAACTACGCGCCAGGGTTCGCCGGAGATGAGAACGCAGCACCCTCTGAGGTCGATGACACAGAGGCCGGATACACCCTCGCCTCCGCCTCGCGCATCTTCCCCTACCGCGGATACTCCTTCCGCACCTGGTCGGGCACCTGGGCGAGGAGCGCTGTCGGGGTGGAGATCACCTACGCGGATGCGTCGGTGAACGAAGCGCATGCCTTCAAGGGGGATGTCCGTGCGGGTGAGCGCTTCGAGCTCCACGACATGGCGCACTTGAACCAAGCCGCCATCGAGGCCCTCTTCCCGGCTGCGGCCGAAGGGGATAAGGAAAAGCCCTCGAACACCATCACGGCGAGCTGGGATGTGGTCACCTACACCGCCACGTTCAACTTAAACGGCGGCAGCTCGCCAGGGGTGGACGGGTCAGTGCATACCACCACCTATGATGTGACCCGCGACCCCGTCTTCCCAGAGGTCGAACGCGACGGATACACCCTTGCGAGCTGGTCGGGTCCGGTGCAGCTTGCAGAGGACGGAAGCTGGCGCTTGACCCCCGGCACCATCGGCAACGTGACGCTTGATGCGGTCTGGCAGGCCAACACCAACGCCATCACGTATGTGTTCGGATGCGAGGACTACTCCTGGGCAGGGGGGAGTGCCGGCGCCTCGAGCTACGAGACGGGCAGATCTGTCGAGATCCCCGCCCTCACGCGTCCGGGGTATAGGTTCCTCGGCTGGACGGGCGTGGGCGGCATCGAGCCCACCTCCCCCAAGACCACATACACCTTACCTGAAGGCTCCTTCGGGGATAGGGCCTATGAGGCCCACTGGCAGGAGGAGGATTACACCATCACCTACGACATGTCCGGAAAACCCGGAGATAAGGAAGAGGACTTCTGGAGCCCTGAGGATATCGCACAGGATAGGATCGTCAGGATATTCACGGTGAAGACCGGCGAGTTCATGATCCCCGATCCGGTGCGCCCAGGCTATGCCTTCGACGGCTGGACAGGAGGGCCCTTCGGGGCGACGGCCGCCAAGGGCGCACAGGCGAAGGTCCCTGCCCGCTACATCGGCTCGTTCACGCTCGTCGCCCACTGGACACCGGTGACCCCGCGCATCCGCTTCATCTACCAGGGCACGATCGCGGGCTTTAGCCAACCGGGCACCTTCTCGGTGAACACTCCTCCGATCGTGGTGGGGACCCCGGTCTACAAGACCCCATCAGGTGAGGCCATCTTCCGCGGATGGTCGGGCGGCAAGGGAGACCTTGCGGCGTGCGGGATCGAAGGCGGGCTTGCCGTGCCGGATGCCTCCGGCAACGTCACCTTCGATGTGGCGAGAGCCGCCGCTGCCATCCGGCCTCAAGACGAGACCCAAGACCTCGTGTTCACAGCCCAGTTCCAGATACGCCCCTTCTCGGTGCTGTTCGACCTGAAGAGCGCCTCTGCCGGTGCGGCATCCGGGATGGACATCTCAGCCCCTGAGGGCGGAGCGGACCGCTTCAAGCTCTTGACTGAAGGGTACAAGGGCCTTGAGGACGCATCGGTGAAGTCGATCACGCTCCCTGAGATGAGCTGGGGTGTGAAGTTCAAAGGGCACATGCTCGTCGGTTGGGACACCGAGAACAAGACGGCACGGCCGGGTGTGGACCTCACCGCCCGCTGGAAACCAGGAGAGGTCATATCGATAAACGACATCCTAGCCACCGGCAAGACCGCGAACTCCAAAGGCGAGCTCACCTTATACGCCATCTGGGGAGACTCCACCCAGCAGGTGGTCTACCATCCGCTCACGACAGATGCGGCCGTACCCCCTGAGGCGGTGAGGACCTTCCTCGGCGAGGAGGGCATCTCAGCAGATGACGCCGGTCTCAAAGCGAGCCTCATGGGCGAGGGCGCGAAGGCGGGATACCGCTTCGCGGGCTGGTATGCATCCCCCACCTATGAAGAGGACACGTGTGTCATCGCCACCGATGCCGACTCAGGTGCCAAGGGGCGTGGCATCCCGGCTGGCACCTACAACACCGTCGAGCTCTTCGCCAAGTGGGTATATGATGTGCGCTACGAGGCAGGAGCGGGCGTTCAGGATGTCTCTGGTGTGAGCCTGCCGAAGACGCGCACCTTAACGTGGTATCCAAGCGGGACGTGGCTGTCGGCAGAGCACTTGGGCGAGGCGTTCGGCGAGGAGATGGCCGCCTCCATCGAGAAGGCCGCCGCCACGACCGCGAGCAACGCCCTTAGCGGCGCCACCTCCGTCACCGCCCGCGGATACGGGATGCGCCAATACGAGCGGACAGAAGGGGACGCATCCACATCAGCGTTCGCCTGGTCGACGGTGGCAACGCCCTTAGGAGATGCGGCTGCGCGTGCGAACCTCATCTTCGAAGGGGATGTGCTGAACGGTCGCCTCGCCCCGGCTGCCGCCACCAAGACAAGCGTGCTCTTCGCCACCTGGGAGGCCAACGAGTACCTGATATCCCTTGCCACCACCCCTGAGATCGACATGGAAGGCACCCCGAGCGAAGAGCAGATAAAGCTCCTCGAAGACGTCATCTCCTCTCTGAGCGAGGATGCCTCAGAGGGCGGCTGGCATGCCCAGGAAGAAGGCGGGCCGCTTCTGTTCCAGGCCACCTACGGGCGTCCCTGGACCACACCGGAGGCGCTGCCGACGGATGCGAGCGGTGAGTTCGGGTTCGTGGGCTGGTCTGCCTGGACACGAGATGAGTCAGGCGAGCCTCTTCGCTTGAAGCCTGACACCCTCTTCGGGGCGGCCACCTCGGTAGCTGAGGCCCTCGTCACCGACGAGCGCGGGGTCTACCTCAAAGCCCACTGGATCAAGACCGACTACCAAACGCTCACCCTCGACGGGGCCGGGGGACAGATCAGATCCGACCTGCCAGAAGGCGCCAAGGCATCCGCCACCACGTTCGCGACCACCAAGGCGGGCACCACGGTGACCCTCCCCAACGACGAAGGGACCACAAGCGGCACCTTCCAGCCCTTCGAGCGGGAGGGGTATGTGTTCGCAGGGTGGAAGGTCACAGAGGGGGATGCCGAGCACACCTTCTCCTATGACACAGACCCCGCCACCTGGACCGTCCCCTTGAGACCTGTCACCGAGACCACCGAGGAGGGAGAGCAGGTCCGCGCCTCTGAGATCCGGGCCGAGGCCCAGTGGGCGCGTGCGGTCTATCGCATCGACTACCTCATGGCTGATGAGGAGGAGGGAAGCGGGTATAGGACGGTATCCTCTGTAGATGGCCTCACCTCGATCTCAGACGTCATCCCGCGGGGACAAGAAGACCTCACGAACAACGGTCAGTCCCTCGCCTCCTGGGCGGTGGATGCATCCGCTACCTCCACCTACCTGCCGGGCCAGAAGACGACTGTGGCCGACCTCGTGAAGGCTGCCGCTGCAGCCGGTGAGGGCATCCCCTATGTGAGGGGAGTGGAGAAGACACCGGAGGCGAAGACCACCGGATACGTTCTCGATCCCGCTCCCTCCTCAGGGGCAAGTGATGCGGCGTATCGCACATCGACCCGGGTCGTGCGCCTCTACTCCCAGTGGACCATGCAGCTCACCGGCTCTGTTCCGGCTGTCCTCACCATGCGCTTCGACCCCTACGCCTCCCCTGAGGCAGAGGGCGGCTCCTACGGGCGCGTGGATGCGGCAACAGGAGAGGTCAGGTCCACCACCCAGCAGCCCTTGCAGATAGCCACCCTGAAGACCACCTGGACGGGGTTGGATGACTATGCCACGCGCACAGGCCTTCGGGCGCTCTACCCGGCAGCCACCTGGAACCAGCTCGCAACAACAGAGCTCGTGGTGGAAGCAGAGGGAGTTGCGAGTGCGATGGATGTGGCCCATGGGGGCGTGGTGTCGAAGATCACCGATGCGCAAGGAAACGAGATCTTGATGGAGGGGGATGAGCCCTTAGAGACCGGATATGTGCTCCCTGCGGGAAGCGCTGCTGAGCCGAGTGTCTTGAAGCTCCTCTACAAGGTCATCCTCCCGACAAGCTGGATCGGCAACCCCACCACCACCGCACGCACCCTCGATGTCGCCAGGCTCACCTACACGGTGCGCCTGGCCACCCCCTCAGAGCCAGAACCCGAACCAGAACCTGAGCCTGAACCGTAAGCCGTAGGGGCGGACCGTGGTCCGCCCCTCCCCCGCACTTGGAGGATGCGTTGCGCACGGAGGATGTGCGCCGGGTGAGGGTCATCTGACCAGCGACCCTCACCCGCTGCTTGGCGCAGCGGGGCTGTGGGGTTGTGACCTGTGCACACCTGCGGGGTCTTTCTGTGTCGTCACAACGGGTCGAGCCAGCTCGGCCCCTACGCAGGGGAGGATGCG
>CAJTXX010000051.1 GCA_910584145.1 uncultured Eggerthellaceae bacterium | reverse complement strand
AGCATGGATCATCCCTGAGCAGCTATGGTGTACGGCTGGCTTTGCGAATCAACCGCTCCTGCCGGACGACCTTTCCGTCGAACGCGATGCCGGACACGAGCGAAGAGGGACACCGTGGCTATGCGGCCCGCCAAGCCGAAGAGAGCTGCCGAATGCGGCTCTCTTTGCTTTATCGGCGTGTTTATAATGAACGGATGATGAAACGCATACAGAAAAGCCTGCGATCGGCGCTCACGGCCTTGCTTGCCATAGGGGCCCTGGCTCTCTGCATGCCCGCATCGCCCGCCCGCGCGCACGCCGCGCAGGGCACCTTCGAGAACCCCAGCCTGACCGTTACCGCGCAGGTGCAGACCACCGGCTCCATGCACGTGGTGGAGCACCGCACGTTCGCCTTCGACGGCCAGTTCGACGTGCTGCGCTGGGCCTTCACCGGCCTTCCGGCAGATGCCGAGGTGAGCGTGGCGCAGGTGCGCGCCGCGCAGGCCGACGAAGCGGGCAACATCGCCGGCGACTGGGTGACGCTCGCCCCCACCAGCTTCGACTCCGAATGGCGCCAGGCGGTGAAGGGCTCTGGCGGCAACATGGCCGAGCGGTTCCGCGACGCCACCGGCGACGACGCGCCGGCCTTCCCCGCCGCGAACAGCTGGGCGCTCGACGAGCGGCAGCGCGCGCTGTACGTGTTCTTCCAGCAGACCGGCGCGCACATGCTCTTCGAGGTGGACTACACCGTATCGGATGCCGTGGCCGCCTTCGACGACGTAGCTGAGATGTACTGGGATTACGTGCCCGCGCGCGACGACGCGCTTACGAGCAACGTCATAGCCACCGTGCAGCTGCCGGTGCCCAAGGGCGCCGCCGTCGAGCCGAACGAGACAGTGCTGGCGTGGGGGCACGGCGCCGACGGGCAGTTCGATATCGGCTTCGACGGCACGGTCAGCTACACCGTGCCCGCGGTGCCGGCCGGCCAATACGCGAACGCGCACATCCTGTTCCCCGTGAGCTGGCTGCCGAACCTGACCGTCGAGGCGAAGCAGGCGCACACCGGCCCGCGGGCCGACGCCGCGCGCGCCGAGGAAGAGGCATGGACCGACACCTGGAGCAGCGGCGTGGTGAACACCCTCGGCATGAACATAGCCGTGCTCGCAGCATGCGCGCTGGCACTAGCAGCCGCCGGCGCTGCCTACCTGCTGCTGGGCCGCGAGAAGCGCCGCGACCAGCTCCCCGCGCTGACCACCGACGAGATGCAGGCCGTGCTGCACGACCCCGAGGTGCTGGCGCGCTTCCGCGCTTGGAACCACGTGGCCCCGACCGAGGCCGACCCCGAAGCCGTGAGCGAGCGCATGCGTGCCGCCGAGCTATTCGACTCGCGCAGCTTCAAAGCGCAGAAGGTGCTGGCCATCGCCGCGCTGGTGCTGCTGGCGCTGGCCGTGGTGGCCGCGTGGGCATTCGGGAACTGGCTGGCGTGCGGCGCTTTCGCGGCAACCGGCATCTGCGTGGGCGTGGTGGCGAACTACCTGCCGCGGCGCACGCCGAAGGGCACGGCGCTAGCTGTGGCGCTGGGCGCCGACGAGCCCGCGGGCCCAACCAGCGGTGCGGCCGCCAGCCCGAACGCCGGCCCAACCGGCAGCACCAACGCGCACTCCGCCCCCACCCGCCCCGACCACGGGGGCACCGCCTGACATGTCGCGCCTGCATCCCCTGCCTCCCCTCGTATATAAGCTGATGTGCGTGGCCGCCGCCCTCATCTGGGGCAGCTCGTTCGTGGTCATGAAGGACACCATCGACGCCTTCCCGCCCGCATGGCTGATCGGCGTGCGCTTCCTCGCCACCGCGCTGGTGCTGAGCATCGTGTTCGCCGGCCGCATGCGCCGCGCGCTGGACGCCTCCACGCTGCGCGGCGGCAGCATCTTGGGGCTGCTCATCTTCGCCGCCTACTGGACGCAGACCGTGGGGCTGAACTTCACCACCCCGGGCAAGAACGCCTTCCTGACCGACATCTACTGCGTGCTGGTGCCGTTCATGTTCTGGTTCGTCACGCGGCGGCGCCCCACGCGCTACAACCTGATAGCCGCGGCGCTGTGCATAACCGGCGTGGGGTTCGTATCGCTCTCGGGCGATTCCCTCGCCGTCGAGTTCGGCGACCTGATGACCATCATCGGCGGGTTCTTCTTCGGCGCGCACATGGTGGCCACCGCCGTGCTGGCCAAAACGCGCGACGCCGTGGCGCTCACCGTATACCAGTTCTGGATAAGCGGCGCGCTCGGCATCGTGGTGGGTGCGGCCACCGAGCCCATGCCCGCCTTCGCCACCATACCGCCGGCGTATTTCGGGAACATGGCGTACCTGGTCATCATGTGCACCTGCGTGGCCATGGTGTTCCAGAACACCGCGCTGAAATACGTGCATCCGTCGCAAGCCGCGCTGCTGCTGTCGCTGGAATCGGTGTTCGGCGTGGCGTTCAGCGTGGCGCTCTACGGCGAGACGCTGACGCTGCCCCTGCTGGCGGGTTTCGTGCTGATCTTCGCCGCCATCGTGCTGTCAGAGGCGTTCCCATTGAAGAAGAAGCCACGGAAAACTGACGCTTCGATTTCAGATGACCTATCCGCACAGGTTTAACATGTACTATGATGCTCGCAGCTGAACGGACGGCTGCGACGCGAAAGCAGAGGAGGCACGATGCCTGACCAGAGCACCGACCGGTCACGCGACAACATCGTCCTGATCGGCATGCCCGGCGTGGGCAAGTCGACCGTGGGCGTGGTGTTGGCGAAGATACTGAACTACGAGTTCGTAGACGCCGACCTTATCATCCAGCAGCGCTGCGACAAGACGTTGCAGCGGCTGATCGACACGCTGGGCCCCGACGGGTTCATCGAGGTCGAGGGCAAAGTGCTGGCTGATCTGGAATTCAACCGCGCGGTCATATCGACCGGCGGCTCGGCCATCTACTCGCACGAGGGCATGGAGCATCTAGCGCAGCACGGCCGCGTGGTGTACCTGCGCGTGGGGCTGGCTGAGCTAGAGAGCCGCTTCCCCGGCTTCGACGAGCGCGGCGTGGTCATGCGGCGGCAGCGCGGCATGAGTCTGGCTGACCTCTACGAGGAGCGCGTGCCGCTGTACGAACGATACGCCGACGTGACGGTCGACGTTGACGGGCTGTCCATAACCGAGGCAGCTGACAGGGTTATAAAGGCGCTCGGATAGCGCCTGAGAGCATAAAGGAGTAAGAGATGATCTGTCCAAAGTGTGGGAAAGACAATCCAGAAGGCAATGCCGTGTGCTTCAGCTGCGGCGAAGAGCTGACGCAGCCGGCGGGCGCAGTCGAGCCGGCAGCGCAGGCTGTTCCGGCGGGCACCGTGCATATCCCCGTTGAGCCGGCGCAGGCGCAGCCTGTGGCGGACGCAGCGCCGGTAGCGAGCGCGCAGCCTGTTGCAACTGCCACCGCGGCCACGGCCGCGCCTCAGGCGACGCCGGCTGCAGCCGCGCAGGCTCAGCCGCAGCCGACCGCCCAGGCCGCAGCTCAGGCGACGCCGTATCAGCAGGCTGCCCCGCAAGCCGCGCCCTACCAGCAGACCGCCCCGCAGCCGCAGCCGACCGTGCAGGCCGCCGCACCCCAGCAGCCCGCGCAAACCTACAAGAAGGGCTGCGTCGGCAGCGCTTGGGATGACATCAAGAACAGCGACGGCTGGTTCGGCCGCGTGATGCTGCTGGGCCTCATCAACCTCGTGCCCATCCTGAACTTCATCGTTCCCGGCTATTGCATGCGCTGGGCGCGCCAGCTCCCGCTCGGTCGCATCGAGCCCATGCCGAAGAGCATCTTCGCGAACCGCACCTTCATCACCGGCCTGTTCTGGTTCGTGCTGATCCTCGTGTTCAGCTTGGCAGGCGGTATCGCCGGCGGCATATTGGCCTTCGTGCCCATCCTCGGATGGCTCGCGGCTATCGCCCTCGGGCTTTTCGTGTCCGTCTTCAGCTATCTCGCCTGCATGCGCGCCGCAGTGGCCGATCGCCTGGGCGCTGGCTTCGATATAAGCGCTCTGTGGGCCTCCTTCAAGAAGAACCCTGGTTCACTGTTCTTCATCTGCCTCGTGCCCGCGCTCATCGTGGGTGTCTGCCTGTTCGTCGTCTACATGATCGTATTCGGCATCGCGGCCATCGGCATCGGGGGCGACATCTTGGGGCTTGCTGCCATGGGCGATTATGCGTACTCCTCTTACGAGTACGCTGCGGCCTATTCGGTACTGTCCATCATCGGCAAGCTGCTGCCCGCGTACTTCCTGCTGTACCTCATCAGCTGCTTCTGCACCGCATTCCTGTATCTGCTGATATTCCGCGCCCTGGGCCACTGGATCGCGCGCTACGCTGCCAGCTGGACCACCGAGCCCGCCATCCAGGCGAGCATGAACCTCTACCCCGACCACCAGTAGAGGCATACCGCGAGCTGCACGCCAACGCGCAGCTCGCATCAACGGCCAACTGGCCAGCACCACCCAAAGCCCCCTCTCGCCACCGCGCGGAGGGGGCTTTTTGCGCGCCGCGCGAGCGCAGAGCATCGTCACGCCATATCGTCCGGCCCTGCCATCGCATTCTCAGATGGCGCGCCATCTGAACTTCCCGCAGCGTTTCGTATTGTGCCGCGCGGCCTCTTTTGGTTTCATTGAACGCGCTGCGCGCCGCGCCAGCACGAACCGACCAGGAGACGACATGGCAAAGAAGAACATCCCGTACGACCAGAAGTATTACGACCCCGATATAGAGTGCATGCCGCGCGAGCAGCTCGAGGCCATGCAGCTTGAACGCCTGCAAGAGATGGTGCGCTACGCCTATGACAACACCGTCTATTACAAGCGCTCATTCGACGAGGCCGGCGTGCAGCCGAGCGACATCCGCACGCTCAAGGACATCGAGCGCCTGCCGTTCATCGACAAGAAGACCGAGCGCGACACGCAGCACGTGGGCAGCTTCTTCGGAGAGATGTGCAGCGTGCCGGAGGAGGACGTGGTGTTCATGGCCACCAGCTCCGGCTCTACCGGCGTGCCCACCGTGAGCCCCTTCACGCAGGAAGACTTCGACCTGTGGCAAGACACCGAGGCGCGCCTGTTCTGGCAGGCCGGCATGCGCCCGAACGACCGCTATGTGCATGGTCTGAACTTCGCGCTGTACGTGGGCGGCCCGGACGTCATCGGCGCGCAGCGCCTGGGGGCGCTCGCCATCTGGGTGGGCGCGGTGCCGAGCGACCGCCTGCTGTTCGTGCTGAAGCAGTACCAGCCCACCATGATCTGGACCAGCCCCTCCTACGCCTGGCAGCTGGGCGAGAAGGCGAAAGAGAAGGGCTTCGACCCGCGCACCGACTTCAACATCCATACCATCATCGTAGCAGGCGAGCCGGGCGGCTCCATCACCAGCACGCGCGAGGCCATCGAGAACCTGTGGGGCGCGAAGGTGGTCGACTTCTTCGGGCTCTCCGACATCTACGGCGCGTGCGCGGCAGCGTGCGAAGCGCACGACGGCCTGCACATCGTGGAAGACCAGATACTGGTTGAGACGGTCGACCCGAACACCGGCGAGGTGCTGGCCCCCGGCGAGCTGGGCGAGCTGGTGTACACGACGCTGTGCAAGAAGGCGCGGCCGATGATCCGCTTCCGCACCGGCGACATCGGCTATGTGTCGAACGAGCCGTGCAGCTGCGGGCGCACGCTGGCCCGCATCCACATAACCGGGCGCAAGGACGAGATGTTCATCGTGGGCGCGGTGAACGTGTTCCCCACCGACATCGAATACGTCGTGCGCGCCGAGCGCGGCCTGACCGGCGAGTACAGCATCCGCGTGTACAACGAGGATTTCACCACGCGCTACGAGGTGTCGGTGGAGCGCGCGCAAGGCTCCGACGAGCCGTTCGACGAGGTGTCGCGCCGCGTTGAGGGTGCGCTGAAAGCCCACACCGGCGTGCGCCCGGCGAAGGTGCTGGTGTACGATGCCGGTAAGCTGGGCACTTCCAGCGAGCACAAGGCATCGCGGTTCATCGACGAAAGGGAGGGGAAGTAATGGTCACGTTCTCGGTTTCTCAGCAGCATTACCTGTTCAGCGTGCAGGCGTTCGCGCACACCGTGCTGTCGCTCGGCGGCGAGGAGTACACGTATGCGCTGCGCGACCGCACCACGGCTGGCGTCTTGGAAGACGTGGCGGCGGGCACGAGCGAGCTGGGCGTCATCGTGCAGACGAGCGACACGGCGGCCGAGCTCGATGCGGCCATCGCCGATGCGGGCCTGACCTTCGTGAAGCTGGCCGAAAGCGCGCCGCGCGTGGCGCTGCCGGTGAGCCATCCGTGTCGAACGCAGCGGTGTTGTCGCTGGACGACCTGACTGGATGGCCGTACATCTGCTTCGACCAGGGCGACGATGCGCCGCTCGCATTCGCCGAGGAGGCGCTGGCTGGCACGCCGCGCAGCAAGCGGGTGCTGTGCACCGACCGCGCGTCGCTCTCCGAGCTGGCCACGGCGCTGAATGGCTACACCATCACGAGCGGTATCTTGGTGGGCATCGCCGACGGCTCCAGCCTGACCACCGTAGCGCTGGACACCGACGTGAAGCTGCATCTGGGTTACGTGTGCCGCCCGGGACAGCCGCTCAGCAGCACCGGCCAACTGTATGTGGATAAACTAGAACGCGGCTTGGCTCTGTACGCCCGCTCTTAGGCGTGCATGATAGAATTGTCGGCGTGCCCCTGTAGCTCAATGGATAGAGCACTGGTCTCCTAAACCGGGTGTGCAGGTTCGATTCCTGTCAGGGGCACCAGATCTCTCTTAGGCGCAAGAAAGGCCGCGAGCACACGCTCGCGGCCTTTCTCTTGGAATCTTGCTCGTGTCTGCGCTCGTCCCTACTCCTCCTCCTGCTGCTTGCGGCGGCGAGTGAGCACCATGATGCCGCAGCCGGCGCAGGCAGCGGAAGCCAGCGCGAACGCCATGATGGCAACACCATCGCCTGTCTGGGCGAGCGAGCGCAGGGTGCGGATGGTCCTTATGGCGCCGTTCGAGGTGCCAGGGGCTGCCACCGCGCTGAAGTTCGCTATGAGCTCGCAATCTCCTGTCACCGTCATCGAGAACGTACGGCTGGCGTTGGCAACCGCGCGCTCGCCCTGCGCATCCCTTATGGTGACCGATGCCGGATAGAACCCGACCGCAGGCTTCAAGGTGAGCGTGAGCGTGCTGCCAGATGCCACCTTCATGGCACCTGACGGGCTCACCTCGCCATTGCCAGATGACGATGCGATGACGGTGCACGAGGCAGCAGGCGTCGTGCCCGGCCCATCCGGCCCGGGAGGGGCGGGCGCATCATCTGCGGCGAACACGCCATGCACGCTGCCGGGGCCTGCTACCGCGAACGTATGGCGCTCGGACTCATCGGATGCACGGCTGCCGAGGGTGGCCATGCGCGATACCTGACCGGCCGCCTCAGGTGCGGCCGCCCCGTCATGCACGACCAAGCCACCCGTCTCTATATGGTCGAGCTCATAGTCGCTCTCAGGCGTTGCCAAAAGCGACAAGCGCTCGCCTTGGCGCACCTTGATGCCGAGCCCCTCTATGTCGAAGGCGCCACCTGCTGTCGAGGTCACATCCACCTCGTAGAACACCGGTATGAAGTTCGCCACCACAGAGGTATCGGCCTCGGGGTTCGCGACAGTGACCTTGCGAGCAGCGAGCTCATCTGCGCTGAGCGTGCGCACGACATGAGCATCTGCCCCCATCCCTTCGCTCACCGTCACGCTCTCGACGATGTATCCGCGCTTCGGGTAGAACAGATATGTCTGGGAAGACGCGCCGGCTATCATCTGCGCACGCCCCGCAGGCTCTATGGTGCCGCCCGCAGATGAGGGCGCGCCCTCGGTCGTCGCGCGGGCGTCCACCTCCACATAGCTGATGTCATCCCACATCGGGTTATCCTCATCGCCCTCGGAGAACACCACCGAAAGCTCGATGTCGGCATCGACGTTATAGATGGAAAGCTCAGGCTCGAACGCATCGACCCAGCTCGTATCCTCTGCCACCCCGCCGCGCAGAAGCTCGATAGACTCGATGCGGGCGGTCTTGGTGGCGTATCTGAACGTGAACGACTGCGACTGACCGCGCTCAACACGGAAGCTGCCAGATGGCGACACGCTACCAGGGCCCGTGGACGTAACCTTCACATTCACGGTCTCCATCGGCTCGCCTATCTGCTCGAAGGCGACATAGATGCTCACCATCCCGCGCTCTATCTTGATGGGCAGACGGCCTGGCTCCACATCCTCGAGCATGCGCTTCGTGCCGTCCTCATACGTTATGACCACCGAGGTGGGCACCCACATGGCAGAATCGGGCACGATCAGGAAGGGGTAGGTGCACCCCTCAGGCAGCGTCACCGTGCCAGAGGGAGATACCACCCCGCCCTCGCTTGAGCTGACATCGACCGTCACGCGGCTTCCGCCGCCGTTGATGGCGTCATCGTCTTGCCCGTCGGCAAGCTCTGCGAACGTCACCTTCACATCCACGTTGCCCACGATGTTGGTGAGCCCGAATATGTAGTAGCGCGCATCCCCCGGGTCCACCGCGCTGATCGTCTCATGGGCCGAGGGCGCAGGCGCTGCTTCGCCTGATGCTCCATCCGAGAGCGCAGCTTCGGCAGATGCTTGGCCACCCTTGATGATGCTCGCCACGTCGTTCGGGCGGGCTTCGCTATAGCGGGAGGTGTACTCGAGCGGCACTGCAGCGCCACCCTCCACCGAGGCTTCGATCGACTCGATCACATACCCCTCATCGGGCATCACGTAGAACTCGTAGGACTCGGCGCTGCCGAACTCGACCATGAGCTGCGTGGGCGATACCATGCCACCCTCGCCCACCACGATGCCGCTGCGCGAGCCTCCAGTGCCCGTGGTGACGCTCACGATGACGTTCACGTAGTCGGGGTTCACTGGCACCCGCTCGAAAGCGACCTCGAGCACAGAGGTCTTCGCATCGGAGAGCATCGCGTAGTCGATGTAGGCATAGCGCGCGCCCACCTGCACGAGGTTGGCACCGCCATCGAGGGTGGCGCTCTTCACGCGATAGCCCGCGCTCGGCGCGAACGTGAACAGGGCAGCCGAGCCTTGCGCGACCGACACGAGCTTATCCTCGCTAGGAGACACGCTACCAAGGCCCGTGCTCGCCCCCGCCACCTGGGCCCGCACGCTGCGGGTCTTGGGCGGCACCTTGCCTGAGGCATCCTTGAAGGTGACATGCACCTCTACGAGGTCCTCCGGCACCGACGGCACGGTATAGCGGTTGAGCGCCCACTTCTTCACCTCGGTCGAGGTGGTGCCGTCTGCTCTCATATAGGTGAGCTCGACGGTATCGACCGACATGTCCTTCGAGGGGATGAACGTGATGGGCAAGCGCTCGCCTATGGCCACCTCGATGGTGCCCGCAGGAGAGATCTGACCTCCGCTTCCCGCCGTGAGCTCGACGCGCCCGCGTTTGGGCTCTATCTTCTCGAACACCGCGCGCACCTCATCTCCCGCGCGCACATCCTTCGCATGGAGCGTGTACATGCCGCCTGCCACATCCGCCGTCACATCGCGTCCTGCCACCGTGAGCTGGACCAAACGTGAGCCCGCATCGGGCACGAGGGCGAACGTCACCTGGCTTGTCGGCACCCCAGGGTAGAGCTTCAAGGTGCCATACGGCGATATCTTGCCCGTGCCCACGCTCACCGCCGTTATCTGGATGACCTCCCCAGGATCAGACGGCAGCACCTCTCCGGGCCCGAGCGGCTCGAAAGCGCACTCCACCCACGTCTCACCGAGCACGGTGAAGATGTGCGAGTACCGCTCGCTGATGACCTCTTGGGTGATGTCGATATCAGGCGAGCTGCCGCGCACGGTCGTATAACGCGCATAGGAGAGCTTATACCCTTCGTCAGGCACGAACGTTATGGTCTGGGCGCTGCCGATATAGGCGACAGAGTCCCCGTTCGGGCTCGCCGTGCCACCCGCTCCCTTCACGCTCACATGCACCGCTGCCTGCGAGGGACGCGCGGCGAAGGTGACCACGAACGTGCCGCCACCGCCCTTCACGGCAGGCAGCCGGTAGGTGCCGCCGAACACGGTGCCCGTGAAGGCGCTATCCTGCGCGAATGCGATGGCACGCCCGTTCAGGAACACCTTGTCGATCACATAGCCCTCATCAGGGGTTATCTCGATATCCTTTCCGCCCTTCGACACGAGCACATTGACGCTGCCAGACGGCGTCGCCTTGCCGTGCTCGCCAGCGCTCACGCGCCACACCACGATGTCGTCTTTAGCCTCTTCGAGGGCGAAGTGCGCCTCTATGGTGCGGTCGGTCACCACATCGGTGAAGATGTATTGCCCAGCGGATGTGAGCATCCCCGGGGTGCAGACCGTCTCGGAAGGCGTGCCCTTGTCGATGACCACATAGCTCAAGAGATAGCCCGGCGCCGATATGAACGAGAAGGCAGCAGAGCCGCGATGCGAGACCTGAACCTCTCCCGCAGGCGATATCTCGCCGCCCGTACCCCCGAACACGCTCGCGCGGATCGTATGCGCGTCGCGCTCTTCTGCGTTATCGTCTGCGACGAAGCGCACATACACGGTGGTATCGCTCGTGATGCCGCCGTCCATGCCGATCGAATAGCTCAGGCGATCGGCCTTACCCCACGGGCCCCGCACATCATCGACGGCCACCTCGACGCGGTAGGCGCCATGCGGTGCGAACGTGAGGGTAGCCACACCCCCTGCTGCCACTTGGAAGCGCTCAGCCGGCGAGACGCTTCCAAGCGCGGCATCTGGCGCTACCTCGGCACCGCTCTCATCCACGATGATGGGGGTCACCCAGTAGTAGTCGCGCGGCAGGCCCTTGAACACGGCATGCACATGGTCATATCCCGCCTCGATCTGGGCTGCAGTGAGCGTGAACGCCCAGCCGTCCGCTGCCGCCTGCCCGGCGAACACGAGAGGAGCGAGACCCTGCCCGCTCACCTGGATATGATCGAGCGTATACCCCTCGTGCGCCTCGATTGCATACGTGACATCAGCAAGCTCCTCATCCGCCTCGAAATGCACCTTATCGCCCGTCTCTATGGTGCCGTTGCCATCGGTCGTGGCAGTGACGGTGACCTCCCGGCGCGGGGGGACCTCCCCTGTGCGCGTGCATGCGATGACGATGGCGTTCGCCGGGTCGGTGAGCTCGACGGGCACGCTGAAAGCGCCTGCATCGTCAGGCGTGAGCGTTGCAAGCAGCTTACCCGTCGCATCCACGATGGTGATGACGAGCCCCTCGTAGCCGTCCATCAGAACCGCGCGCATAGTGAGGCCCGTCTTCGGGTCGATATCTTCTATGAGCGTTACCGACGGCGGTATGGCGCCTGCACCCGCCTTGTCAGTGCGGTATGCCTGTACGCCCATATCAGGGATAGAGATGCCGATAGAGAGCGCATCTGCTGCGATATCGGCATAGTCGACCTTGATGTGCGAGAACTCCTCGCCTGTGAGGATGGAATTCGGGATGGGATAGGCCCCGCCGCGCGCCTCGATCGCATGCTCTGTGCCATCCTTTGCCACCCAATACACTGCTGCGACCTTCCCCACATCAGGGCTCGCGGTGATGACGATGCCCGAGGTGGCCGCAACGTCATCTAAGATGCCACCCGGCATATCGGCTATGTCGACTTGCTTGGCGCCGGCAGGGGATGTGTAGCTCGCGAGCGTGGTGCCGCCGTCCCCCGCTACCACCTTCACCGTCATAGAGGTGGGGGCGAAGAAGGCGTGCACGGTGATGTCCGCGAGCACATGATCGATGATCCAGCTCGTCCCCGCCCCCGAGTAGCGCAGCGGGTAGCGAGTCTGCTGCATATCATCATCGAAAGTGAACCAGACCTCTTCTGCCTTGTACGCGTTGTCAGGCACCACCTGAACGCTCACCGATGCACCGTAAGGGGCGCTTGCGGGCGAGCCTTCTCCCACGATGCCATGCTCTGCCTCTTCATAGCTGATCGACAGGTCGGGGTATACCACCGGCGTCCCCCACTTGAAGTAGGCGATGACCGAGGTGTTGGTTATAACCGCCGGCAGCGTCAGGCTATCGTTTATCACCTGCACGCGCTCGACCGTGCGCGCATCACCTTCACCTGTCACCACCTCTACATAGTCGAGCACCGAAGCAACGCCCGGGATGAAGCGGATGGTTGCAGCAGAACCCGCCGCGACCGCCTTCACCGCAGAGCCGCCCGCAAGTTCGGTGCCACCGTCTATCTTCACCGCGCCCTCGCCTGCACCTACACGCGCATCCACCATGAGCGGCACTGTCGGGTCCACGCCTTCCATGTCCACTTCCCCGAAGTACGCGACGATGGTGACATCTGCGGGGTCCTTCTTGTTCTGCGGGGCTACGGTATAGTCGAGCCGATTCGATGCGAACGCGTCGCTTTCCTCCCCTGCGCGGTAGGTGCGCACCGATACCGGAGCGTCGATGTCGCCCTCATAGACCACGACTTTCGAGAGCGCATGCCCCGCGCTCGGCAAGAACGTGTAACGCACGGTCGTGCCCTGCGCGAACAGGTGGGTGCCCATGATGTCGATGAGGCCGCCTGCACCCTCCACCTTCGAGGTCACCCGCACGGCAGGCGCCACCTCATCTGCATCCTTCGCCTTGTAGGTTATGGCGTATGCGCCGCAGACGAGGAGCGCGTCTGCATCATCTGCGGTGGCACCTGAGGTTATCTCGACGTAGCGCTTGCCGTCTATCTCCACCACCTGCGCATCTGTGAAGCGGCCCACACGGCCCTGGGTGGCCCCTGAGGAGGCGATGCCGAGCACCGAGATGTCAGCATCTGCCGGCACGCGATCGGAGAGCGGTATCTGGATGAACTGCAAGGGCTCGAGATAGGGCGTGTGCCCATTGCCCTCATTCACCGCTAGCTGCTCGGTGATAGCAAGATCGTAAGCGCCATCGAGCGCATAGCCCTCTGCTGCCTGCACGAAGAGCGCATATGCAGCGCTTCCCACACCGAGCTCACGAGCATGCAGCTCAGGGTCGCCGATGTGCAGAAGCCCCGTCGCGCAGATGTCTCCCGCGGCAACGCCTGCATAGACGCTCGCCTCCTTGTAGTGAGCCGTACAGGCGACGATGACGGAGTTCTCAGAGGTACGCTCGAGCGCCCGGTCGCGCCCGACGAGGCGATACCGGTACTGCGCCTGCTTGTCGAAATCGAGCGTATCGCGCACCTCGTAGAGGTCGAGAGCGGCGCTTGCCACCTCGTCTGCCGCGTCGGCGAGCACCGCGCGCTTCCATTCCTGCGCGTCGTTGTAGGGCGCATCCTCTGCCCACGTGCCGCTCGCAGCGCCCTCTCCGGGCACGTACGCCTCGCGCACCCACTTGTACTCGTAGTAGGAGGTGGCGCCCTCCTTCATAGGAACGCCGCGGGAGAGCGTGCCTTTGAGCACGAAGCGGCCATCTGCGAGAGCGCGCGCATCGTCGATGACGATGGGCTCTTCGTTGTCCACTACCACGGCGAAGTCGCTCGTCACCGCAACGCCCACGTTCGTCTCTGCGGTAGAGCCCATCTCCCCTGAGGTGGTAGAGGTGCCCTCCACCTTATCCGCGATGCTCTGCTTGTAAGCATCATCTTGCGCGAGCGCGCTCGCCGGGCAGAGGGTCGCTGCCATGCAGAGCGCCATGAAGATGCGAAGCGCCCGACGCCGAACCCTCGCCGCTATGCCTTCCCGCCTATCCTGCGTGCTTCCCATTGTCATCACTTATCCCTTTATCGTCCCTGTACGCTTCATCGTCTCCCTGAGAGCCGCCCTCATGCTCGGGACGACCCCAAAGCGCGCCGTCATGCAGCCACTTGTATCGTCATCTTGGCTGCGGCTTGGCCTATCTGCTCTTCGGTCTCTGGGTCGTAGGCCGAGAACACTGCAGTGCACTCATACGTCCCCTTCGGAAGGCTCACATCGAGCGTGTCTTGCTGTATGTGGTGGTTCGGCTCTATGAGATCGGTCTCATAGAGGCGCTCTCCGGTGTCATCACGCACGATGCCAACCTTCATCAAATAGCGGTTGCCCGGCACGTTCTCTATGCGCAGTTCCGCCGGCGCATCCCCGCGCTCCATCATCACGGTAGCTGCGATGGAGATGTTGAACATGCCCTCGTCGACCACGCGATCGAGCTCGGCCTGTATCTCCTCTGCCGTCTTGCCCTCGAGCTGGCCGGACGTGCCCTGCCGCTTCGACTTGCCGCCGAAGATGCCGAGCATGTTCAGCACGAGGAGCCCCGCGAGCGCTATGCACAGAAGCGCTACGATGAGCCCTATCCAGAACGCTTTGCGCCGCTTCTTCTTGGCAGGCTCTTGCGGGATGGAGGTCGCAGGGGGCACGTACTGGGCAGCTGCCGGGTAGGCGATCTGCTGCGCATAGAGCGGCATGCCCGCATCCGGCGTTCGCCACCCTTGCCCTGGCGGGTGCGGGGCAGCGCTGCCAGCATGCGCGCCGCCCCGTCCCATGCCATAGCGATACGGCCGGCCGGAGCCTGCATGCGCAGACAGCGCATGCTCCGTTGCAGCTCTCATATCGTCCCTGTCATGGCCGGCGTAGGTCATGGATATCGCTTCCTCGCTATCGGTCAGCCCCTAGGCCGCGGTGGATGCCGCGCCCACGGTGTAGATGATCTTGAACGCCTCGTCGGGCTTCAGGGGGTCGGGGTCTTTGGGGTCATCTGCGCTTCCCAAGAGCACCGAGTCGTCGTTGACGTTCTTGAGCGCCGAGTTCTTGCCCGCGAGCAAAAGCCCCATGATGGCAGGCTCAGTGTCGGATACCTGACGGTCCACGATCCAGCCCGGCTCCTGCTTGGCGCCGAGCGCATCGAACAGGGTCACGGCGTTGTTGCCGCCGGACTTGTCGCCCTCATTCACGGTCGGAACGGCGTTCACAGCCTTCGCCGCAGAGGGTGTGAGCGTGAGCGCCAGGTCGCCGTACTCGCCTGTCTTGGTCAGGTTGTCAGCGGCGATGGCCTCCACGAGCGCCCAGTCGCCATCGGAGTTGTCGGTGACCTCGATGCCCTTGATGGCGATGGGGTAGGTCGAGTAGTTCTCGATGCGATACCCTGTGATGCCCGAGCCATCCGTCGGCAGCGCGCCGGTGGCACCGTCGTAGGTCTTAAGGCCTGCCGTGGGGGCGAGGATGTCGGTGCCTGCCGCATCGGCCACGATGGTGATCGTGAGCGGCACGGCCACATTGATGTTGGTGACCACGGTCGCGATCTTCACATCGGTCGCTGTCGTCTCGTTCTGCTTCTTGACGTACTGCTGCTGCGTGCCCACCTCAGTGCCGTAGGGGCCATCGGCGTTGTCAGGCGCTGCGAACGCCGGTGCGGCGCATCCGAGCGCCAGTGCTGCGGAGAGCGCTATGCCCGATAGTGCCTTGCTCGTCTTCTTCATGGCTTTATCCTCCTTGTATCCGAAGCCATTTGCCGT